>NZ_WTKX01000073.1:0-1130 GCF_011378755.1 Pseudoalteromonas sp. Z1A2 | reverse complement strand
TTTCCGGTTAAATGCAGCTCAATTTCAGCTTCTGGCTCTTGCTGGTTAGTGATCCCTTCAAGTGAGTGTAAATCTGCAAGTGTTAAAACTCGGCGACCATTTTTACGTAAACCAATACCAGGATCATCAAGATTTGTTCTAGGCATATCAACGCGCATATCAACTGAAGCTCCATACTCCGTTTTTGCATGACGCACTTTAGAGCTGGCAACCGCTAATGGATTTTCAGACATACCATGTTTGCTATGATCCATCGCCATTGCACCGTGACCCATAGCGCTATGATCCATTTCTTTAGAGTTCATACCTGACATGCCAGCCATACCAGCCATTGCAGAATGCTCACCGCCGTGGGTCATATTGCCCATCATATCGGTCATCGTTAACCACTCAACAGGGTCAAGTGCAGGTACTGGCGCATCAATATTAGGCGAGCTTGATAAAGTTCCTTTTGCGTAACCAGAGCGATCCATACTTTGAGCAAAAATCGTATAGGCATCATTTTTAGGCTCAACAATTACGTCGTAGGTTTCACCAGGGCCGAATCTAAATTCATCAACTGTCACAGGTTCAACGTTTTGCCCATCTGCTTGTACAACCGTCAGTTTTAGCTCGGGGATACGCACGTCAAAAAAGCTATTACTAGAGCCATTAATAAACCTTAACCTAAGCTTTTCACCGACTTTAAATAATCCACGCCAGTTTGCCATTGGAGTACTACCGTTCATTAAAAAAGTCATTGCTGATGCAGATAAATCAGCTAAGTCTGTAGGGTTCATTCGCATCTGATTCCACATTTTTCGGCGCTGTAGAGCATTTGAAATACTGCTGCTTGAAACGTCATCGAAAAACTCTGGAACAGTGGGTTGATTGAAGTTAAATACATCACTCTGTACTTTTAATTTACGGAACAGAGCCATAGGGTCATCATCAGTCCAATCAGATAATTGAATAACATGCTCGTTATCTGCACTAATAATATCGTTTTCTCGCGGTTCAATAATTAATGCACCGTACATGCCTGTCATTTCTTGAAAGCCACTATGTGAGTGATACCAATATGTACCGCTTTGTTGCAGTTTAAATTTATAAACAAAGGTTTCGCCCGGCATAATGCCTTTAAAGCTGAT
>NZ_WTKX01000072.1:0-1309 GCF_011378755.1 Pseudoalteromonas sp. Z1A2 | reverse complement strand
TGAATCGCCCCGTGTTTGCCAGAGACTCAATAACTTGAGAAACTGGAACTATGAAAAAATCAAATCGCTATACATCAGAATTTCGTGAACGTGCAATTAGGCTTGTTACCACACAACAGCATGAATACCCTTCTCTTTGGGCTGCGCTAGTATCGATTTCAGATAAACTGGGATGTACCCCAGAAACACTTAGAGCATGGGTCAAGAAATCTCAAGCTCAACCGTCTAAACCCTCTTCTAATACGCAATCAACTGAAGAACGCCTTGCCGTCTTAGAGCGCGAGAATAAAGAGCTCAAGCGAACGAATGATATCCTGAGGCAAGCTGCCGCTTTTTTCGCCCAAGCGGAGCTCGACCGCAAACAGAAGTAATAGTGGATTTTATTGATGCTTGCAGAGAGCATTACGGTGTCGAGTCAATTTGCAAGGAATTGCCGATTGCACCATCAACGTATTATTCTCATAAACAGATACAAAGAGAGCCTGAGCGACTGTCTAACCGCAAAAAGCGTGATGCTGAGCTGATAATACTCATTCGCGAAGTGTGGGAGGATAATATGTCAGTTTATGGTGCAAGAAAAATATGGAAGCAGCTACAGCTTGACGACCATCAAGTCGCCCGCTGTACAGTCGAACGATTGATGCGAGTTATGGGAATTCAAGGTGTTCGTCGGGGTAAAGCACATAAGACAACGATACCTGACGAGCAACAAGATAAGCCACTTGATTTAGTTAATCGTCAATTTACTGCTGAGCAGCCAAATCAACTTTGGGTAGCTGACATCACCTATGTTGCCACATGGAGTGGGTTTGTTTATGTCGCTTTCGTGATAGATGTTTTTTCACGATACATTGTAGGTTGGCGTGTATCAACGACAATGCACACAGAGCTTATTCTTGATGCGTTAGAGCAAGCTATTTGGCATCGTGGCAACCCCGAAGGGTTAATTCACCACAGCGACAGAGGCAGCCAATATTTGTCTATACGATACACTGAGCGACTTGCTGAAGCTGGAATTCAAGCGTCTGTAGGCAGTGTGGGTGACTCTTATGACAATGCATTGGCTGAAACAATAAATGGATTATTTAAAACAGAGATTATTCGCAGAAATGGCCCGTGGAAGAATGTTGATGCTGTTGAATACGCAACGTTAGAGTGGGTCAATTGGTTTAATAATCAACGCTTATTATCTTCAATTGGGTATATTTCACCAGCTCAATATGAAACAGACTACTATGATAATTTAAACGAGTCAGGTAAAGTGGCCTGACTTAAACAAACTGGTCTCCGATGAACTCGGGGCGATTCA
>NZ_WTKX01000071.1:0-1321 GCF_011378755.1 Pseudoalteromonas sp. Z1A2 | reverse complement strand
GTTGAGAGTCCACATACTTTAATAGTGGACTCTTGTCCCATTTTGGCACTCGCAATATCTCAGTAGATATATAAAACATGCCTAAAGCATTGTTTTATATGTCTAATTTAACTTTAAACTGAGATGTTGTAAAAAGTTGGTTTTACATACCACATAAAGCTTAAATAAATTAAAAATAAATACAACGTATACATTTTTTTGTTGACTTCTTGAGTTCAACTGTTATTTTGTATGTACATTGTAATCATTTAAAGGGTAGTATCTATGTCGGAACAAGTTCCTTTGTTTAATTTTAGGATTAATTCAAAGCTTAAAAGAGACTTTTCAGACTTATGCAAATTGAACCATTCGAATACAAGTAATGAATTAAGGTCTTTTATTTCGCGATCTATCGATTCTGGGAAACTTAATTATGATTCGCCATCATTGCTAAGCTATGGCAATTCAAGTTCTCATTCTGGGTATTCTCAAGTTAAATCAATACTTGATAAAGCCAGGTCTTCAGTAAGAGAAATTGATAGCAGTGAAAGTCTAAATACAAATGAGGATTTTGAATTAGATTCTACTTGTAACATTAAACTTGATACGGATTTAAAAGAGGGTTTTTTGAAAGCTTTTCCTAACACTAAATTAAGTGCTGAGTTAAAGCGATTCATGAGTCATATTGTACGTAGTAGTAAGTAAGATTGCCCATACAGGTGTTCCAGCACCTGCATAGGCTAAACACATTAAAACTTGAGGATTTAACATGTCTAATAACAATACCATTTTACCAAATACAAGCAACATAGCGCCAGCTCACGAGGACGCTATCCATAAATTAATTTCATGCGAAAATATTAAGAATTTGGCCGCTTCACACTCCGAATTGTGTAATGGCATTTATGCCGTCCTAAATGGTGGTTCTGACTTCACTGAAATAGAGCCTTTATTCCATCGTTTGATAGACCAATCATTAGAAATTGAATCTCTAATTAACGTTAAATTATCGCTTGAATCAGAACATGTAAATTAATATGGGAGGGACCCGCGACGCGGGAGGGCCTTGTATTAATTACGTGTTTTACTATGAACCGGTATCAATATTATTTACTGTTCATATCTGTCAAATTTGATAATAAAGTAATCCGCCAAGCGAAGCCTGAGCGTAGCGGGTTACTTTTTTAGCAGTTATTAAATTCCTTCCTAAAACGCTTCATTCTGCCATTTTATAAATTAGCCCTTAACAGACAGCCAGAAAGGCGAGCTCCGAGCCTCTGACTGCCTGTAAGGGCTTTTAAATAAACATTTAATATCTACCACCACTAACAACCCATAAATT
>NZ_WTKX01000070.1:0-1605 GCF_011378755.1 Pseudoalteromonas sp. Z1A2 | reverse complement strand
TAAATTTTATGCCGCCCGCATTGCTTCTTTTTTCTCTGGATTTAAATTTACTTCATTGATCATCGTCCAATTTCGAGACTTTCCTGACCAACGAATTGGGTTCTGTAATTTCGCCATTTCATTTATCTGATGACGTTTCGCTAGTATCGCTTTATCTAATCCTAAATGACGCTGGTTTGGCGTGACAAATTTAATACCGCTGTGCAAGTGCTCATCGTTGTACCAATCAACAAATCCGCTAACCCACTTTCTTGCGCTACCCATGCTTTCAAAGGCTTTCTCAGGGTATTCCGGGCGATACTTTAACGTCTTAAATAGCGATTCAGAATAAGGATTATCATTACTCACAGACGGTCGGCTAAATGAAGGAACAATACCTAACTCCTGCAATGTCGCTAATAACGTTGCCCCTTTCATTGGACTGCCATTATCCGAGTGCAACGTGACTTGCTCAGGCTTTACCTGCTCTCGCCTGCAAATATCTACCATTAAATCAGCCGCCAGTGTGCTTAGTTGTGTGTCATGAACCTGCCAACCAACTATTTTTCGACTATAAATATCCATCACTAAATATAAGTATAAAAACTGACCTTTAACAGCTGTTGGCAAATACGTGATATCCCATGTATAAATTTCGTTTACACGTATTGCCTTGAGCGCTTTTGGCTTTTTTATCTTTTTATTTGGTTTAACTTTTTCTCTGTGTGTTAATAATTTATGTGATTTCATAACGCGATAAAACGAGCTTTCTGATGCTATCCACACACCTTTATCCAATAGTTTAGGGACTATCTTACTGGGTGGTAAATGTCCATATTCTATTGAATTAACAGTCTTAATTATACGCTGTTGTTCTAATTCAGTTAGCCTGTTAGGTGGTCGCTTTATCGTACTTGTTCGCTTATCTGTCATATCATCAGCTTCAATCCAGCGTTGAATTGTTCTTGCCGTTAGACCAAGTAACTCACATGCTTTTTCTTGCCTTGCCCCTGATTCCTGCGCATCGGTAATGAGCTTTATCAATTCATGACGCTCAGTTGAGCTGGTTAATCGTCCTCGTTGAAACCCCAAAGCGCATCTGCTTTTTTTTTGAGTACAAGTAAGGCGGCTGTTTCTGCTAACGCTTTGTCTTTACGATTAAGCTCTTTTTGAAGCTGCTTAATTTCTTGTTTGAGCTGTTTACTGTCTGATTTTACGGGCGTCGTTGAAGGCCCTTGAGCAAAATCTTGCTTCCATTGTTTAATATGATGCGGGTAAAGCCCCTTAGCACGGCAATATTCATTAAGAGCTGCTTCATCTAAACTCGCACATTCAATAATGGCGTTAAGCCTTTCTTCTAAGCTCCAGTCATGAGGGCGTTTTTCTGTTGTCATGTGACTACCATTATTTTTAGTTTCAAGTTCATGGTTTTTAGCAAGCGCGATCCATCGTTGCAAGGTTGAATAACCGATGCCTAAATCAAGCGCAATATCTTCTAGGCGAACATCATCACATTGGGATAATGCTTTTTCAACAGCTTGAACTTTAAATTCTTGTGTAAATCGACGTCTCATTTTATCTGCCTCTATTAAAAGTTAGAGGCGACAACTATCCTGACACAGGGGG
>NZ_WTKX01000007.1:0-145994 GCF_011378755.1 Pseudoalteromonas sp. Z1A2 | reverse complement strand
GCAGTTAGTGTAGTTTTACCGTGGTCAACGTGGCCGATTGTACCAACGTTTACGTGCGGTTTTACGCGTTCAAACTTTTCTTTTGCCATCTTAAAAAATTCCTAATAAAGAAATTAAAGCCTGACTCACTATTGAGCCAGACAAGCTAAAATTATATAACAGCGCGAGCTGAAATTATTGTATCTGCGACATTTTTAGAGGCTTCAGCGTACTTCACAAACTCCATAGAGTATGAGGCACGGCCCTGTGTTGCAGATCGTAAAGCAGTTGCATAACCAAACATTTCAGAAAGAGGAACTTGCGCATTAATTTGCTTAAGTCCACCTAATGCATCTTCCATGCCTTCGATTATGCCGCGGCGACGGTTTAAGTCGCCAACTACATCACCCATATTTGAATCAGGAGTGAGTACTTCAACCTTCATTACTGGCTCTAAAAGTACAGGGTTAGCTTCAAGCGCCCCGTTTTTCATTGCCAGTGAACCTGCTATTTTAAATGCCATTTCATTCGAATCTACATCATGGAATGAACCATCATATAAAGTCGCTTTAACGCCAAGTAATGGGTAGCCTGCCAGTACACCTTGAGACATTTGCTCTTGGATACCTTTGTCTACCGCAGGAACGAATTCTTTAGGAACTGAACCACCTACGGTTTCGTTAACGAACTCGTAAATTGGTGACTCATCATCCGTAATATCCATCGGTTCAAGTTTAATCCAAACGTGTCCATATTGGCCACGACCACCTGACTGACGTATAAACTTCCCTTCAACCTTAACAGTTGAACGAATAGCTTCTCGGTATGAGACCTGCGGCTTACCAACGTTACATTCAACACTGAATTCACGTTTCATACGGTCGACGATGATATCTAAGTGAAGTTCACCCATGCCAGAGATTATAACCTGGCCTGATTCTTCGTCAGTTTGTACGCGAAAAGAAGGATCTTCAGCAGCTAGTTTACCTAGTGCGATACCCATCTTATCTTGGTCAGCTATAGTGCGGGGCTCAACCGCAATAGAGATTACTGGTTCTGGGAATTCCATACGCTCAAGCGTAATAATAGAATTCGGATCACACAGTGTTTCACCTGTTGTTACGTCTTTAAGACCAATAGCTGCCGCGATGTCGCCTGCGAAAACTTCTTTGATCTCTTCACGAGAGTTTGAATGCATCTGTACGATACGGCCAAGTCGCTCACGCTTACTTTTTACTGGATTATATACCGTGTCACCCTGTTTAACAGTACCAGAGTAAACACGGAAAAAGGTCAAGGTTCCAACAAACGGGTCTGTTGCAATCTTAAATGCGAGTGCAGCAAACGGCGCTTTATCATTAGCTGGACGTTCTTCCTCAGTACCATTTTCTAAGATACCTTGGATTTGTTTCACTTGCTCTGGTGACGGCATATATTCAACAACGCCATCAAGCACAGCTTGAACGCCTTTGTTTTTAAATGCGCTACCACAAGTAACTGGAACAATCTCATTTGCTAATGTTCGTTGGCGTAAAGCATTTTTAATTTCTGCTTCACTTAACTCTTCACCTTCTAAGTATTTATCCATTAGTTCTTCTGTTGCTTCAGCAGCGCTTTCAACTAAATGAGCGCGCCATTCTTCAGCTAATTCCAGAAGTTCTGCCGGTATTGCCTCATAAGAGAAAGTCATACCCTGGTCCGCTTCGTTCCAGTTAATCACTTTCATTTTTATAAGGTCAATAACACCTTTAAAGTCGTCCTCAGCGCCTACAGGCAACTGAATTGGAACAGGCGTTGCTCCAAGACGAGATTTCACCTGGCTGACCACTGCTAAGAAGTCTGCGCCCGTGCGATCCATTTTATTTACGAAGATCATTCTCGGAACTTCGTATTTGTTCGCTTGACGCCAAACTGTCTCAGTTTGCGGCTGTACACCAGATGAAGCACAAAGAACAACTACCGCACCATCTAGTACGCGTAAAGAACGCTCTACTTCGATAGTGAAATCTACGTGTCCTGGAGTATCAATAATATTGATACGATGGGCGTCAAATTGAGCGTCCATCCCTTTCCAAAAACACGTTGTTGCAGCAGAAGTGATTGTGATACCACGCTCTTGTTCCTGCTCCATCCAATCCATAGTTGCAGCGCCATCATGTACTTCACCGATCTTATGAGAAAGACCTGTGTAGAACAGAACACGTTCTGTTGTGGTGGTTTTGCCTGCATCTACGTGAGCAACAATACCTATATTACGATAGCGCTCAAGTGGAGTTGTACGTGCCATATGATCCTCTTAAAGGTTAAAGACAGATTACCAACGGTAATGAGCGAATGCTTTATTCGCTTCAGCCATACGGTGAACGTCTTCACGTTTCTTAACCGCAGTGCCTTTATTATCAGAAGCGTCAACGATTTCTTGAGCTAAACGTAAGCCCATAGATTTTTCGCCACGCTTACGTGCAGCGTCTACTAACCAACGCATACCTAATGCGTTACGACGAACTGGACGTACTTCAACTGGTACTTGATAAGTTGAACCACCAACACGGCGAGATTTAACCTCTACCTGTGGACGGATGTTATCAAGTGCAGTCTCAAAGATTTCTAGGTGCGACTTGCCTGATTTCTCAGCAGCCACGTCTAGCGCACCATAAACAATTTTTTCAGCAGTAGATTTCTTGCCGTCTAACATCACGATGTTAACGAATTTAGCAAGAAGTTCCGATCCGAACTTAGGATCTGGAAGAATTTTACGTTGACCGATTACGCGTCTTCTAGGCATTTTGTATCTCCGGTTTATTCAGGTTTGCTCTTTCGAGTCAATCACCCAAAACAATAATTATAAATATTTAGTGCTTGGCCTTACTAACGGAATACAATTACCCTTTAGGGCGTTTTGCACCGTATTTAGAACGAGCTTGACGACGATCGCTAACGCCTGCACAGTCAAGTGCACCACGAACAGTGTGAAAACGCACACCTGGTAAATCTTTAACACGACCACCACGGATTAGGATTACACTATGCTCTTGAAGGTTATGACCTTCACCGCCAATGTATGAAGTTACTTCGAAACCGTTAGTTAAACGTACACGTGCTACTTTACGTAACGCCGAGTTTGGTTTCTTAGGTGTAGTTGTATATACGCGAGTACATACACCGCGCTTTTGCGGACACGCTTTTAGTGCAGCTGAGTTACTTTTCGTAACCTTGCTACGGCGTGGCTTACGCACTAGCTGGTTAATAGTTGCCATTTAAATAGCTCCTGAAATTAAAATTACTACTGAAAAAAATAAAAAAATCCGCCCTTTATTTACGAGCCTGCATTAAGCACACAAGTAAATGGGTGGCGGAATTTTAATGAGCAAAGTTTAACCTGTCAACCTAAACTAATCGTAAGACAGCATATAACTGCCTTACGATCACTTAATCTATTGATTAAGAACAGTTTATTGATTTCCAGACAAATCAGCATTTAGAGCGTCTGTAAGTGCTTGAGTCGCCTCTTCTGCACTTACTGTTTGCTCTTCTACTACTACTTTGCTTTGTTTACGGCGAGCCATACGTTCTTGATGATACGCAAAACCGGTACCGGCTGGGATCAAACGACCCACAATTACGTTTTCTTTAAGACCGCGAAGCTCATCGCTCTTACCATTCACTGCCGCATCTGTAAGAACACGTGTTGTCTCTTGGAAAGACGCTGCAGAGATGAAAGATTCTGTTGCTAGTGATGCTTTTGTGATACCCATTAACTGGATTTCAAACTTAGCTGGTATCTTACCTTGTTTTTCAAGGTCACGGTTTGCGATATTAACGCGCGCCACTTCGATTTGTTCACCGGCTAAGAAGTCAGTATCACCGCCGTGCATAATGGTACATTTACGTAACATTTGACGGATAATTGTTTCAATGTGCTTGTCATTGATCTTAACGCCTTGCAAACGGTAAACCTCTTGCACTTCGTTAACGATATAGTTAGCAACATGAGTCACACCACGTAGGCGTAAGATGTCATGCGGTGATTCAGGACCATCGGCAATAACTTCACCTTTAGACACTTGCTCACCTTCAAACACGTTAAGTTGACGCCACTTAGGAATCATCTCTTCGTAATGATCACCTTCAGCTGGAGTAATAACTAAACGCTTCTTACCTTTAGTCTCTTTACCGAAGCTAATTGTACCAGTTACTTCAGCTAATATAGCTGGATCTTTTGGCTTACGAGCTTCAAATAAGTCGGCTACGCGTGGTAGACCACCCGTGATATCACGAGTTTTCGAACCTTCTTGCGGAATACGTGCTAACACGTCACCTGGGTTTGCTGTAACGCCGTCAATAACTTCAATCGTAGTGAATGAAGGAAGACGTGTTTCTTGCAGACCGCGCTCTTCACTTTCAATGATAAGCTTTGGTTCTTTCGTATTTACTTTAGCAAGATCTTTTACAACTACACGGGTTAAACCGGTTAGTTCATCAGTCTGTGCTTCAGTATTTGAATCATCGATATCGCTGAACGATACTTTTGACTTATGCTCAAGAACGATTGGGTGACTATGCGGGTCCCAAGTAGCAACGATGTCGTTACCTTGAACTTCTGCATTGTCTTGCACTGTTAGTACCGCACCGTAAGGTACTTTATAACGCTCTTTCTCACGACCATGACTATCGATGATAGTAATTTCCGTAGAACGAGAGGTAATAACAATCTTACCGTCTGTGTTTAATACGTACTTAGAGTTATGAAGTTTTAATGTACCGTTAGTTTTAACTTGTACATTATTTTCTGCAGATGCTCTAGATGCCGCACCACCGATGTGGAAGGTACGCATTGTTAACTGTGTACCCGGCTCACCGATTGATTGAGCCGCGATAACACCCACTGATTCACCAGCGTTAATGATGTGACCACGTGCTAGGTCACGACCGTAACAGTTAGCACAAACACCAAAGTCATTATCACATGTGATAACAGAACGTACGCGAACTTCATCTACTGAGTGCTCTTCTAAAAGGTCACACAGTTTTTCGTCAAGCATAACATTACGTTCAACAAGTACAGTATTAGTACCTGGAATTACAATATCTTCAGCAACAACACGACCTAGAACACGTTCGCGAAGTGCTTCTACAACATCACCACCTTCAATAAGCGGTTTCATTGTTAAGCCATCTTCTGTGCCACAGTCATCTTCATTGATTACCAAATCTTGTGCAACGTCTACTAGACGACGCGTTAGGTAACCCGAGTTTGCTGTTTTAAGTGCTGTATCGGCAAGACCTTTACGCGCACCATGCGTTGAGATGAAGTACTGAAGTACGTTTAGACCTTCACGGAAGTTAGCTGTGATTGGCGTCTCGATGATTGAACCATCTGGACGTGCCATTAGACCACGCATACCCGCCAACTGACGAATCTGTGCAGCACTACCACGAGCACCTGAGTCGGCCATCATAAACACTGAGTTAAATGACGGTTGCTCTACTTCTTCACCTTTTGCATTGATAACTGTGTCTTTTGACAAGTTAGCCATCATCTCACGTGATAAGTTTTCGTTTACACGTGACCAGATATCGATAACTTTGTTGTACTTTTCACCAGCCGTTACAAGACCTGATTGGAATTGTTGGTTGATTTCAGTCACTTCAGCTTCAGCTGATTCAATTATCTGTGCTTTAATCGGTGGGATAACTAAGTCATCAATACCGATAGAAACACCTGACTTCATTGCATAATGGAAACCGGTGTACATAACTTGGTCAGCAAAGATAACTGTATCTTTAAGACCTAGACGACGGTAACACTCATTCAATAAGCCAGAAATCTGCTTTTTACCTAGCGGCTGGTTGATTGACGCAAACGGCATGCCTTTAGGTAAAATTAGAGACAGAATTGCACGACCAACAGTTGTATCGATAACAGTAACAGTGTCTTCTACTATGCCGTCTTCGTTTTTAACTGATTGGCTAATACGTACTTTCACGATTGCGTGAAGGTCTGCATTGCCGCTGCGGTATGCTTTTTCTGCTTCTTTTGGATCTTTAAATATCGCGCCTTCGCCTTTAGCGTTAATGCGGTCACGAGTCATGTAATAAAGACCCAATACAACATCCTGTGAAGGAACGATGATTGGCTCACCATTCGCAGGAGATAGAATGTTGTTTGTTGACATCATTAAGGCACGAGCTTCAAGCTGTGCTTCGATTGTTAACGGTACGTGTACCGCCATTTGGTCACCATCGAAATCGGCGTTGTAGGCCGCACATACTAATGGATGCAAATGAATCGCTTTACCTTCGATAAGCACAGGTTCAAACGCTTGGATACCCAAACGGTGAAGTGTTGGTGCACGGTTAAGTAATACTGGATGTTCACGAATTACTTCGTCAAGTACATCCCATACTTCCGGAACTTCACGTTCAACCATCTTCTTAGCTGCTTTGATTGTCGTAGCCATGCCGCGACGCTCTAATTTGCCATAGATGAATGGTTTGAATAACTCTAGTGCCATCTTCTTAGGAAGACCACATTGGTGAAGCTTAAGAGTAGGACCTACTGTGATTACAGAACGGCCTGAATAATCTACACGCTTACCAAGTAAGTTCTGACGGAAACGACCTTGCTTACCCTTGATCATATCAGCAAGAGATTTAAGAGGACGTTTGTTAGAACCTGTAATTGCACGACCACGACGACCGTTATCAAGTAGCGCATCTACCGCTTCTTGTAACATACGTTTTTCGTTGCGTACAATAATGTCTGGTGCTGCTAAATCTAGTAGGCGCTTAAGACGGTTATTACGGTTAATAACACGACGGTAAAGGTCGTTTAGATCAGATGTCGCAAAACGACCACCGTCTAATGGTACTAATGGGCGTAGATCAGGTGGCAATACTGGAAGTACTGTCATGATCATCCACTCAGGGTTATTACCTGATTGGTGGAACGATTCCATTAACTTAAGACGTTTAGTGATTTTTTTACGCTTAGTTTCAGAGTTAATTGTTGGTAACTCTTCACGCATCTCAGCAATTAATTGAGCAAGATCAAGTTCACGAAGCAAGTCTAAAACTGCTTCAGCACCCATCTTCGCTTCAAATTCATCACCGTGCTCTTCTAGTGAATCTAAGTATTCTTCTTCACCTAATAGTTGACCACGCTCAAGCGTTGTCATACCAGGCTCAGTTACTACGAATGATTCGAAGTAAAGAACACGTTCAATATCACGAAGCGTCATATCTAGCATTAAGCCAATACGTGACGGTAATGATTTTAAAAACCATATATGTGCAACTGGGCTCGCAAGGTCGATATGACCCATACGATCGCGTCGCACTTTAGTGAGTGTTACTTCAACGCCACACTTTTCACAGATCACACCACGGTGTTTAAGGCGTTTATATTTACCACATAAACACTCATAATCTTTCACTGGGCCAAAAATACGGGCACAGAATAAGCCGTCGCGCTCAGGCTTGAAAGTACGGTAGTTAATAGTCTCAGGTTTCTTTACTTCACCGTATGACCATGAACGAACCATGTCTGGTGAAGCAAGACCAATGCGAATTGCATCGAATTCTTCGGTCTTATTTTGTTGCTTCAGAAACTTAAGTAAGTCTTTCACCTTAGCTCTCCTGTCGGAGTTAATCTTGAGGACGGATAGTCTCGTCCCTACATTCTATTCAGCCGTAACAGATGCTGCAGCGTTAACTGCAGCATCTAATTGGCTTAATTTTCTTCCAACTCGATGTTGATACCCAGTGAGCGGATTTCTTTCAACAATACGTTGAACGATTCTGGCATACCTGGCTCCATTTTATGGTTACCATCAACGATGTTTTTATACATCTTAGTACGACCGTTCACGTCATCCGATTTCACTGTTAGCATTTCTTGTAGAGTGTAAGCAGCACCGTAAGCTTCAAGTGCCCATACTTCCATCTCACCAAAACGCTGGCCACCGAACTGTGCTTTACCACCCAGCGGCTGCTGAGTAACAAGGCTGTAAGAACCAGTAGAACGTGCGTGCATTTTATCGTCAACCAAGTGGTTAAGTTTAAGCATGTACATGTAACCAACAGTTACTTGACGTTCAAACTGATCGCCAGTACGGCCATCATAAAGTGTAACCTGACCACTTCGAGGATATCCACCAAGCTCAAGCATGTCTTTGATTTCGCTTTCTTTCGCGCCATCAAATGCAGGAGTAGCTATTGGTAAACCACCTTTTAAGTTTTCAGCTAGACGACGAATTTCGTCATCAGTGAAGCTAGCAATGTCTACAACTTGGCGAGATTCACCAATTTCGTAAGCTTGCTTGATGAATTCACGTAGCTCATGAAGCTCACGTTGTTCTTTCATCATCTCTTCAATACGTTCACCGATACCACGTGCAGCAAGACCCATATGTGTTTCAAGGATCTGACCGATGTTCATACGCGATGGTACACCTAGTGGATTCAATACGATATCTACCGTACGACCTTTGTCATCGTAAGGCATATCTTCTACTGGTACGATAGTCGAGATAACACCTTTGTTACCGTGACGACCCGCCATTTTATCACCCGGTTGGATACGACGTTTAACAGCTAGGTATACTTTAACAATCTTAAGTACGCCTGGTGCTAAATCATCACCTTGGGTAATTTTACGACGTTTGTTTTCAAACTTTTTATCGTATTCAGCTTTAAGCTCATCGTACTGTGCAGCTAGTTGCTCAAGCTCAGCTTGCTTGTCTTCTTCAGCAAGGCTTTGCGTAAGTACTTTTTCAGCATTAAGAGATGCAAGTTTTTCTTCATCAAAACCAGCAGCTATAAGTAGCTTGCGTGCACGGTCTAAAACGCCTGCTTCTAAAATACGGAACTCTTCGTTGAAGTCTTTCTTCGCTTCGCGAAGCTGCATATCTTCAACTTCTAACGCACGTTTATCTTTTTCAACACCATCACGGGTGAAAACTTGCACGTCAATTACAGTACCAGTTACAGAGTTTGGTACACGTAAAGAGCTGTCTTTAACGTCAGACGCTTTTTCGCCGAAGATAGCACGTAGTAGCTTCTCTTCAGGTGTAAGCTGTGTCTCGCCTTTAGGAGTCACTTTACCTACTAGGATATCGCCGCCTTTAACTTCAGCACCAATATATACAACGCCTGATTCATCAAGCTTGCCTAGCGCAGACTCACCCACATTCGGGATATCTGCAGTGATCTCTTCAGGACCTAATTTAGTATCACGGGCAACACACTGTAGTTCTTGAATATGGATAGTCGTTAGACGATCTTCTTCAACTACGCGCTCTGATAACAAGATTGAATCTTCGAAGTTGTAACCGTTCCATGGCATGAATGCCACGCGAAGGTTTTGACCAAGGGCTAAGTCACCTAAGTCAGTCGAAGGACCATCTGCTAACACGTCACCACGAGTAACCGGTTCGCCAACCATACAAGTTGGTTTTTGGTTAATACATGTATTTTGGTTAGAACGTGTGTATTTGGTTAAGTTGTAGATGTCGATGCCCGCTTCACCAGGGATGCGTTCTTCTTCATGTACATTTACAACGATGCGACTTGCGTCAGCATACATTACTTCACCACCACGTTTAGCAACGATAGTTACACCAGAGTCTTTCGCTAGTGTTAACTCAATACCAGTACCTACTAACGGTTTATCCGCTTTCAATGTTGGTACTGCTTGACGTTGCATGTTTGAACCCATCAATGCACGGTTAGCATCATCGTGTTCTAGGAACGGGATAAGTGCTGCCGCTACAGAGATCACCTGTTGTGGTGATACATCCATATACTGCTGGTCCATGCGACCCATAAAGGTAGATTCACCTTTGTGACGACATGGAATAAGTTCATCAACAAACTCATTGGTTTCAGTTAAGTTTGAGTTCGCCTGTGCGATAACAAACTGACCTTCTTCAATGGCTGATAAGTAATCAACTTCATCAGTTACAACACCATCTACCACTTTGCGGTAAGGTGTTTCTAAGAAACCGTAGTCATTTGTACGTGCGTACGTAGACAACGAGTTAATTAGACCGATGTTTGGACCCTCAGGAGTCTCGATTGGACATACGCGACCATAGTGAGTTACGTGAACGTCACGTACTTCAAAGCCTGCGCGTTCACGAGTTAGACCGCCCGGACCTAATGCAGAGATACGACGTTTATGCGTAACTTCTGATAGTGGGTTATTTTGGTCCATAAACTGTGATAACTGAGACGAGCCGAAGAACTCTTTAACCGCTGCCGAAATAGGCTTAGCGTTAATAAGATCTTGTGGCATTATCGCGTCAAGGTCACCTAAGCTTAAACGCTCACGTACAGCACGTTCAACACGTACTAGACCAACACGGAATTGGTTCTCAGCCATTTCGCCAACACTACGTATACGACGGTTGCCTAAGTGATCGATATCATCAACATCGCCTTGACCGTTACGAATAGCAATTAATACTTTCATAACAGACACGATGTCTTCTTTGCTTAATGTGCCTGGGCCTGTGTCTGTATCGTAACCAACACGGCTATTGAACTTCATACGACCTACAGTAGATAAGTCATAACGCTCTTCAGAGAAGAACAAGTTCTGGAATAAGGCTTCAGCCGCGTCTTTCGTCGGTGGCTCGCCTGGGCGCATCATGCGGTAAATTTCTACTAGTGCTTCTAAACGGCTGCTTGAAGAGTCAATGTTCAATGTATTTGACATGTAAGCACCGCTGTCCACTTCATTGATATATAACGTATCAATTTTAGTGTGACCGGCTTTAACCAATTCAGCCATTAGCTCTAGAGTTAGCTCGTCATTTGCATTTGCAATAACTTCACCAGTTGATTCATCAACATAGTTTTTAGCTACAATACGGCCAATGATGTACTCATGTGGTACTTCTAATTGCTTAATGCCTTTCTTCTCGATGCTCTTGATGTGGCGAGCCGTAACACGACGACCGCTTTCAACAAATACTTCACCGTCTTCGCTCTTGATATCAAAAGCGGCAGTTTCACCACGTAAACGCGAAGGTACAAGTTCCATAAGAACTTTACCATTCGTTACTTCAAACGTAGTGTTATCGAAGAACATATCTAGGATTTCTTCGCTAGAATACTCTAGTGCACGTAGGATGATAGACGCCGGTAATTTACGACGGCGGTCAATACGTACATATAAGTTATCTTTTGCATCAAATTCGAAGTCTAACCATGAACCACGGTAAGGTATAACGCGTGCGTTATATAATACTTTACCCGATGAATGGGTTTTACCGCGGTCGTTATCAAAGAATACACCAGGGCTACGGTGTAGCTGAGAAACGATAACACGCTCTGTACCATTGATTACAAAAGTACCGGTATCTGTCATGAGCGGAATTTCGCCCATGTAAACTTCTTGCTCTTTAATGTCTTTAACTGTGCCTGGTGCTTCTTTGTCCATAACAACAAGACGCAGTTTCACGCGAAGTGGAGCAGAATAAGTCACACCGCGAATTTGACATTCTTTTACATCGAAAACTGGCTCACCAATACGGTAACTTACGTATTGAAGCTCAGAATTTCCCGAGTAGCTTTTAATAGGGAACACAGAACGGAAGGCAGCTTCCAAACCATGATCGCCATCAGCGTCCGGCACTAAGAATTTTTTAAACGATTCTAACTGTGTAGACAGTAAAAAAGGTATATCCAAAACTTGTGGACGTTTACCAAAATCCTTACGGATACGTTTCTTTTCAGAATAAGAGTAAGCCATGGGGTTCCTCAGCTTGCTGATCTTTGACCCGACCTGTTCTTGTAAGAACAGACTTAACTGGCAGCTATGCCAAGATTTTACAACATTTAACTGTTGTTCTAATTAGATCCCACTTTAACACTAGCAAACTATAAAGCGTTGAAAGTAAAGAAAAAATCAGATTTTATTTGAACTAAAAGAGTGCATCACTCTATAGCGCAAAAAGGCCGGTGATTAAATAATCACCAGCCCTTGCCTGATTTCTCAGGCAGCGAACTTAGCAAAAGCTAAATTACTTAACCTCAACTTCAGCACCAGCTTCAGTAAGATCTTTTGCAAGTGCTTCAGCTTCTTCTTTAGATACACCTTCTTTAACAGGTGTAGGAGCAGCTTCAACAAGAGCTTTCGCTTCTTTAAGGCCTAGGCCAGTTGCGCTACGAACAGCTTTGATTGCAGAAACCTTGTTAGCGCCAGCGCCAGTAAGGATTACGTCAAATTCTGTTTTCTCTTCAGCAGCTTCAGCAGCTGGACCAGCTACCATTGCAGCTGCAGCAGTTACGCCGAATTTTTCTTCCATTGCTTCGATAAGAGCAACAACGTCCATTACTGACATTTCAGCAATTGCGTCAAGGATTTGGTCTTTAGATACAGACATTACAAATTTCCTAATAATTAACGGACATTAAGTCCAAATAAATTTTACACCGAAAGTGAGATTAAACAGCTTAAAATTAAGCAGCTTGCTCTTCTTTCTGTACACGTACTGCTTCAATTGTTTTACACAATTTGCCAGCAGACGCTTCTTTCATAGCACTCATTAAGCGTGCAACAGCTTCATCGTATGTAGGTAATGTAGCAAGCATTGCTGCATCAACAACATTTCCTTCAAAAGCGGCCGTTTTAAGCTCGAATTTCTCATTCTTTTTCGCGAAATCTGAAAAGATACGCGCAGCAGCACCTGGGTGCTCTGATGAGAAAGCGATTAAGCTTGGACCAACAAATGAATCAGAAAGACACTCAAAATCTGTTCCTTCAAGAGCACGTTTTGCTAAAGTGTTACGGACAACTTTCATCCAAACACCATTTGCACGAGCTTCTTTACGAAGGGCAGTGATTGCGCCAACTGTTACACCACGAGAATCTGCAACAACTGCAGATAGAGCACCATTGGCTGCTTCGTTGACTTCAGCAACTATTGCTTTTTTGCCTTGAAGATTTAAAGCCATGGGTGTTACTCCTGGTTTAATGGGGGTACCGATTATCGGATTCCCCTGTTCTACTCTTCCCTACCAAACAAGGTAGAGATGCTTTTTACGGCGAGAGCCAGAAGGATTAGGAAAAATCTATCTGGGGTCTACACCGTCTACGTAGGTGAATATTAAGGCCGAAGCCACCTACGGTCTTGGACGGAAGCCCAATTTATCGTTAACCCCGAAGGCTTAACGAAATTATGGACTTCAACCCGAATTCTTTACTTTGCAAATTAATAAATTAATCAACAAAATGGCGCGAAATTATAGTACAAATTTCACGCCATGTAAACACTCAATTAAGAAACAATAGTGCTTAAAGTGTTTTGGTCAACAGAAACACCTGCGCCCATTGTTGTAGAGATAGTTACTTTCTTCAAGTAAACACCTTTAGCTTGAGAAGGTTTAGCCTTCTTAAGCGCAACAATTAGAGCTTCAAGGTTTTGTTGTAACTGCTCTGCAGTGAAATCAACCTTACCAATAGTAGTATGGATGATGCCATTTTTGTCATTACGGTAACGTACTTGACCTGCTTTAGCATTTTTAACTGCTTCTGCAACGTTAGGCGTTACAGTACCAGTTTTAGGGTTTGGCATTAGACCACGTGGGCCTAAGATTTGACCTAGTTGACCAACAACACGCATAGCGTCTGGTGATGCAACAACAACGTCAAAGTTCATCTCGCCTTTTTTAACTAGTTCAGCAAGATCTTCCATACCTACTAATTCAGCACCAGCTTCTTTTGCAGCTTCTGCATTAGCGCCTTGTGTGAATACAGCAACACGAACGTCACGACCAGTACCGTTAGGTAGTACAGTAGCACCACGAACGTTTTGATCAGATTTACGAGCATCGATACCAAGGTTAACGGCAACGTCAACACTTTCTACGAATTTAGCTGTCGCTAACTCTTTTAAAAGAGCAACTGCTTCATTGATTTCGTAATCTTTAGTTACTTCCACTTTTTCGCGGATAGTACGCATACGTTTAGTTAATTTAGCCATTTCTTAGTCCTCTACGTTCAAGCCCATCGCACGCGCAGAACCTGCGATAGTGCGAACCGCTGCGTCCATATCGGCAGCTGTAAGGTCAGTTCGTTTTGTCTCAACAATTTCTTCAAGTTGAGCACGAGTTACTGTGCCTACTTTATCAGTGTTAGGACGGCCTGAGCCTGACTTGATACCAGCAGCTTTCTTAAGTAAGTAAGCAGCAGGTGGCGTTTTCATGTCGAACGTAAATGAACGGTCACCGTAAACAGAGATCACTACAGGAACTGGAGCGCCTTTTTCGATAGACTCTGTACGTGCGTTAAACGCTTTACAGAATTCCATGATGTTTACACCGTGTTGACCTAGTGCAGGACCTACTGGAGGACTAGGATTAGCCATACCAGCGGCAACTTGTAGCTTGATTAGAGCTTCAACTTTTTTAGCCATTATAAATACCTCATTTGGTGGGTCTCAGCCTTGTGCGCGCGAGGACGCGTACTCTAACGGCTTCCCAGTTTAAAAATTGGTTTCGTACTTTTTGCACAGTAAAAAATAAATTTTACCTTAATACAAAAAGGCCGCTGATTATAAGTTAATCAGCGGCCTTTTTCAAGCTTCATGCCAAAATTTAAATAAAAATTAGCGAAGCTTTTTTAATCAATTACTTATCTTGCTCAACTTGACCGAATTCAAGCTCAACTGGCGTAGAACGACCAAAAATAAGTACAGATACTTTTACGCGGCTCTTTTCGTAGTCAACTTCTTCAACTACACCACTGAAATCTGCAAATGGACCATCTGTAACGCGTACAACTTCACCTGGTTCAAATAATGTAGCAGGTTTAGGTGCTTCAGCATTTTCTTGTAGGCGATTAAGAATGCGCTCAGCTTCTTTAGGGCTGATAGGAGCAGGACGATCAGACGTACCACCAATAAAGCCCATAACGCGTTCTGTGCTGTTCACTAAGTGCCAGCTTGCGTCATTCATATCCATTTGTACTAATACATAACCTGGGAAGAATTTACGCTCAGATTTACGCTTTTGGCCAGCGCGCATCTCAACAACTTCTTCAGTTGGTACTAATATCTCACCAAAGCTCGATTCTAGACCTTCGATTTTAATATGTTCAATTAACGTTTGAGCTACACGCTTTTCGTAACCAGAAAAGGCCTGTACTACATACCAACGTAACTTAATTTCTTTGTTCTCGTTCTCATCCGACATGGGATCAGATCTCCAATCCAGTTAAAAAGCCTACAGCGCGGAATAAAATGCCATCTAATCCCCAAAGGATAAGTGCCATAATCACTGTTGCAACCATTACAATTAATGTCGTGTGGGTAGTTTCTTGGCGCGTTGGCCAAATAACTTTGCGTACTTCAATTCGAGCTTCTTTAGCGAAAGCAAGAAAGTTACGTCCCTTAAATGTTTGCGAGGCAATTGCTAATCCGGCCGCTATTGCAACAACAACGCCAATAGCACGTAGTAATACAGATTGATCTGCATACATGTGATTACCAACAACTGCGCCTGCAAGTAGCGCGATTGCTACTAACCACTTTACTGACTCCATCGCACTTGATGGTGTTTCTACATTCGTGCTCATAATATTATTACCTTAACTACAGACACAACAACCCTACACTACGGCAGGGTTAATCCATTAAAATCTAAACTTAAAAACAGACTTAATTTAAACCGGTTTTTAATCTCAGACTACTCAAATAACAAGTAAAACTGGCAGGGGCGGAGAGATTCGAACTCCCAACCATCGGTTTTGGAGACCGCTGTTCTACCAATTGGAACTACGCCCCTGCAAAGTGGATGCCTATTATACTTACGCAGTTCATTAACACAAGCCTAAAAGATACCCACATTGGAAAATCTAATTAATTAATTACATTATTGTTTAAACTGCTAATAATTTAATCGGTTAGATAAACCTACAATCCAAAGATATTGATTATTTCCCTATGGTTTTATAAACGTCACTTAACAAGCTTGAAGCGCCAAACCTAAATGTATTTGCTTGCAAATAATCATCACCCATTATTGCGCGTGCTAGTGCTAAATAATCACTAGCATCGGCAACAGTTTTAACACCGCCAGCCGCTTTAAAGCCCACACGTTTGTTTGAGTTTTTAATGGCTGTTAGCATAATTTTTGTTGATTCAAGCGTGGCATTTACAGCCACTTTACCCGTACTGGTTTTTACAAAATCAGCACCGCCTTCAATTGCAAGTTTCGTGGCTTGAGTAATAAGCGCGTCAGTTTTTAGCTCGCCGCTTTCTATTATTACTTTAAGTTGCGCGCGCGACCCACACGCTTTTTTACTTTCGCTTACATAGCTAAGTACAGTTTGAGCATCGCCCGCTATTAGTTTTTTATAAGGAATAACCAAATCAATTTCGTCTGCGCCGCGCTCTATAGCAATAAGTGTTTCGTTAATTACATCACTCAGTGGTGCATCACCTGTTGGAAAGTTAGTAACTGTTGCGACTTTAACATGGTTAAGCTCACGCGCTGCGAGTGCTATTTTTGCATCATCAACAAAGTCGCTATAAACACATACAGCGGCAGGCGTGCCTAAGGTAGGATTTATGCTATCAACAAGTGCTTGAATGCTTTTGGTGGTATCGCTGGTGTTTAAGCTTGTTAAATCCATCAGTGCGACTGCTAATGCGGCATCTTTTTGGTGTTGTGTCATTAGAGCTCCGTTGCTTATGTAATACCAATTTTATTAAAAACATGATCATTTTAGCGTATTAAATAACGCACTAACTACGTTAAAAACTATTTATATAGAACAACTATGTATCATAATTTTAGCCTTGCTATTGAGCTATTTTCTCGTCGCTATAATAGATCACTAATTTAATGCAATTGGTATAAGTACAAAATTTGATATGCATCCATATTAACAAATTAAACCAAACTCGCTATAGCTCATAACCAAACACTATAAGCTGGTTATTTTACTTGTAACTCGTCGCAATCCCTTGTTAACTAGCTCTTAGGCCTAAAAAGCCCACCTATTATAACTTTTGGTTATATCAACTTGGTTTTAATTATTTTTTACTTATTGATAGCCGCTATATTCTGCTTATCAGAATAAAGCGTTTTCTTATATTTGAATTTGTTTAGGGGTCTTATTAACGTGCAGTATTTACCTATCTTTACCAAACTCGACAACAAACCAGTATTGGTTGTTGGCGGTGGAGAGGTCGCATTACGCAAATGTCGCGCGTTTTTAAAAGCGAGAGCAAGCGTTACTTTAGTAGCACCTTGGTTTTGCGACGAACTAAAAGAGCATGCACATAATAATGAAGTAACGCTTATTGATGCTTATTTTGATGAATCGCACCTTGATGGCAAAATGCTCGTTATTGCAGCAACCGACCGCGATGAAGTAAACAACAACGTATTTGAACTTGCCAATGCCCGCAATGTGTTTGTAAACGTGGTTGATGACCAACCTAAATGTACGTTTATATTCCCATCCATTGTTGACCGTGACCCAATTACGATAGCTATATCAAGTGCTGGCACAGCGCCCGTACTTGCACGTCGCTTACGCGAAAAGCTCGAAACACTTATTCCACATCATATTGGCCCACTTGCAACACTTGTCGGTGGCTTTAGAGAAAAAGTAAAAAAACGCTTTAAGCATTTTTCAGACCGCCGCCAATTTTGGGAAGGCGTGTTCGACTCATCTGTCGTGAGTAAAGTACAAACCGGCGATACCCAAGCCGCACAGCAGCAACTAGAGCAAATGCTAGATGCAAAAGCAGAACCTGAAGGCGAAGTATACGTAGTAGGTGCAGGCCCTGGCGATCCAGAGCTTTTAACACTTAAAGCACTGCAACTTATGCAACAAGCCGATGTGGTTGTTTACGACTTTTTAGTCTCTGACGAAATTATGGAACTAGTGCGCCGTGATGCTGACCTTATTTGTGTAGGTAAACGCTTAGGCGATCATAGTGTTGTTCAAGAAGATACCAACCAAATGCTGGTCGACCTTGCTAAACAAGGCAAAAAAGTGTGCCGCATTAAAGGTGGTGACCCGTTTATTTATGGCCGTGGTGGCGAAGAAGTACAAGTACTGGCTGCTAACAACGTAAATTATCAAATTGTACCGGGTATTACAGCCGCTGCAGGTTGTAGTGCTTACGCGGGTATTCCGCTAACGCATCGTGACCATGCACAAGCCATTCAATTTGTAACTGGCCACTGTAAAAAAGACGGTCAAGAACTTGATTGGCAATCGCTGGCAAAAGCAAATCAAACGCTGGCTATTTACATGGGCGTAATTAAATCGCCGCACATACAAAGCGAGCTTTTAAAACATGGCCGCAAAGCCGACACCCCTGTTGCCATTATCGAAAACGGTACACGTAAAAATCAGCGTGTAGTAACAGGCCAATTAGGCGAACTTGCCGACTTAATTGAACGCAACAGCATTATATCGCCTGCACTACTCATTATTGGCGAAGTAGCCGCCCTGCACTCGCAACTAGCGTGGTTTGGGAAAAACGAGCAAACAAGCAGCTTTGCACAGCCGCTAACAGATGTATCAAATACATAACCGAATTTTAAATTTGTAACTTTTAATCATTTTAGTAGGACGACTAACAATGGCTTTAACTCACCTTCAGCAACTTGAAGCTGAAAGTATCAAAATCATGCGCGAAGTCGCCGCTGAGTTTGAGAACCCAGTAATGCTTTACTCTATTGGTAAAGATTCGTCGGTACTTTTGCACTTAGCGCGTAAAGCATTTTACCCTGCAAAAATTCCGTTTCCGTTATTACACGTAGACACCAACTGGAAGTTTCGTGAAATGATCGAGTTTCGCGACCGTATAGCTAAAGAATATGGCTTTGATCTACTGGTACACAAAAATCCAGAAGGCATTGAAATGGGTGTAGGCCCGTTTACGCATGGCTCGGGTAAACATACCGACATAATGAAAACCCAAGGCTTAAAACAAGCGCTAGATAAATACGGCTTTGATGCTGCATTTGGTGGCGCACGCCGCGACGAAGAAAAGTCACGCGCAAAGGAGCGTGTTTATTCGTTCCGCGACAAACACCACCGTTGGGACCCTAAAAACCAACGCCCAGAGCTTTGGAATACCTACAACAGCCAAGTTAATCCGGGTGAGAGCATTCGTGTTTTCCCATTATCTAACTGGACTGAGCTTGATATTTGGCAATACATTTATCAAGAAAACATCGAAATGGTGCCATTGTACCTAGCTAAAGATCGCCCAGTAGTTGAGCGCGACGGTACTTTGATTATGGTTGACGATGAGCGTATGCCTCTTAATGAAGGTGAAGTACCGCAAATGAAATCTGTACGTTTTCGTACATTAGGCTGCTACCCACTTACCGGTGCAGTTGAATCAACAGCCAGTACTTTAACCGAAATCATCGAAGAAATGCTGCTATCTACGTCATCTGAACGTGAAGGTCGTGTTATTGACCATGATTCAGCCGGCTCAATGGAGAAGAAAAAACGTGAGGGGTATTTTTAATGTCTAGCCAAAATAACGATACATTTAACGAAGTAAAAGAAATAGGCATAGACGCCTACCTAGCACGCCAACAAGACAAAAGCTTATTACGCATGCTTACTTGTGGCAGCGTAGATGACGGTAAATCAACACTGATTGGCCGCCTACTGCACGACAGCCACCAAATTTATGAAGATCAGCTAGCAGCCCTTCATAAAGATAACGAGAAAGTAGGTAATGCAGGTGAAGATCTTGACCTTGCTTTATTAGTTGATGGCCTACAAGCTGAGCGTGAACAAGGCATTACGATTGACGTAGCGTACCGTTACTTTTCAACGGCTAAGCGTAAATTTATTATTGCCGACACGCCTGGGCACGAGCAATACACGCGCAACATGGTAACTGGTGCATCAACAAGCGATGTCGCCATTATTTTGGTTGATGCGCGTTACGGCGTACAAGTACAAACTAAGCGCCATAGCTTTATTTGTGACTCGCTGGGCATTAAACAGTTTGTTGTTGCCGTTAATAAAATGGATATCGTTGATTTTGACGAAACCGTGTATGAAAAAATTAAGGCCGATTACCTTAAATTTGCTGAGCAACTTAACGTATCAAACATTAAGTTTGTGCCTATGTCGGCGCTTAAAGGCGACAACGTAGTAACACGCTCTGCACATACACCGTATTACACCGACAAGCCGCTACTAGAATTACTAGAAGATTCGCCAGCAGCCGAAACAGATACAGGCTTTGAAGCGCGCCTACCGGTGCAATATGTCGTGCGTCCTAACTTAAACTTCCGTGGTTTTCAGGGCACACTGACATCGGGCAAGATGCACGTAGGCGATGCTATAAAAGTATTACCGTCAGGTAAAACATCAAGCATTAAAGAAATTGTTACCTTTGATGGTAATCTGGACAGCGCCGAAGCAGGCCAAGCAATTACCGTTACCCTAAATAACGAAATTGATATTAGCCGAGGGGATGTAATCGTACCTGCAAATTCAACGGCCGCTGTAACTAACCAGCTGCAAGCTAAAATTGTGTGGATGCATGAATCGCCATTAGTGTTAGGTAAAAGCTATAACCTAAAACTAGGTAGCAAAAACACCTCAGCTATTGTTAAAAAGATTGACTACACAATTGATGTAAACACGCTTGAGCACGGCACTAGCGACTCACTGCAGTTAAACGAAATTGCGATTGTAACGCTTGAACTAACCGAAACTATTTTGGCAGACGAGTACCACAGCAATCACGAAACAGGCTCGTTTATCCTAATCGATCGCTTATCAAACCTAACTGTTGCTGCCGGTATGATTGAGCAAGTACTGCAAAGCCAAACAAAGCAAAGTAACTTTAGCGAATTTGAAGTTGAATTTAACAGCTTAGTACGCAAGCACTTCCCGCATTGGCAAGCGCTTGATATTTCTAAGTTATAAGTTAACTTTAGCCTGTTAGGAATTTAAAAGCATGGTAGAACAGCTCGTTTTAACAGGCATTATGCTTACCTTAGTCGGGTGCCTTTTTGGCACCCGTATTAATCCAGCATGGTTATTTGTAAGCGCTATTGGCACCAGCTACTTAGCAGGGCTAATCGATCTTGAAAGTATGCTAGTTAACTACGCTAACCCGTCGCTTATCACTTTAGTACTATTGGTGTTAGTGTCGACCGCAATAGAAAAAACCACCCTAATTCAAAAGTTAGCGCAATCGCTATCTAAAGGTAGTTTAGTAAAATCGGTAACAAAATTGGGGTTATCAACCGCCTTTTTATCGTCGTTCACTAACAATACCGCCGTTGTTGCATCGCTTATTACCGCGATAAAAGACAATCCTAATCACTCCCCTTCAAAGCTATTATTACCGCTGTCGTACACTGCTATTTTGGGCGGCACTATCACGCTTATTGGTACATCAACCAACTTAATCGTTAATGGCTTTGCAGTAGATGCGGGTATGGAACCGCTGGGCTTTTTTGACTTTACCTTAGTGGGTTTAGGCGCGTTAAGCGTAGGCCTAATTACCATTTTAGTGATGCTTAAATACTTACCCGACAACGGTAAAAGCGACCAAGAAGTCGTGCCTTTTTACCTAGAAGGTAAAGTACAAGCAAGCTCAAAATTAATAGGCCAAACCGTAGAAGAAAACGGCCTACGTGATTTAAAAGACTTATTCCTTGCTGAAATCATTCGCGCTGGCAGCCGCATTTGCGCAGTCACCCCGCTGCAAATTATTCAAAAAGACGACGTGCTGCTGTTTGTAGGTGATATAAAATCGGTGCCATTACTTACCCGTTTCGACGGCCTAAAAGTAGTACACGAAAATCATCAAAAAGACATAGAACACTTAGTAGAAGTAGTTGTAAGTCAATCTTCAAAATTTATTGGTAAAACCGTAAAAGAAGCCCGCTTTAGAGAGCAGTTTCATGCTGCTGTTATTGCCATTCGCCGTGGACATGACCGCTTACAAGGCGGCCTTGGGCAAGTGCAATTACAAGCTGGCGACTCACTTATACTCGCACCAGGCAAAAACTTTTACACTTTGCCTAATTTAAAGCGCGAATTTGTGTATATTTCAGGGTTTGACTTACAAGCCCACCTTGCACCTAAGCAATCAAATATTGTGCTACTAAGCTTTGCCGCAGTACTGGGTTTAAGCATTATTGGCATAGTGCCGCTGGTTAAAGGCTTATTAGTATTACTGATTGGCTTAATGCTCAGCGGCACCATAAAACTTAACGAAGTAAAACGCCGTTTCCCTATCGAGTTATTGGTGGTTGTAGGTAGCGCCATTGGCCTTGCTAAATTAATGATAGGCACCGGACTTGCCGGGCAAATATCCGACGCCATGTTTATGGTACTTGGCGACTTTGGTCCGTACGGCGCGTTTATTGCCATATTTTTAATGACCGTATTATTTACCGAGCTTATTACTAATAACGCAGCAGCTGCCTTGTCGTTCCCTGTTGCTTACTCGCTCGCGGTTGGTTTTAATGTAGACCCACTACCGTTTATTATGGCGGTTGCCTTTGGCGCATCAGCCAGCTTTATATCGCCATTTGGGTATCAAACTAACCTAATGGTTTATAGCGCGGGTAACTATCGCTTAAAAGATTACATAGTGATGGGCTTACCCCTTTCTATTATTTATTCAATCACGGTATTAACCCTGATCCCGCTGGTATTTCCGTTTTAATACCTGCGCTCACAGCATAAGAGACTCTCACTATGGATGAAAATATAGTTTGGCATAACTACGCAACTACAAAAGCACAGCGTAGTGAGCAAAAAAAACATAAGCCCGCTATTTTATGGTTTACCGGCTTTTCAGGCTCTGGCAAAAGCACCGTAGCAAACGCACTAGAAGCGGCGCTTAATCAGCAAGGTACGCACACTTACCTGCTCGATGGCGACAACGTACGCCACGGTTTGTGTAAAGATCTAGGCTTTAGCGACGAAGACCGCATTGAAAACATACGCCGCGTAGGCGAAACCGCAAAACTAATGACCGACGCTGGCTTGTTAGTACTTACTGCGTTTATATCGCCTTTTAGAGCAGAACGCGACATGGTGCGCAGCTTAGTAGACGAAGGCGAATTTATCGAAGTATTTATCGATACCCCACTGGATGTATGCGAAAGCCGCGATCCAAAAGGCTTATACAAAAAAGCCCGCGCTGGAGAGATAAAACACTTCACTGGTATCGATTCAAGCTACGAAGTGCCAAACAATCCAGAAATAATTTTAGATACAAGTAAAAACACCCTAGACCAATCGGTTACACAACTGATAACGTATCTAAAACAAAAGCACATAATATAGGTTAACCCCATGAATCAAACCGAACTGCTAGAAGAAACCCTCATCCTTGCCCGCAAAGCAGGCCAAGCGATAATGGGAATTTACGAAAAGGATTTTAACGTTGAGTACAAAGCCGATGAAAGCCCCGTAACCGACGCCGATTTAGCAGCTCATAAAGTGATTGTGGCAGGGCTTCAACAGCTCACACCTGATATTCCAATACTTAGTGAAGAAAACGCCGACATAAGCTGGGATGTACGCCAAACGTGGAAAAGCTACTGGTTAGTTGACCCAATCGACGGCACTAAAGAATTTATTAAAAAGAACGGTGAATTTACCGTAAACATCGCCCTAATTAAAAACGGCATTCCTATTTTAGCCGTAGTAGATGCACCTGCCCTTGGCGTATCGTACTTAGCCGCCGAAGCCATTGGCGCATTTAAAGATAAAGGCGATGAGCGAATTGAGCTTAAGGTAACTACCAAACCTAACAAAGGGTTAATTCGAGTTGTAGGCAGTCGCTCTCACCCATCACCCGATTTAGCCGAGTTTGTAAAACGCTTTGACGAGGTTGAAATGGTGTCTAAAGGCAGCTCACTAAAGCTGTGTTTAGTCGCTGAGGGCAGCGCCGACATTTACCCGCGCTTAGGCCCAACGTGCGAATGGGATACAGGCGCAGGCCACGCCATCGCCGAAATAGCCGGTGCTAAAGTCACTAAGCTTGATGGCAGCCCGCTTATTTATAACACCAAAGATGAATACTTAAATCCGTATTTTGTGGTTTCGGCTTTAGAGGGATAAGAGCAGTTTTGAGTGGTTAGCTATCAGTTGTTAAAAAGACAATTGGTAGCTTTTTCTCTTCATATTATGAAAAGGTGACAACTACACGTTGAGAAGACTATTACCCTGTTGAAAGCGCTTATTATATGCCTCTAGTTTGCAGGCTTATTTCTGTATCTTCGCAACTTTCTTAACAAGTGTTCGGGATCTTCGTCAGAGCCTTTAGCTCTCAAATATTCTTCGGCTATTTCATATTGCGAACGTTTTTTCTTTTTGTTACCAATGGCTTCCATAGATAATGTCATCTCTAAAAATTTAACGTCTTCCTTTTTTGCTTCTCGCCCAGAAAAGTTTCCAATACCTTTAATGGGCTTCCCATAAAATGATTCTTCAAGATCAACTTTACCAGCTTGTAACATATACACTTCATAAATCTCTGATATTTTTAGTAGTAATTCAGGTGGTGGGTAAATCCCAAATTCCATAAAATATGCAAGTTTACCAAGTGGATTTTCCGACTCTATAGGGCGATTACTTTCTAAATTTAACTCACTATAAAAATGTTTATTGAGGTACTTCCACGCCTCCTCTAATTCATTAATGGTTTGCTCATTAATATCTAGATATTTACTCTTCATAGCCAACCTTTAAAATATTACTGTAAAAATGAATGCAGCAATTATGCTACCTAAAGTATTTAACGCTAATATACCACTTGGTTTCTCGTACCACTTTATTGAATTATTACTCATACTATTCCCCCTTAATTAGTTAAGTAATAATTATTAATTAAATAAACCTAATAAGTAAGGACACTCAAGCTTCTAGATATCCGTTGCCACACCTACTCAGATAAAATCTAAAAAACTATAAAATAAAGTAAGAATTGACGGGAGCTATGGCGTGTTGGGTTTTATTACTTTAGGTCTTGTTTTTAGTTTAGGACGAAAGCCAAAAAGAATGATCTAATCCAATTTACTAAGTACTTACCCCTCATTGCACACTTTTTAAAAGCAACAACCCTTAACGATTTTGCTGGGCGATAAAAGCAAGCGAGTGCTGATTAAATAAGTCAGGGCGTTCCACATTACAAACATGGCCGCAATGGTGAATAGTTTGCAGTACGCTATTTTTATGGCGCTTTACCATTTCTTTAACAGGGCCAAGGAACATATGATCTTCTTTGCCCATAATGTACAGAATGGGAATATCAATGTCTTTTTCTTTGAAGTACTGCATTAAGGGGTTTACGTCCATGGCTAATTTAAACCATTTTATAAACTCTTTTTGGCACAAGCGTTTTGCTTCACGAACAAACAAAAGTCGAGATTCTTTATGGCGCTTTTTAGGCATCATAATAAAAGCAAATAAACGATACAGCCACATATAAGGCAAGAAGTGTTTAAAAGTATTACCTAAATAAACCAATGTATTACTGCGAGTATTAAAACGAGTAACCGCTCCACCTAGCACCATGCTAGAAACATATTGCGGCGCAATTTCAGCAATATTTCGAATAAGAATTGTACCCAATGAAATACCAACAAAGTGTGCGCTGGAGATATTGTTATGATCTAACACATCAATGATGTCTTTAGAGACATTATTAAATGAATAATTATTATCAACAAAGTTTTGTACTAAGTTATTCGATTTACCGTGACCACGAAGATCTAGCAGCAATACATTATATTCTTTTTTATAGGCTTTAAGCTGACGAAACCAAATTGCCGAGCTACCACCTGCTCCATGGACAAATACAACCCATGTTTTACTGGTTTCGTGCGCAAAAGTAGTATGGAAGAGAATCTCTTTGCTCATTGCAGTTAGTGGCCTATTTACTTCGTTTGGCATATTCAATTGCAGGAAGTATAACGGAGTTTAATAAAAATCTCTTATGAAGTTCAGATCAATGGCTTCTACTTAACAGCTTTTCGGTGCAGATTCTGATTTTTAAATGAAAACTAATAAAAATGACCAGTCCCTATTTTTACGTTATGAAAACCGCCTACCTCGGCTTTGCTGCTCGCGTGACACTATAGCGTGTTGGGTTTCGCTGCCCTCAAACCAACCTACTTTAAAATTATAATGTGGTGCTGCCGCTTAAGGGTGTTGCTCACTTTTACACCGCTGTTTCGTATTCATGACACTTACCCTTCAATTTGGTCTAATTAATTAGTCTACAAATCCTCTCAAAACATGAAATTTTTAGCTAAAAACTATATTCTTGCGCGCGATTATTATTTAAATAATGGATAAACACACACATGACAACATCTCAAGATGCAACGCTTTCAAATGCATCAACAACAGGTGCACACACACCTTCAAACACACCCACTTCTAAATGGAACCTGCACGATACGCAGTGGACTTTAAGCCTTTTTGGTACCGCCGTTGGTGCGGGTATTTTATTTTTACCTATTAATATTGGCATTGGCGGTTTTTGGCCGTTAATTATTTTGGCATGCTTAGCATTTCCAATGACCTTTTGTGCACACCGTGGATTAGCGCGTTTTGTACTTTCATCAAAAAATAAAGATGCCGATTTTACCGATGTAGTTGAAGAGCACTTTGGTGTGACTGCGGGGCGGTTAATTTCTTTATTGTACTTTTTATCTATATTCCCAATTTTGCTTATTTACGGTGTGGGCTTAACTAATACCGTTGATAGCTTTATGGTTAATCAAATGGGGATGGAATCACCTTCTCGCGTGTTGCTTTCGGGTGTATTAGTTGCAGGTATGATTAGCTTAATGATGGGCGGCGAGCGCTTAATGCTGCGTGCCTTTGCTATTTTAGTTTACCCGCTTGTGGGTATATTGTTCTTTTTATCACTTTATTTAATCCCAAGCTGGCAAATGCCAGATATGACACTGCCTGAAATGGGCAGCTTTGGAAAAACGTTGTGGTTATCGATTCCTATTATTGTATTTTCGTTTAGCCACGCAGCGGCTATCTCAAGCTTTGTAAACGTGCAACGCGGTCATTACGGAGAACAAGCTACACATAAGTCTGAGGCGATTTTAAAGCGCACTAGCTTACTACTTATTACCTTTGTACTGTTATTTGTGTTCTCTTGCGTGCTGTCGCTTACAGGCGAGCAAATGGCAGCGGCTAAAGCAGCTAACGTATCGGTTTTATCCTACCTTGCTAATATTACTGATAACTCGTTTATTGCCACACTTGGGCCGCTTGTTGCCTTTATTGCTATTACATCGTCGTTTTTGGGTCACTTTTTAGGGGCACGTGAAAGCTTTACGGGTTTAGTAACTAAGCAAACAAGCTTAAGCGCAAAAGCGGCTGATAAAATTGGTGTGTTAATTATGTTTTTAGCTATTTGGTTTTGCGCTGTTAAAAACCCAAGTATTTTAGACATGATGGATCAGTTATCGGGCCCTATCATCGCAATGATTTTATTCATCATGCCAATGATTGCAGTTTATAAAGTGCCTGCACTTCATAAATACCGCAACCGATTAAGCACGCTATTTATATTAGCGGTTGGCTCACTTGCTGTATTTGCACTTATTTACAGCATGATTAATTAATACGCTATATATTCAAAAGCCCAGCTAATTTAATTAGCTGGGCTTTTTTAGCCATAAAAAAATGGCGCTCACTGAGCGCCATTTTTAATTTAATTCGTTGCTATTATTCTGTATCTGGCAGGTTACGGCCATAGAATATTTCTTGCATTTCGCGAGTCAGCTTAGAGCGAATTTCGTCTTCTTCTTCATCCGATAACTCATCAGTAGAAAGGCCGAATAAATAGGTATTTAAGTCGGTTTCTTTTAACATCATTTTAGTATGGAACAGGTTTTCTTGATACACGTTCACGTCCATCATTTGGTACGCTTCTTTGGTATCTTCTGTCATGAAGTTTTGAATCGAGCTAATAGCATGATCAATGTAGTGCTTAACACCGTTTATGTCGCGGGTAAAACCACGAACGCGGTAGTCTATTGTTACTACGTCTGACTCAAGGCTATGAATTAAGAAGTTTAACGCTTTAAGTGGCGAAATAATGCCACAGGTAGATACTTCAATATCAGCACGGAATGTACAAATACCATCATCAGGGTGAGCTTCTGGGTATGTGTGTACACAAATGTGGCTTTTATCTAGGTGTGCAACAACTGAATCAGGTAATGGGCCTGGTGCTTCGTCAGCATCGTAATTTTGCTGCTCTTCTACTGGTTCTTCTGAAACCAAAATAGTTACACTTGCGCCTTGCGGTTCATAATCTTGGCGCGCTACATTTAAAATGTTAGCACCAATAATATCAACAACTTCACCTAAAATATCGGTTAGTCTATCTGCACTGTACTGCTCATCGATATATTCAATATATTCTTTACGTTGTTGCTCGGTCTTTGCGTAACAAATATCATAAATACTAAAGCTTAAACTTTTGGTTAAATTGTTAAAGCCATGAAGTTTAAGTTTATCGAAGGGTTTGTTCATAATAAACCAACCTATAAATTAGTGGGTTCTGCACCTGCAGAATGAAAAGTTCGCGGATTTTATACGAATTCTTCTCGTGGAAAAAGCGTTATTTTGCTTGATCTTGCACAACTTCGTGGCTATGCGTAATTTCTACTGTTTTATCAAGCATTAATGCAACCGAGCAATACTTTTCAGCAGAGAGTGAAACTGCACGTGCAAGGTGCTTTTCAGACACATTATTGCCTTTAACAACAAAGTGTAAGTTGATTTTGGTAAACACGCGCGGTGCTGTTTCGGCGCGTTCTGCACTGAGTTGCACTTGTACGTCTGAAAAATCTTGTTTAGCTTTTTTTAAAATACTAACCACATCAACTGATGAGCAACAGCCAACTGACATTAAAACCATTTCCATTGGGCTTGGTGCTGCGCTATCGCTACCGCCATCAAACACAACATTGTGGTTAGAATTAGAACGGCCAATAAACGTATCGCCTTCAACCCATTTTACATTTGCTTGCATTGTTATATCTCAAAAAAATATTTTCTTGATTGTAAGCAACTTAGCCGTAGTTGCAAATGAAAATGCAACGCAGGGCTATAAAATGGCTAAGATTGTTGTGCTAATGCGCTATCAAAGAGGTTTTTCACTAAACCTGCAAATTCATCTATAAAGGCATGCTGTTCAACCGTGACAGGCTGTGAGGTGATGCTGCTGAGGACTTCTTCTAAATCGTAAACTATGCCATCAACTTCACGTACAATTTGACTACGCTGCTCTGTGTTGAGGTCTGTGTGCTGCTCGCAAATAAGCATCACATTTTGTGCAATGACGTCTTCGATTAATTCCATTACTGTTGGAGCGCCTGGTTTTATTTCGCCTGGCTTCTCAAACAATGCTAAATTTTGAGTTAGATACATGATCAAATCATCGTACCCTTGCCTATCTAAAACCATTATGCGAACCACCTAAATATATTTAATTATGCTGATTTAAGCAGAAAGAGCCGATAATTACTAGCCTTGTACGATAGCAATACAAAAAAAGCAGCCGAAGCTGCTTTTATAATGATTAAGTAGTATTACTGCTTAATCTATTTTTAAGCCTGGGCTTAGTGTTGCTGGCATCGCTACTTTTTCAAGCTCTACTGAAGCAACTGGGTATGCACAGTAATCAGCTGCGTAATACGCGCTTGCTCTGTGATTGCCCGATGCGCCAATACCACCAAATGGTGCTGCGCTTGATGCGCCAGTAATTGGGCGGTTCCAGTTAACAATACCAGCGCGAATACGACGTAAAAAATGGTCGTAATCTGCTGCACTATCACTTAATAAACCAGCCGATAAACCAAAGGTTGTATCGTTTGCTTTATCAATGGCTTGGTCAAAGTCGTCAAAGCGGAATACTTTTAAAAGTGGTCCAAAATGCTCTTCATCTGGGAAGTCACTAATATTTGTACACTCAATAATACCTGGTGTTACAAAGCCAGTATTAGCTGTGTGCTCAAGCTCTACTAATACTTGAGCGCCAAGCTCAACAAGCTCGTTTTGCGCTTTAACCATGCCCGCTGCTGCCGCTGATGAGATCATAGAGCCCATAAATGGCTGGTCTGCATCATCGTAGTTACCTACTTTAATCGCTTTAGTTGCAGTGATAAGGCGCTCTAAAATTACATCGCCTTTGCTACCTTTAGGTAAAAACAGTTTACGTGCACATGTACAACGCTGGCCGCTTGAGATAAACGCTGATTGAATAATATCGTGAACAACCGCTTTAGTGTCTTCAACGTCAGTAATAATAAGTGGATTATTACCACCCATTTCTAGCGCTAAAATTTTACCCGGTTGACCCGCAAACTGTTCATGTAAAATATGACCAGTACGCGAAGAACCCGTAAAGAACAAGCCATCAATCCCTTTGTGAGCAGCAAGGGCTTTACCCGTTTCTACTTCACCTTGAACAAGGTTGATTACACCGGCTGGTAAGCCTGCTTTTTCCCACAGTTTAAGCGTAAGCTCGGCAACTTTAGGAGTCAGTTCAGACGGTTTAAATACCACTGTGTTACCTGCTAAAAGCGCTGGCACAATGTGGCCATTAGGTAAGTGACCCGGAAAGTTATACGGACCAAATACGGCTACAACCCCATGTGGCTTATGACGAATCATCGCGCGCCCAAGTGGCATTGCGTTTTCTACATCGCCAGTGCGCTCTAAAAATGCTTTTTCAGAAATGGCAATTTTACCAACCATAGCACCCGCTTCTGTGCGCGTTTCCCACAGTGGCTTACCTGTTTCTTGTGCGATAGTAATAGCGAGCTCTTCGCTGTTTTCTTTTAATTGCGCTGCGAATGCTTTAATTATTTCTAAACGCTCAGTAAAGCTTTTATCAGCCCATGCATAAAACGCTTCGCGCGCTGCATTTACTGCGGTGTCTACTTGCGCCGCAGTTGCTGATGATGCATGCCAAATAACGTCGTTATTTGCAGGGTTTACTGAATTAAATTCTGTGCCTTGGCCTTGTGACCATTGACCATTAATAAATTGTGCAGGATGAGTCATATACTTTCTCCTAAATTAAATCGTGGTTGCACTAACAATATCGCCAGTTTGCAAATGCAATGCACCTGCTACTTCTTGCGATAAAATAAGGCTTTTTGCGCGCTCGTCAAATGTCATTGGTGCAACGGTTGCTCTAAAATCTTCAAGCTTTTCGTTAGCTAGTAACACCATGGTGTCGCCAGTCATTTCGCCAATTTCAACGTTAAAGTTATTTGCATTACGAATCGTCGCAATGTTATCTACTTTTGCTTCAACCGTTGGGCCGCCGTCAAAAATGTCTACATAGCCATTAAACGTAAAGCCTTCGCTTTTTAATAACTCGATTGCTGGGCGTGTGTTGTCGTGTACTTTACCTATTACGGCTTGCGCATCTTTACTTAGCAAATTTACATAAATTGGGTATTTAGGCATTAGTTCAGCAATGAAAACCTTTTGGCCAATACCTGTTAGGTAGTCGGCTGTTGGAAAATCCATTGAGAAAAAGTGCTCTTCAAGCCACTGCCAAAAAGGGCTACTGCCGTTTTCGTCAGACACACCGCGCATTTCTGCAATCACTGTTTGTGCAAAACGCTCTTGATGCTGCTTTATAAACATAAAGCGCGCTTTTGAAAGTAGCTTACCGTTACAATTTTTACGATAGCCATCTTTTAAAAACAATGTGCAAAGCTCTGTAGCGCCTGTGTAGTCGTTACATAGCGTTAAAATATCAACCGCTTTGTATACGTTTAATGTGCGCGAAGAGTGAATCACTTTACTTAAGTGATAATGATAAAATGCATCATCAAGCCCTACCGCAGCTTCAATTGCAGACGTACCTACAACATCACCGGTTTCGCTATCTTCAAGAACAAACAGGTAGCCTTCGTCACCGGGTTGTGACGTTTGCTTAGCAAATGAACTTACAGAATGGTCTATTTTCTTTTGCAATAGTTCTTCGTTTAATGGCAAAGACGTAAAACCATGCCCAGATTCGTGGGCAATTTTCAGTAATGCTGAGTAATCATTTTGCTGGATTGGGCGAAGGATCATCATGAGTCCGCTTGCTCCCTTATAAATAACGGTAAATAGGAATTGCAGGGCAAGCGGTGCTTGCCCTTAATTGGTTGGCTTAAGTCGCTTATGCGTTTACTACGCTTGCTACTGCTTTTTCAAAGCGTGCCATACCTTCGCGAATGTCCGCTTCAGGAATTACTAAAGATGGAGTGAAACGTATTACGTCTGCACCGGCAACTAGTGACATAAGGCCTTGCTCAGTACCTGCCACTAAAAACTCTTTTGCACGACCTTTGTATTGCTCGTTCACTACTGCACCAATTAATAAACCTTGGCCACGGATTTCGCTAAATGCGTTGTATTTTTCGTTAACCGCGCTAAGTAGTTCATTAAATAATGCTGCTTTTTCTTTTACGCCAGCCAGTACGTCTGGGGTATTTACTGTATCAAATGCCGCTTCTGCAACAGCACAGGCAAGCGGGTTACCGCCATAAGTAGAACCATGTGTGCCTACTTTAAGGTGCTGTGCAATTTCAGTTGTTGTGATCATAGCGCCAATAGGAAAACCGCCGCCAAGTGCTTTAGCCGAAGTTAAAATATCAGGTACTACGTTTAAGCCTTGGTATGCATATAAATCGCCAGTACGACCAACACCTGTTTGAACTTCATCAAAAATAAGCAGTGCGTTATGTTTAGTACATAAATCGCGAACGCCTTGAGCAAACTCATCAGTTGGTGAAACAATACCGCCTTCACCTTGTAGAGGTTCCATCATTACGGCACATGTTTTATCGCTGATAAGTGCTTCAAATGCAGCAAGGTCATTGTAATCACAATGTACAATGTCGCCAGGCTTAGGACCAAAACCATCTGAATATGCAGCTTGGCCGCCAACAGTTACGGTAAAGAATGTACGACCGTGGAAACCTTTGTTGAACGCGATGATTTGTGATTTTTCTGCGCCAAACTTATCAAGTGCAAAACGACGCGCTAATTTAAGCGCGGCTTCGTTTGCTTCTGCGCCAGAGTTGGCAAAGTAAACTTTTTCAGCAAATGTCGCATCAACCATTTTTTTAGCTAGGCGAAGTGCCGGCTCATTGGTCATTACGTTAGATAGATGCCAGATTTTTTCGCCTTGCTCTTTTAATGCGCCTACTAATGCAGGGTGGCAATGGCCAAGACAGTTAACTGCAATACCACCAGCAAAGTCGATAAACTCTCGACCTTGTTGATCCCATACGCGAGAGCCTTCGCCTCGAACAGGAATTACGCTTGAAGGTGCGTAGTTAGGAACCATTACGTGATCAAATAATTCGCGATTGACTGTCATTTTATTTCCTCTTAATTGTGAGCAACACAAAACATCAAAATAGGTGTTTGGTTAATATTTGTAACCAACTTTATAGGCAAGATCAGTAACCTGATAATTGCGCAAAATTGCTTTGTGGTTCAATTTTCAGACGCACATTATTTCAGAATTACTGATATCTGTCTCGTTAAAAACTTTCATGTATCCCTTGAAAATAAAGGGCTAAAGATATTATTTCATAGATAGTGAATAACTATTTGCATAGCTATTTATGCTTATTTTTAGGCAACTAACCGCATGAGTACAGAGGCGCACACGCTTTAATCGGCAAATATGTAATATAACAATAAGATGAAAATGAATGGTTAGTCGCAAAAAAATTAACAAAAAATTCAGATTTTTAGTCAATTTGAATAGCTAAATTGGTAAAATTACTCGATTGAAGGGTTTTTAGTTCCTTTTTAGTGAACTTAAAGTGCGAAAACCAGCTTAGAGCTTCATCAGGTTCAATAAGTTGATGTTCTTTTAAATTAAGATATTGAGAATAGCACCGTGCCTTTAGCATTACTTCTGTTAATGGCAGTAATGTCTCGCCCTTATCTACCCCATTTACTAGCTGCTGCATTACCCCTTTAAACGGTAAATATTTAAAAGCCATTTTGTCTATTACCTTAGCGCTTACTTCTATCGATTTATTACTAAGTAGAGTAGTTAAAAATAGCGGGTCGGGCTGAAGCTCTAATAAAGCGGTGTGTAAATCTTTTTGGTTTTCATTTCGGGCTAGCTGTACTTTACGTTGCCATATTTGCTCAAACGTTTTTAAGTACAAGCGCACTAATGCAATTCGCCCTACATCTAAAAGCATACCAAGGGTAAATGCATGTACGTCATTTACATTATTAATTTGTGCAATTTTTTGCGCAGCAATGGCGTTTGCCATCGCGCTGTCGCGTAGCCGACGTTTTAATAACGAAAATGGTTCGGTGCTATGTGGCATCCAATGGCGGGCAGCAAATGTAGGAATAACTAGCTGTAAGTTATCAAGGCCAATATAACGAAGGGCGAGCGATGGCTTATCTACTTTTACAGACGTGTTTTTACTACGTTGATTACGATAGTAAGGTAAATTAACGAGCGTTACTAACTCCCTACCCAACCAGCTTATATCATTAACCAATGGCTCTAAACGCCCTACCGACGCTGACTTTACCGCTAATATATCGAGTATATTGGCAATGCCATCTTCAATACCTATGGTGCTATGAATTACGCCATCTATATCTTCGAGCTGCTTATATATAGCTGTTTCAATTGTTTTGTGCAGTTGCTCACTGGCTTGAGCGCGGTACTTATGATGTGCAGTACTGCTTTGCTGGCGTTTATTCTGTGCGGCCACTTCAACCTGAAGCAAGGTACGCTGCTTCATGGGTTCGCCGTAATCTATATCTAATGTATGAATGAAACCAATTTGCTGATGCGCAAAGCTATGCCCAAGCAATAAGTCATGAGCTCGTTGGCTTAGTATTTTGGCAGTACGCTGCTGGGCTACAAGTTCAGTCATGACATCCATTAATAAAGTATAAAATGCTATGTGTATTATAACATTAGAAGCGAGTTAAAAAGTTATCAAGCAGTTCTAAGCCTTGAGCAGTTAAAATAGCTTCGGGATGAAACTGCACACCTTCGATAGCAAGTTCATTGTGTAACAACCCCATAATTTCGTCAAACTCGCCTTGCTCAGTTTGAGTCCATGCGGTTACTTCAAGCTCTTTAGGCAGAGTTTGCGCTTTAACCACTAAAGAATGATAACGACATACCGTTAACGGATTAGCTAAGCCTTTAAACACCCCTTTATTAGTATGAACTATGGGTGATGTTTTACCGTGCATTACTTTTTTAGCACGAATTACATCTCCACCTAAAGCTTGTGCGATAGTTTGATGCCCCAAGCAAATCCCTAAAATAGGATATTGCCCTTTTAGTTGCTCAACAACATTTAGTGAAATACCCGCTTCGTTAGGGGTGCATGGCCCTGGCGATAACACGATGTGCTGCGGGTTTAACTGTTTTATTTGTGCAATACTTAGCTCATCATTACGTTTTACTAAAACGTCTTGATCTAAACGCTGAAAATATTGCACTAAGTTGTAAGTAAACGAATCGTAGTTGTCGATCATCAACAGCATTACACAACAGACCTTATAAATTATTGACCACTACTTTACACAAGTGGTACTAAGCGCTGCATTCTACCACTATTAATTAACCAACATAAATTAGCAAAAAGCGTTAAAAATTAACTCTTTTAGCTAAAATGCTTAAAAGCCTTTAGCGGGTATTGGTTTACTAACTTGAACTCTGGTTAAGAGATTTACTAACGTATTGAATCATGATGATATTTAAATTTATTTTCTCTAGCCAGAGATTCCTTGCACCTTGAGCAATAATATCGAACCCTAAGCTTTTTACGATTAGTTAATACACCTACGTAGGCTGTATACCCCAACAATAAATTATTGACCTCTAAAGTACGTGCATTTATTGATCGCACTATTAAATACTTTGGTGAAATACCTTACTGAGCAAAATAAACAGATTGCTTGTGCTACATCAAATTAGCGGCTCGATGGTTGAATTATATCTATGTAAGCCCCAGTGTATTATATGAAAGGCAGTAATTCACTTATACAACTCACTTACTTGTGAGCTCATTTATATCCTACTAAGGAGCGAATATGTTAGGCGAAGACCACTCATTAACAAATGACTTTCCAGAGTACTTAAAGACCATTGCCGAGTTAAATGAAAGCGATACTGAATTTGCAAAAAAAGCAGATAAGTACGACAAGCTAGATAAAGAGATTAGAGTGTTAGAGCTCAAAGATGCGCCCATAAGCGATGAACAAATGCATCTATTAAAACACGAACGTACAGAATTAAAAGATTGGTTATACGAGCGCTTGCAGCAAGAGCAGTAATGCCACTAAAAAAGAGCTCACTGATGAGGTGAGCTCTTTAGATCAACAATGGGTATTTTCTCTAAAACTTTACCAAGCCACCCACAGGTTTCATAAATACACTGCTTGGGCCTGCAAAGGCTTGTGCAAACTCTTCTGATAATTGACTAAATACCGTTACTTTATCCATATCAACTACGCTTAAAAATAGTGGGCCACCTTCGCCCCAACCAGCAAGATGCGCTTTAGCAGCATCTTCATCTTGGTAACGCTCGTAAATATGTACATTGCGCTTGTCTTCACTTACTGTCCACTCATACATTAAAGTGCCCGCTTCACTTTTAGCCAAAGTAACTAATTGTGCCATTACCAGTAAAAACTCATCGTATTTACCTTCTTTAATTTGGCCTTGTACTGTCCAGGTAACATGATTTTTCATTATGCTTTACCTAATTTAAGCTGTGCTAAAATACTGTCTAACGTATCTACTAGTTGTTGATTTTTAGCATTATCAAGTGCATCAACATGAGGAGGAGCAAAGCGTCCTGTATCGTTATCAAAATACAGGCCTGCGGCATCTTTAAATTCATCACTAAGCGCTGCGCGACAAAAAATATCTGCGCCAATTTTTAAATCCCCACCATCTATACCGTAAGCGTCTTTTACCATTTTGCTTCCCAGTAAAGATTTAGGGTTTACCGATACAACTAATGGTCCAGTATCTTTAAGCTCAAGCCCTAAATGACGCGACCACATAGTAATAGCCAATTTACTTTGTGTATAAGCCGCACTATCAGAAAGTTCAGTGTTACCCATAAGTGCATTTAAGTTAACGCTTGATTGCTCAGCTGATGACACATTAACCACTCGCGAATCATGACCAAGGACAGGTAATAATAGTTTTGTAAGAAGATATGGCGCAATCGTGTTTACAACAAAGCGGGCATCAAGGCCGTCAATTGTTGTAGCATCAACTAATTGATAAACGCCTGCATTATTAATAAGTACGTCAAGCTGGTTATTATTTTCGGCCAAATCGGCTAATACATTTTTTGCCAAAGTTTGAACTTGGCTCATATCGCTTAAATCAGCAATATAAGTATGTGTACTTGCATTTGGGTATTGCTCGGTTAAAGCTACTTGTAGCGCATTGAGCTTTGCTTGGCTGCGGCCATGTAATAATACGGTATGACCTTGTGCTAATAACATCTTTGCAGTTTCTAGCCCAATGCCATCGGTTGCGCCGGTAAGTAAAATTGTTTTGTTCATGTTGATCTCTCCTTACTTTATTTTCGCTATATTAGCACCCCGACTTACTGCTGATAATTAGGCCAATAGTTGAATCAGTTTATAGAATTAATTGATAAAGCTAAGCCTATGTTAGTTAATATAAAAGTATTCCTTTAAAAGGCAGATGAGTGTTTAAGCTGAATATTTTTTATGCTTTTATTTGAATTACTCAGCAATCATAACTATTGTTTTTAAACCACCTTAATAGTAGTATTTATCATATAAATACACTTTTCGAGAAATAACATGAAAGTTTTAGTTACTGGCGGCATGGGTTACATAGGTAGCCACACATGTATTGCATTGCATGAAGCAGGTATTACGCCTGTTATTTATGATAACTTGTCTAATGCAAGTGCGCGGGTACTTGACCAACTCGAAAAGATTACGGGTACTCGGTTTGAGTTTATTTTGGGCGACATACAAGACGAGCAACAGTTTAAGCTCGCTCTAAAACACACTAAAGCCGAAGCTGTTTTTCACTTTGCAGCTTTAAAAGCCGTTGGCGAATCTACCGAGCAACCGCTGCGTTATTATCAAAATAACGTGTCGGGCACATTAAGTATGTTACAAAGCATGCAAGAGGCAGACGTTAACCACATTATATTTAGCTCATCGGCTACTGTGTACGGCGAACCCGACTACCTCCCTATTGACGAAAAGCACCCTATACGCGCAACTAACCCTTATGGTTGGACTAAAGTCATGGTTGAACAAGCCATGCAAGACGTATGTAATGCCAACAGTAAATTTATGGGCATTGCGCTGCGTTACTTCAATCCTGTAGGTGCACACCCAAGTGGTTTATTAGGTGAGAGTCCTAATGGCATTCCTAACAACTTAATGCCATTTATTGCTCAAACAGCGGTAGGTAAACGCGACGTGGTTAATATTTTTGGTGACGACTATGACACCGAAGATGGCACAGGCGTACGCGACTATATTCACGTTTTAGATTTAGCTAAAGGCCACGTTGCCGCTTTTATGCAGCATAAAACAGATACCGCCTTTCATGCTTATAACCTAGGCACCGGGCAAGGCTATTCAGTGCTTGATATGATCAACGCATTTAGCGCATCAGCCAATAAAGATATTCCTTATAAAAGTGCACCGCGCCGAGCAGGCGATATTGCCTGTAATTACGCCGATGCCACAAAAGCGCAAAACACACTTAACTGGCACGCAGAACTAACACTTAGCGACATGACAAACGACACATGGCGCTGGCAAACTAATTACCCAAGTGGGTTGGAGAGTTAACATGGCTTTATTAGAAAGTACTCACAGACGTAAAAACCCGCTAACGGGTCGTTGGGTATTAGTTTCACCACATCGTAATAACCGCCCATGGTTAGGCGCAACAGAAGCCGTTAACGAAAACGTATTACCAAAACACGATGAAAGCTGCCCACTTTGCCCAAGTAATACCCGTGCAAATGGCGACAGTAACCCAGATTATAAATACACACACGTATTTAGAAATGACTTTGGTGCACTCACACCTAATGCCAGCGAGCAATTACAAAGCTTAGAATCAGACAGCGATTTATTTATTGCCGACGAAGCCAGTGGCGAATGCCGCGTAATTTGTTTTTCGCCAGAGCATAATAAAACACTACCAGAGCTTAGCCAAAACGCATTGCACGAAGTAGTAAAAACCTGGAAACAAAATTACACAGAGCTTGCACAGCAGTACGAATGCGTACAAGTTTTTGAAAATAAAGGCGAGATAATGGGTTGCTCGCAACCTCATCCTCACGGCCAAGTATGGGCACATGCGCATTTATCAACCGAAATAGAAGCAGAAGATAACCAGCAGCTTAGCTATTATAAAAAGCATGGCACAGCCATGCTTGCCGATTACGCGCAAAAAGAGCAAGCAGATCAAACACGTGTTGTATTTGAAAACGAACATTGGCTTGTTGTTGTGCCATTTTGGGCAGCGTGGCCGTTTGAAACAATGCTAGTAACTAAAGATAACATTCAAAACTTTAGCCAGCTAAACGATGCGCAAACCGACTCTTTGGCCCAGGCACTTAAAGTATTAACCACTAAGTACGACAACGTATTTAATTGCAGCTTCCCATACTCAATGGGTTGGCACAATGCACCGGCTAATAGAGGCTCTGATGAGCAACATTGGCGTTTGCATGCCCATTTTTATCCGCCGCTACTTCGCTCTGCTACTGTTAAAAAACACATGGTAGGCTACGAAATGCTAGGCGAAAGCCAACGCGATTTAAGCGCAGAAACCGCTGCTTCTATTTTAAAAGCAGCCAGTACAACACACTATAAAGATACAGCAGGACACACAGATGAAGCTTAACGAATTCCAACAACAATTTTTGTCACTGTATGGCGCGCCTGCTCAAGGTATTGCAGCAGCACCGGGGCGTGTAAACCTCATTGGCGAATTTACCGACTACAACGACGGTTTTGTTTTACCGTGTTCGTTAGAGTTTCGTACCCAAGTAATGTTTAAAGAGCGCGACGACAATATTATTACTGTGCATTCTTTAAATTACCCAGGCGAAAAAGACAGCTTTAGTGTTGATGAAGAAATCACTGAAGGCCAATCGCAATGGGGTAACTACATTCGTGCTGTTACTTACGTTCTTAAAAGAGCGGGTTACACTCTGCGTGGTGCCGACCTACTAATTGACAGTAACTTACCGCAAGGTAGTGGCTTGTCGTCATCGGCCGCACTAGAAGTTGCTGTAGGCGGTATGTTTAACCATATTGCACAGCTTGGTTTACCGCCAGAGCAAATTGCGCTATTTGGTCAAGAAGCCGAAAACGACTTTATGCATTGCCAATGCGGCATTATGGATCAGCTTATTTCAGCCAAAGGCGAAAACGGGCATGCGCTATTAATTGATTGTGAAAACCTAGCAACTAAATCAGTTAAAGTTCCTGATGATTTAAATATTGTTATTGTTAACTCTAACTACCCGCGTAAATTAGTTGATAGCGAATACAACCAGCGCCGTATTGACTGCGAACAAGCTGCTGTAAAAATGGGTGTAGAAACACTTCGCCAAGCAACCATGACTGCCCTGCAAGCAGTAAAAGCGACATTAAGCGAAAACGAATATAAACGTGCACACCACGTAATTAGCGAAAACGACCGTGTAATTGCAGCAACTACTGCACTACAAAATAACGATATGGATGCACTTCGTACGCTAATGGCTGCATCGCATCAATCACTTAAACACGACTTTGAAGTAACCGTACCTGCAACCGATGGCTTAGTAGAAATTTGTAAAGAAGCGATGGGCGAGCGTGGCGCAGTTCGTATGACAGGGGGTGGTTTTGGTGGCGCAATTGTATGTTTATGTCGTGATGCGGAAGTACCACTAATTAAAGCAGCGGTAGAAAAGCATTACTTTGAACGCTTTAATTTAAATGCTGATATTTACGTATGTTCAGCGGGTTCAGGATTACAAATTACGTCTTTTTAAATAAACTTAAGGAATAAGCATGGCAAAGGTTAATTGGGGAATTATTGGGTGTGGCAATATAGCTCACACCTTTGCTACAAGCATTGCGCATTGCAGTGATGCACAGCTTATTGGCGCGGCATCAACGAGTATACAGCGCGCTAAAGAATTTGCCACACCGTACAATATTCAAGGCTATGAAAGCTATCAAGCTCTTATGCAATGCCCAAATATAGATGCTATTTATATTGCCAATACCCACGATCAACACTTTAAAACGATAGCCCAATGCTTAAAACACAATAAGCACGTGCTAAGCGAAAAACCAATCACCGTTAATGCTAAGCAGTTGCAAAGTCTCACTGAGCTTGCCAAGCAACAAAACTGCTTTTTAATGGAAGGCGTTTGGATGCGGTTTTTACCAGCCATAGTAAAATTACAACAGCTCCTAAGTGAAGGTGTTATTGGTAATGTGCACAGTGTTAATGCCAACTTTAGTTTACCTGGCAGCTTTGCCGACACTCACCGATTAATGAACCCTGTAACAGCGGGTGGCGCCCTGCTCGATTTAGGTATTTATCCTATTTCGATTGCTGATGTGGTATTTAATAAAACCCCTGAACACATCAAATCCTTTGTACATAAAAGCACAACCGGCGTTGATGAGCGAAGCACTGCTATAGTTGATTACGGTAACGGGCAATTTGCATCTCTTGCCAGCGCACTGCAGCAAAATGGCCCAACAGAAGCATGTATTAATGGTGAGCTTGGCTATATTCGAATACCTCAGTTTGTAGGTGCACAAACGCTAAAGCTACACATAAAAGACCAAGACCCTCAGTACTTTGAATACAACTTTAGTGACGATGAAAACTTTAAGTTTGAAATTGCACATGTAACGCAGTGTATATTACAAAAACAAACCCAAAGCAGCGTGTTGCCCCTCAGTACTAGCTTACGAGTTATGAACATAATGGATACCTTGCGAGCACAGTGGCTGCTGCAATATAGCAATGTCGTCGAGTCGGCTGAACTGACAAATTAAAAAATAAAAATACACAACAAGGACACACAATGACACACACACTCAAGGCGCTTTCAAAAGCCATATTACTTGCAACGTGCAGTTTATCTGCCAGTGTAGCTGTTGCTGAATCTAATAAACCAGAGCAGCTATACCCGCCAATCACTAGCGAAGTACTGCCAGAGCTTGCAGCTAAAGGTAGCTACAATGTAGGTGTGCAAACACTTGATTTAGTTAACCCTGCGCAATTTGACCCCGCTACACAAGGTCAAAAAGATCGTCCTTTAAAAGTAGAGGTGTGGTATCCGGCTGCAAATACAGCAAAAGCGCCACTTAGCAGCTACACAGATGAAACTCGCTCAGGTAAAGAGTTTACTTTGCAAGCCGATGCAATGCGTGATGTCGCCATTAATAATAAAGAGCACTACCCTGTGATAGTGCTTTCGCACGGTTATACCGGTTACCGTACAATTATGTACTACCTTGGCGAGCATTTAGCGTCGCACGGTTACATTGTGGTAGCTATTGACCATACTGACTCAACCAATGCCGATGTTGATTTTGAAAACGCACCGTTTTCTGGCTTTTTTAGCACGCTTATAAATCGCTCACGCGATCAGCAGTTTGTAATTAATTACTTTAATGAGCAAAACAACTTTGCCAGCAAGCAGGTAGATAACAAAAGCGCAGGTGTAATTGGTTACTCAATGGGTGGCTATGGCGCGGTAAATACGATAGGTGGTTGTTACGCTTTTAATGAGCAAACTACGGCTATGTTTACGGGTATGAAAGACCCAGCTCAAATTAAAAAAGTACAGCAATTACTAAACAGCTGCGCTGGTGGACAATACCAAAACCCAAAAATAGACCCTCGTATAAAAGCGATGGTGGCCTTTGCACCATGGGGCGGACAGCACGCTATATTTGATGCCAAAGCAATGGAAAATATTAAAGTACCTTCGCTTTATGTAGCTGGTGACTTAGATGACATTTCAGGCTATGAAGGCATTAAAAGTCTTTATGAACAAACAGGCAGCAAAGATAAGTACATGCTTACTTACAAAAATGCACGCCATAATATAGCACCACACCCAGCCCCTGCTATTGCACAAAGCAGCAGTGAGCTAGATATAGGCCATTACTATGAGCCTTCGTGGTCTATGCGCACACTAAACGAGACCAACAAACACTTTGTACTTGCCATGATGGATTGCCACGTAAAAGGCATAGCCAGCGAGTGTAAATACTTAGATTTACCACAAAACGGCGACCAAGCTGTTGTTGATGGTAAGCCGCTGCCACAGTGGCGCGGGTTTGATAATCGCTTTTCTACCGGTATGGATTGGCAACAAGCTAAACCTCACACCAAGTAATAATAAGCTTTAAGCGGTTGTTTTAATCAATAGCCGCATACGCCCTTAAAATAATGCAAAAATAAAACGCCTTTTATATAAAAGAGTTACCAGCAAATATTGGCGTGTTTATTTTTTAATCTGCTATTTTAAGAAAAAACCATTGCCATTAACTTCGGTTAAAGGCAATCTAGTCATATATAAGATAAGATAAATAACACAAATATCATGTCCAAATACATACTCTCAATTGATCAAGGAACCACAAGCTCTCGGGCCATCTTGTTTACAAAAGATGCAGACGTTTTTGGTACAGCACAACAAGAATTTTCGCAGCATTTTCCACAAAATGGTTGGGTAGAACACGACCCTAACGATATTTGGCAAACAGTGCTTAGCACTAGTCGCGAAGTGTTAACTAAAAACGATGTAAAGCCTGAAGAAATTATTGCCATTGGTATCACCAATCAGCGCGAAACCACTTTGGTATGGAACAAAAAAACAGGCAAAACAATTTATAACGCTATTGTATGGCAAGACCGTCGCACCAGTGACTATTGCGAAAGCCTAACAACTGATGAGCTTTGCCAAACAATAAGCGATAAAACAGGCTTATTACTCGACCCTTATTTTTCGGCCACTAAAGTTCGTTGGATTTTAGATAACGTTGAAGGCGCACGCGAACAAGCCCTTGCAGGCGAACTCGCCTTCGGTACGGTTGACACTTACCTACTTTGGCAGCTAACTGGCGGTAAAGAGCACCGAACCGATGCAACCAATGCATCGCGCACCATGTTATTTAATATTCATACCCAGCAGTGGGATCAAGAGCTTTTAGAGTTATTCGATATTCCAGAATCTATGCTGCCAGAAGTAATGGATTCAGCTGACGAGTTTGGTTCAACCAGCGCTGACATTTTTGGCGCGCCAATTCGTGTTTGTGGTATTGCAGGCGATCAACAAGCTGCGCTTGTAGGACACGCATGTTTTGAACAAGGCATGGCTAAAAGTACTTACGGTACTGGCTGTTTTTTAATGCTTAACACTGGCGAAAAAGCACTGACCTCAGAAAACCGCTTACTGACCACTGTTGCTTATAGATTAAACGGCAAGCCAACTTACGCCATTGAAGGCAGTATATTTATGGCTGGCGCAACTATGCAGTGGATTGTTGAAGGCTTAAAACTACTTAGCCATGCTGGCGAAAGTGAGTCGATGGTTAAAGATGTACCGCTCGATCATGGTGTATTTTTAGTGCCTTCGTTTACTGGTTTAGGCGCTCCTTATTGGGACCCTAATGCACGTGGCGCTATTTTAGGGCTAACACGCGACTCTGGTATTAGCACTATTGTTGCTGCAGCGCTGCAATCAGTTGGCTACCAGACCAAAGATTTACAAAAAGCGATGGAGCGTGATGGCCTTCGCCCAAGTGTGCTTCGTGTAGATGGCGGTATGGTAAAAAATAATTGGGTTATGACCTTTTTATCAAATATTTTAGGTGCAACAGTTGAGCGACCAACAGTGACCGAAACCACCTCTTTAGGGGTCGCTTATTTAGCAGGCTTGCAAGCAGGTGTGTACGAGTCAACTGAACAGTTATCTAAAATGTGGACATGCGACCGTCGCTTTGAGCCCACCATGAGTGCCGACGAGCGTAACGATCTATACGCAAAATGGCAGCACTGCGTAGCTCAAGTGTGCTTAACGAATAAAAACTGCCCGCAGTAAATACTAAGTGGTTAAGGCCAGTACTTTAGCCACTTTGCTTTTTTAACTTAGCTACATGCTAGATTTAAAAGGCATGTTTTACTGCTTTAAATTGAAAATGGATTGGCGTCAAAATTAACGAATAAAAAACTGGGTTTTCTATTGTCAAATGAAAACAGCAGCTTTATGATGTTTATATCTTATTTATATTACAAATAAAAAGGTTAGCTCGGTGGAATTAGCAGATAACGAATATGACTTACTAGTCATCGGTGGCGGTGTAAACGGCACTGGAATAGCAGCTGATGCAGCTGGCAGAGGGTTAAAAGTTCTATTGTGCGAACAATCAGACCTTGCCTGTGCAACATCTTCAAACAGTTCTAAGCTGATCCACGGCGGTCTGCGCTACCTTGAGCATTACGAATTTAGATTAGTAAAAGAAGCGCTAGCAGAGCGTGAAGTGCTACTTAAAAACGCACCTCATATTATGTGGCCGCTAACCTTTAGATTGCCGCATCAAAAACACCTCCGCCCTGCGTGGATGATTCGTATTGGCTTGTTTATGTATGACAACCTAGCAAAACGCGAAACACTAGCGGGTTCTCGAAGCATTAAATTTGGTGAAAATAGCGTTTTAGAACCCTCTATTACTAAAGGTTTTGAATACTCAGATGGCTGGGTTGATGACTCTCGCCTAGTCGTTTTAAACGCCCTAGCAGCGCAGCAAAAAGGTGCTGTTATTACCACGCAAACTAAGTGTGTACATGCTAAACGTGAGCAAGGTAAATGGCAGGTAACCCTTGAGCAACAAAAGAGTAAAGCTAAATACACCATTTCTGCCAAAGGGATTGTTAATGCTGCGGGTCCTTGGGTTGCTAAATTATTTGACGAAGCACTAACAGAAAAATCACCACAAAATATTCGCCTTGTAAAAGGTAGCCACATTGTAGTGCCTCGTATTCACGATGAAAAACAAGCTTATATTTTACAAAATAAAGATCAGCGTATTGTGTTTGTTATTCCGTTTGAAGATGACTTCTCACTTATTGGCACAACCGATGTAGAACACAAAGGTGAAGCACAAGACGTTAAAATTAGTGATGAAGAAATTGATTACTTAATTGATATTACTAATACCTACTTTAAACAACCGATTAAACGCGAAGACATAGTACATACCTTTTCTGGTGTACGCCCATTACTTGATGACGAATCAGTTAATGCACAAGCCGTTACTCGCGATTATAAATTAGAGCTTTCGAGTGATGCTAAGCAAACACCTCTACTGAGTGTGTTTGGCGGAAAAATTACAACTTATCGCAAACTTGCCGAAGCTGCGGTTAATAAGCTTGAAGATTTTTATCCGCAAATGAGCAATGCGTGGACCAAACATAGTCCGCTCCCTGGTGGTGATTTTAGCTCTGTAGAAGCACTTAAATCAGAGCTAAAAGCAAAATACGAATGGCTACCTGAAATAACACTTAAACGCTTTGTACGCACTTATGGTACTCGTGCTAAACATATTTTAGGTAGTGCAACTGGGCTGAGTGATTTAGGCCAGGATTTTGGCCATGGTTTATTTGCAGCAGAAGTAGATTACTTGCTAAATGAAGAGTGGGCAGAAAACGCATACAATATTTTATGGCGCCGCAGTAAATTAGGACTACGTTTTAATGAGGCGCAAGTTGCTGCGCTTAATGATTATATTGAGCATAACCAAGCAGCTAAAAGCGCTTAACTATCAAGTTATAATAGCTTCCTGTTAACCCCTTTATAATTTAACCGTTATAAAGGGGTTTATTTTTTTGACTCTAAATTAAATAAATAATTAAAGCCACTAAGCGTCGCTGTTTTAATATCAAATTCAACACACTTCACACCTATTTGGTTAAGCGCCGTAGTAAAACACTTATTCAGCTGCTTTGTGCCAATCACCACAACTTGTGTATCACTTAATAATTGCCATTCACTAGCGTGGCGAGCTGCTCGTACATCGCTGCCAATTAATACACCCGACAAATAGGCTTTAGCTTGTACTGGCGTTAACTCCTTTGAAAGCTGGCGGGTACGCACACTAAAAATACCATGTGCCAAGTTACCGCTATCACTACCTAAAGTTAGCTCACAGCCTTGCTCAAATGCTTTAAAGTCAAACTCACCTTCTGCACAGTCGTTAGGAATTAAAACACTTTGATGACATAACAAATCATATAACTCACCGGTCATGGCTGTTTTAAAGCAAATGATTTCGCCATTGTTTATAAGCACCCATTTGGTATGTGTGCCAGGCAAACAGAGTAATATTTTACCTTGTTGATACTCTGGGTTTTGCTTTAAAAACCCTAAAATTTGCAGCTCTTCACCGCGCATTACATCAAACAAGCCATTTTGCAGCGTACACTTTGTGCCAGGTAACGCTTTAATAATATGTCCATCGCAATCAAAGCTAACCGCAGCATTAAGTAACCCTTCGGGATTAATTGGGCATTCTAAATAAGGTGTTTCGTGCCAGCCGATGCTTGAGGTAATTTGCCCAGCAATATATATAGGTAAGCTGCCATATTCTTGCTTCCACACTGCAATGGTGTCGATTAGGGTTTGCTCAAAATTTTGATTTGCCTTAACAACGCCAGGGCCATCACGTTGTGCTAATAGTTTAAGTGTTGATTGCGCTTGTACTTCGCACAAATAAGCGCGTAAATGGCTCGTGCCCCAGTCAACAGCAATAAAAAGAGATGAAGTAGCCAAGCTTTAAAGCCTCCCACCGTCAATTTTAATACTTTGCCCTGTGATCATACTGCTTTCATCGGCGGCTAAAAAGAGTGCCAAATTGGCAACATCTTCAGGAGTTACTAATTTTTTAAGCGCCATGGCTTCCATCCACTTAACTTGCTCTTCTTCGGTAAACCAGCTTGCTAGTTGACGGTCGGTAGCCACCCACCCTGGTAAAATAGCGTTAACGCGAATACCAAACTCGCCGTAATCGCGAGCCAGTGCCTTAGTCATACCTATTAGGCCTGCTTTTGCGGTTACATAGCCTGCCATTTGAGGTTGCCCCATAATAGCGTTAATAGAACTAAAGTTAATGATACTGCCCGCTCCATCGCCCTTCATAAAAGACATAGCAACTTGAGAGGCAAAAAATGCAGGGTTTAAGTTTATTTGTAAGCACTGATCCCAGTCTTGCACTGTAACGTCTTCGCTTGCTTGACGGCGATCGTTCGCTACATTATTAACTAGTACATTAATGGCACCAAAAGCGGCGCATGCATCCACAAGTGATTGCTGAAGTGCATGAGAGTCAGTTACATCAACTTGCCTATACCATAGTTTTGCATTGGGTAAATCACGAATAAGCGATTGCGCAGCCTTATCATCAATATCTATAAATGCTACTTTTGCATTTTGGTTTACAAAGGATTTAACCATTGCTTTACCAATGCCTGATGCACCGCCTGTAATAAAAATAACTTTACCAGAAAGACTATGATATTGAGCTAGGGTGTTCAAATTCAACTCTCCATACAGCGCATTTTCAATTTTAATTAAACCCTTTATAAACTTACATTTACAGTATAAAGAGCCAAACTAAGTTGTTATTGCTGTGCTAAAATATTTAACTAATTAAAAGTTTATATCATATCCTTAAGTACATTAATATGATATATGATATATAATAAAGCAATATATCAACTCGGAATCCTGCGCAATGAAAAGCCAACCCCGTCAAAATTTAACACAACAATTAACCCACGATTTGGGTTTTGCTATTGTGCGTGGTGTTTACCCTGTAAGCGAAGGCCTGCCTTCTGAAGCCGATTTATGTATAAAGTATGATGTAAGTCGCAGCGCTACCCGCGAAGCGGTAAAAATGCTCTCTGCTAAAGGGTTAATTTCATCGCGTCCTAAGCAAGGTATTCGTGTATTACCTGAAAGTAGCTGGAACATGTTTGATACCGACGTACTACGTTGGATTTTAAGCAGTAAGCCATCACTGTCGTTATTAAAAGAGTTTACTCAAGTACGCGTAGCCCTTGAACCACAAGCGGCCGCTCTTGCAGCACTAAATGCAACTGCTGAACAACTCGCTGATATAGATAGTGCCTTAGCCCGTATGGCTGAAGCAGACGAAGGCTTAGACGACCCATTAGAAGCCGACATTGCTTTTCATACCAGCATATTAGTGGCCAGTAACAATCGCTTTTTTGTGCAGTTAACTGAGTTTATTAGTACAGCTCTTAGAGTAAGTATTCGTTATACAAACCACATTAAAGGTGTACCGGGCGCAGATGTTGCTAAGCACGCTGATATTTTAGAGACTATAAAGTCACGCGATCCTGAGCGCGCTAAAAAAGCAGTAGAAACAATTTTAGAAGAAGCACTACAGTTAATTGAATCTAAATTAGTGTAATGTTAGTTCAACATATTATATAAATATTGAGTCCATCGAATTTACTCTTTTCAGTATATTTTATGGACTTTTTTATTGCCTATAAAACTTAAATTACAGGCATTAAAAAATCCGATATCAATCTCCTGATATCGGATTTTCAATTATTTAAATCAGCTTAATAACTCGGGTTATTAACTAAGATAAAACGCCTTTTTACAAGCTAGAATTACAATCCTAATTTCTTCTCAAGATAGTGGATGTTAGTACCACCATTTTGGAAGTTTTCATCTGCAAGAATTCTCTTATGCAAAGGAGTATTAGTTTTAATTCCGTCAATTACTAGCTCGTTAAGTGCATTGCGCGCGCGGGCAATAGCTACGTCACGGTTTTCACCGTAAGTGATTAACTTACCAATCATTGAATCGTAATGTGGTGGAACCGTATAGTCAGCGTAAATATGGCTGTCCCAACGAATACCTAAGCCACCAGCAGGATGGAAACGTGTAATTTTACCCGGTGAAGGGATAAACGTTTCAGGGTCTTCAGCATTAATACGACACTCAATAGCATGACCACGAATAACAACGTCGTCTTGCGTGAATGATAATGGTTGACCCGCAGCAATTTTTAACTGCTCTTTGATTAAATCAATACCAGTAACCATTTCAGTTACAGGGTGTTCAACCTGAATACGTGTATTCATTTCGATGAAGTAAAACTCGCCGTTTTCGTATAAAAACTCAAACGTGCCTGCACCGCGGTAACCGATTTCGATACATGCACGTGTACAGCGTTCACCAATAAATTTACGTGTTTCTGCAGTAATACCTGGCGCTGGTGCTTCTTCAACTACTTTTTGGTGACGACGTTGCATAGAACAATCACGTTCACCTAAATGTACTGCATTACCTTGGCCATCTGCTAATACTTGAACTTCGATATGGCGTGGGTTTTCAAGGAATTTCTCCATGTAAACCATGCTATTACCAAAGAACTGCTTAGCTTCTTGCTGTGTTAATGCAATTGAATCAATAAGTTCAGATTCGCTACGAACAACACGCATACCACGACCACCACCGCCACCAGCGGCTTTGATGATTACCGGGTAACCGATTCGTTTAGCGATTTGCATGTTACGTTCTTTATCATCTGATACCGGACCATCAGACCCTGGTACACATGGAACGCCTGCTTTACGCATTGCTGAAATAGCAGAAACTTTATCACCCATAAGGCGAATAGTGTCACCTTTTGGACCAATAAATACAAAACCACTTTGCTCAACTTGGTCGGCAAAATCAGCGTTTTCTGCAAGGAAACCGTAACCTGGATGAATCGCTACAGCGTCAGTTATTTCAGCCGCAGCAATAATGCGCGGGATATCTAAATAACTTTCAGTTGCTGATGGTCTACCAATACAGATGGTTTCATCTGCAAGCAATACATGCTTAAGATCGCGATCCGCCGTTGAATGCACAGCAACCGTTTTGATCCCAAGCTCTTTGCAGGCGCGCAATATACGAAGTGCAATTTCACCTCGGTTTGCAATGACTACTTTATCTAACATTAGAGTTGGCCTTTTAGGTTACGCTATTATTCAATGATGAATAGAGGTTGATCAAATTCTATTGGCTCGCCATTTTCAGCTAAGATAGCTCTTACTGTACCGGCTTTATCTGACTCAATTTGGTTCATCATTTTCATAGCTTCGATAATACAAAGCGTATCGCCAACTTTAACTTGCTGACCAACTTCTACATACGCTGGAGCTTCAGGAGACGCTGCTGCATAGAAAGATCCAACCATTGGTGATTTAACTTGATGGCCAGTAGGTTCTGCTGGAGCTGCTGCTTCAACTGCTACAGGAGCTGCTGCAACTGGAGCAGGGGCTGCTGGCGCTGGTGCATATTGCTGTGGAGCAAATTGCGGGTAACCAGGGCCTGCGCTCATGTTGTTACGGTTAATACGTACTGATTCTTCACCTTCAGTGATTTCTAGCTCAGCAATACCTGATTCTTCTACTAATTCGATAAGCTTCTTTATCTTGCGAATATCCATTACACGACCCGCCTGTTTGTTTGTGTGTTAATTTAAAATTAAATCGAGTTTTTCAACCGGCTCACAGCTGCATTTAATGCTGCGTGGTAACCCATTGCACCTAATCCACATATCACGCCTTGTGCCACATCAGAAAAATACGAATGATGACGAAAGGCTTCACGTGCGTGCACATTACTTAAGTGCACTTCAAAAAACGGAATATCAACACTTAGCAATGCATCACGTAATGCAACGCTTGTATGCGTAAATGCAGCAGGGTTAATTATTATGTAATCAACCGCTTGCCAAGCACTGTGTATTCGCTCAATGAGGGCTTGCTCACTATTACTTTGAAAATGTGCTAACTCAACATCTAGACTATCAGCGGCACTGGTTAGTTCGCTCATAATTTCACTTAGCGTTTGAAAACCGTATTTATCCGGTTCACGTTTGCCAAGCATGTTCAAATTTGGACCATTTATAACTAAAAGGTTAAATTTTGCAGCCATAATACGCGATATATCCTATAAGTAATGAGTTAAGCGGTTGCTAAGTAGTTTTTCGCTTTTAAGTAAGCAGAAAAAAGTAATGTAGCAACAAATTCTCACGTTAACCAACTATTATAGTGATTTCGATGTAAATAGCAGCAAAATACTGGTCCAATCTCTATTTTGGGAACGAATAACTAGGAGGGAGTCGTAAGCCACTTGGTATATCCAAGTGGCTCTATTGCACTATTATTGTGCGCTGGCGCGCACTGTAGCAAGGTGTTTAGCAAAATCTTCTGCGTTTAAAAAGCCGGTTACACGTTGTGTAGTTAGCTCTTTACCTTGGCTGTTAAAAAACAAAATACTAGGTAAACCAAACACGGTGTACTCTTCCATTAACTCAATTGTTTTATTGTCACTGTTAGTTAAATCAACTTGAATTAGCTGATAATGGCTAAATTCACTTTGCACTTTGGCATCTGGAAACGTGTAATGCTCAAACTCTTTACACGCCACACACCAGTCAGCATATAAGTCGACCATAACCATTCGACCTTCATTACTCGCTTGCGCTACGGCCTCTTTTAGCTCAGCTAAATCCGCCACCTTTTTAAACTCATTACTTTGTGAGTTTACTTGCACAGCTTGTACTGACCAAAAGTAGTTTTTAGTTAACGTAAACCCTGTCATAACTAATAGCGTTGCAACAAACCACAATGCAGTTTTTAACTTGCTTTGTGTTTGGCTACTTTGCCAGTGATGTAGGTAAAGTGCCGTTGCTAATGCAAGCACACCGGCCATTAATAATATAATGTCGGCGCTCACTAGTCGCTCAAGTAATATAAGCGGCACAACGAGCATCACAAAACCAAACAAGGTTTTAACTTGCTCCATCCAACCACCTGCTTTAGGCAGCAATTTACCGCCAGATGTACCAAGTAATAAAAGTGGTAACCCCATACCTAAACTAAGCACGTATAGTGTTAAACCACCTACTAAGTAATCACCACTTTGCGCAACAAATAAGAGCGCCGCCGACAGTGGCGCTGTAGTACACGGTGATGCAATTAGCCCCGACAGTACGCCCATTAAAAATACGCCAACGTAGTTGCCGCCTTTTTGATTGTTACTTACTTGGGTTAGCTTGCTCATCATACTGCTTGGCAGTTTTATTTCGTACCAACCAAACATCGACATAGCCAATAATACAAATAGTAAACTAAAGCTAACTAGTACAAATGGATGCTGTAAATACCCCTGAACTTGCCCACCAAGCGCCGCAACAACTAAACCAAGCGCTGCATAGGTAACTGCCATACCTTGTATATATACAAACGACAACGCAAACGCTTTTTTAGTTGAAAGGTTTTGCTGACCCGCAATTAAGCTCGACAAAATAGGAAACATAGGGAATACGCAGGGCGTAAAAGCAAGGCCTACACCAACAACAAAAAATATGAGTAAATTAGTTATTAAGCCCTGACTTGCTAATTGCTCAGTAAAAGTGAGCTCTTTTTCGGTATCATCCGAATTTGTTGTAGGTTCAGTAGTTGGCTCGTTGAGTGCTGCAAATGTACTTTGCGCAGTTGCCGCTTCATCAGTGGCGCTATTTTGATCTACATTTTTAACCTGTGCGCCACTAATAACACTAAGTGGGATGCTAATTACTTCTGGTGGATAGCAAAGCCCTGCTTTTGCACAGCCTTGGTAACGAACTTTAACCACGGCGCCTTCGGTTATATTACTTAGCTTACTAATAACACTCGCGGAATTAAAAAAAACCTCTGTTTTACCAAAAAATTCATCTTCAATAATTTCGCCACGGCCAGAGTCGCCTACTTGAATGTTTGCACCTTTGGCGATAATTTCTATTTTCTTTTTATATAAATAATAGTCTGGCGCTATATCCCAACCTACAAACAAGGTACTGCCTTGCTGGTCAAAATCAAAAACAAACGCTTGGTCTACAGGTAAAAAAGTCTGTTGCGGAGGCCCAAGTAGATCACCAAGCACATTATTAGTCGCAGCCTTTACGGGTACAGTTAATAATGTAACCAACAATAAAAAGAAAAAACGCATTAATTCAGTACCTCGTCCATCCAATTAAAATACGCCAAATTACCGGTTGAAACTTCTACAACCTGAATCTCCGGCACTTCGTAGCTATGTAGCTCTTTTATTGTTAAAAACACATCGTTCATTTTATCTGCTTTTGTTTTTATAAGTAGCTTGGCTTCAGTTGCTTCTGCTACTTCGCCCTCCCACATATAAATAGAGCCCATGTTAGGTAAAATATTTACACAAGCTGCTAGCTTTTTTTCTACCAACGCCCTTGCTAGGCTGCGTGCTTCTGCTTCGTCTTTGCAAGTCGTAAAAATCATTTTAAAATGCGTAGTCATTATGAACCTATTCTTATTGGACAGTGTCTAGCTTCATAGTATCTGATAGCCGATACAATGTGTAGACGCTTAAATATCAGTAAAATGACTATACCTATGCCCTAACCTTGAAAAGAGACCTAGTCACCCTCATTTATATTTCATCAACTCTTTTGAGTGTCATTATTTAGAGAGCGCTATGTTTAGATTTTTATTTGTGTTGTTTATCATCATCCCTATTATCGAAATCGCTTTGCTGATTCAAGTAAGCGATGTGATTGGCGGATTTGCAACAATTGCACTTGTTGTTATTACCGCGATTTTAGGTGCCAAAATGGTTAAAACACAAGGTATGGGTGCGCTGCAAAACGTACAAGCGCAAATGGCGCAAGGGCAAATGCCAGCCAAAGAATTATTTACCGGAATATGCGTTGTAATTGCAGGGGTATTATTACTTACCCCTGGCATTATGACCGACGTGTTTGGGTTACTATTATTAACGCCTGCAATTCGTAACAAACTGGCCGCAGGCCTTGCTAGCCAAGCAACTGTTAGAATGAGCGCAGGTAGGCAACAAGGGCCATCGCCGTTTGCTGGGCAGCAACATGCTGAACGAGAGCAAGGGCAAATGGAACGACCAACGACTATTGATGGCGAATATGAGCGAAAAGATTAAAAATTTATCATTTTTTCTCTTGGAATTTCACACTCTACCCCCATTAATGAATGCAAATTAGAAAAGCTTTTTTCTGTACTGTTCAGAAACTGTTAGGAGAACTAAAAAACATGAACATTCGTCCTTTACAAGATCGCGTAATCGTTAAACGTCTAGAAGAAGAAACAAAATCTGCTGGCGGTATTGTATTAACTGGCTCTGCAGCTGAAAAATCAACTCGCGGAGAAGTTGTAGCCGTAGGTAATGGTCGCGTTTTAGATAACGGTGACGTGAGAGCGTTAGAAGTTAAAGCCGGTGACACTGTGTTATTTGGCTCATATGTTGAAAAAGTTGAAAAGATCGAAGGTCAAGAGTACCTGATCATGCGTGAAGATAATATTTTAGGCATTGTAGGCTAAACCTACTTTTCGTTTATAAACATTTAAGAATTTAGAGGAATTTAAAACATGGCAGCAAAAGAAGTACTTTTTGCAGGTGACGCACGCGCTAAAATGCTAACTGGCGTAAACATCCTGGCAAACGCAGTAAAAGTTACATTAGGTCCTAAAGGCCGTAACGTTGTACTAGATAAATCATTTGGCTCTCCAGTTATCACTAAAGATGGTGTATCTGTAGCAAAAGAAATCGAACTTGAAGACAAGTTTGAAAACATGGGCGCACAAATGGTTAAAGAAGTTGCATCTAAAGCAAATGATGCAGCCGGCGATGGTACAACTACCGCTACAGTACTTGCACAGTCTATTGTTAATGAAGGCCTTAAAGCTGTTGCAGCAGGCATGAATCCAATGGATCTTAAGCGCGGCATCGACAAAGCAGTTATTGCTGCTGTTGCAGAGCTTAAAGCGTTATCTGTTCCTTGTTCTGATACTAAAGCAATTGCACAAGTAGGTACTATTTCAGCTAACTCTGATCAAGAGATTGGTAATATCATTGCTCAAGCAATGGAAAAAGTAGGCCGCAACAGTGGTGTTATTACTGTAGAAGAAGGTCAATCACTTGAAAACGAACTAGATGTTGTTGAAGGCATGCAGTTTGACCGTGGTTACTTATCTCCTTACTTTATCAACAGCCCAGAAAAAGGCACTGTTGAACTAGATAACCCATTTATTCTACTTGTAGATAAAAAAATATCTAACATCCGTGAATTATTACCAACATTAGAAGCGGTTGCTAAAGCAAGTAAACCACTACTAATCATTGCAGAAGACCTTGAAGGCGAAGCACTAGCTACATTAGTAGTTAATAACATGCGCGGTATTGTTAAAGTATCAGCTGTTAAAGCACCTGGCTTTGGCGATCGTCGTAAAGCAATGCTACAAGATATTGCTGTATTAACTGGCGGTACTGTTATTTCTGAAGAAATCGGCTTAGAGCTTGAAAAAGCAACAGTTGAAGACCTAGGTACAGCTAAACGCGTAATTATCACTAAAGATGATACAACTATCATTGATGGTGCTGGCGAAGAAGCGGGTATTACTGGTCGTGTTTCTCAAATTAAAGCACAAATTGAAGAAGCTACATCTGACTACGATAAAGAAAAACTTCAAGAGCGCATGGCTAAACTAGCTGGCGGTGTTGCAGTTATCAAAGTAGGTGCTGCTACTGAAATCGAAATGAAAGAGAAAAAAGACCGCGTTGAAGATGCATTAAATGCAACTCGTGCAGCGGTTGAAGAAGGCGTAGTACCTGGCGGCGGTGTTGCACTTGTACGTGCTGCTAGCAAGCTAGTTGATTTAGTTGGCGACAACGAAGATCAAAACCACGGTATTAAAGTTGCACTTCGTGCGATGGAAGCACCACTTCGTCAAATCGTAACTAACGCAGGCGACGAAGCATCAGTTGTAATTAACGCAGTTAAAGGCGGCGATGGTAACTACGGTTACAACGCAGCAACTGGCGAATACAACGACATGATTGAAATGGGTATCCTAGATCCAACTAAAGTAACACGCTCTGCGCTACAGTTTGCAGGGTCTATTGCGGGTCTAATGATCACTACTGAAGCAATGGTAGCTGAAATCCCTAAAGACGAATCTGCTGGTGCACCTGATATGGGCGGAATGGGTGGTATGGGCGGAATGATGTGATAAACATCACCGTTTAAGCACCTCCCTTATATAAAAAACCAGCTTCGGCTGGTTTTTTGCTTTTTAGTATAAAAATCATTGATATTGTTTAATTTATACCCATACCTAAGTTACGTATAACTAAGATTTATATTAAATGGATTTATTAAGTAATAACACAATATTCATCTTCTTTGTTTTTGTTGCCCTTGTAACTGGGTTATTTTCATTCGTAGTTTGGGCTATGCTCAAAATGGTCACGTGGGGTAAAAGTATGTCTAAGGGGCTTATTTATTTTTAGCATTCTTTCCGCTTATTTCTATTATTCCTATCCCACCGCCTACATACGAAAATGTACAAAAAGCAAAACAAGAACAAAAAAAACGCAAAGAAGACTCAGGTGATCCACCCGATGATGAAGACGAACTCGTAAGTTAATTCATATTACATACTGCGGGCATATACCCTACTTGATCGTTTGCTAAATATGATAAAAAGCACATTTATTTAATAGTACGGAGTAAACCAAATATGACTAACGTTCAACAGCATATCGGCAGCATTGCATTAGTTGTTAAGGACTACGACGATGCCATTGAGTTTTATACTCAAAAGCTAAATTTTGAATTAGTCGAGGATACTAACTTAGGAGATGGTAAACGTTGGGTGTTAATTTCACCTCCAAATTCAAACAGGGCTAATTCGAGCAGGACTAATCTACTGTTTGCTAAAGCCACAACACCCGAACAAATGAGCGCTATTGGTAATCAAACGGGTGGTCGCGTGTTTTTATTTTTGCATACTAATGATTTCTGGCGAGATTATAATTTAATGCTTTCTAAAGGCGTTACATTTAACGAAGAGCCTAGAGTAGAACCCTATGGCACCGTAGTGGTTTTTGAAGACCTCTATGGTACAAAATGGGATTTACTGCAGCCTAATAATTAGTTATGTAAAGTGACGCTTTAACTCACGTCACTTTATTAACTAACTCTCTTACAATTGCGAATAAATCACTGGGTAGCATTCCTCTTTGCCCGTCTCGCTCACTTGCGATATCACCAGCTTTAGCGTGCAGTGTTACGCCATAGCGTGCTGCTTCATCAATAGTTAAACCTTGAGCAAGTAATGCCCCAATAATACCAGTGAGTACATCGCCACTACCGCCAACGGCCAGTGCTGGGTTGCCATCTTCACACACCCACGTGTGCTGGGCATTATCTATTAATGTTCCTGCGCCTTTTAATACACAAGTCGCGTTATAGCGCTTGGCGCAAAGGCGAGCATAATTAAAGCGGTCTGATTCTATGTCGCTGGTACTAACACTTAGCAGTCGCGAAGCTTCGCCTGGATGTGGCGTAAGTACGCATTGCTCTAACACATACGATGAGGCTTGCTTAGCGAGTAAATTAAGGGCGTCTGCATCTATAACCAATGGCATTTTATTGTTTTGGCAATATTGCATTACTTCATCGAATGTTTGTTGTGCCCACTCGTCTTGCCCAAGCCCTGGGCCAATAACAACACAGCTTGCCCACTCTAGCGCTTGATGTAGGTTATTACTGCTTACCATAAGCTCTGGTCTGCCAATGCTAATAGGTGTTATTGAGCTTTCGTGTGTATACACCCTTACCATGCCAGCACCCGTTCTAAGAGCTGCTTCACTACTTAACCTAATTGCACCTGCAGTACCTTGATTGCCACCAACACATAAAAGCTTGCCATGGCTGCCTTTGTGACTATTGATTGCCCGCGTGGCAATTCCTTTAAAGCTATTAATATTTATCAAGGTTCCTGATGATTGAGCTATACAAGTAAACGCATCGCCAATTGCTAAATCATCAAAAACTAACTTACCGCTATATTGTTTACCTGCCGTCGTTGTGAGCCCTTGCTTTATACCTACAAAAGTAACGGTTGAAGTAGCTTGTACTGCGCACCCTAAAGGCTGTCCTGTATTTGCTTCAATGCCTGATGGAATATCAATGCTTATTACAGGCTTACCACTGTTATTTACAGCGTTAATTATATTCGCAAAATTATCGCGCACGGCGCTATTAAGCCCAGTACCAAGGAGCGCATCAATAACGATATCGCACTCATTAAGAGCATCTTTTGTAAAATGAGAAACCACCCCACCCGCTTCTATCCATAGCTGCTGCGCTTTTGCAGCATCACCTTTTAATGTTTTTTCGGGTTCAGCAGCGCATACTGTTACCTTTTTACCTGATTGCATAATAAGCCTAGCTACAACGTAACCGTCTCCAGCGTTGTTACCATGGCCAACAATGACTAATGTATGCTGCGCATCAAATAACTGCCATTGCTTATATACAGCCTCTCCTGCTCGCTGCATTAGGGTAAATAAATCACAATGACTGTTTTTAGCCGCTAAAGCTTCATTGTCTCTTACTTGTTGTGCGGTAAATAAGGTTTTATTAAGCATAAAGGCTCCTTTACTAGGTGATACTTCACCTTATCAAATACTTATATCTAGCGGCTAGTTCTGTTGATAAATTTAAACTGCAATTTTATTTAAAGTCTAACACTCCCGCTTCAACTTGGGCATAGCTCACTTGAGCACGCCTAACTTGAGCAAGGTGAGCTAATTAAAGTATAATGCAGTTAATTAAAGGCTTGGTTTACTTGTAATCCAAGCCTGTTTATTTTTAGGTAGAGAAAAGCATGGCACAAACTCGCGGTAACTTATTTATTTTATCAGCCCCTTCAGGTGCTGGTAAATCAAGCTTAATCAATGCGTTATTAAAAAAACACGCTGATATGAAAGTATCTGTATCACATACAACTCGCGCCCCTCGCCCAGGCGAAGAAAATGGTGTGCATTATCACTTTGCATCTACAGATGAGTTTAAAGCGCTTATTGCCAAAGATGACTTTTTTGAATGGGCCCAAGTGTTTGACAATTACTACGGCACATCAAAGCAGGCTATTGAGTCGCAACTTGATGCGGGTATTGATGTGTTTTTAGATATTGATTGGCAAGGCGCGCAACAAGTGCGCGAAATAATGCCAAGCGTGAAAACTATTTTTATACTACCTCCTTCAAAAGAAGAGTTAGAGCAACGCTTAAATAATCGTGGCCAAGATTCGGCTGAGGTTATTGCCTCTCGTATGGCAAAAGCACAATCTGAAACATCACATTATAACGAATACGACTATGTAATTGTTAATGATGACTTTGAGAGCGCGCTTGGCGACATAGAAATGATTGTAATGGCTCAGCGCTTAACCCTAAAAGCGCAAGAAGAACGCCATCAAGTTTTACTAAATAGCCTGCTTAAATAATTTAAGTCTATTTAAATCAGGCTTAGACAAGTAAAACTGATAAAAATTGAACACTGGCTATTGGCGAAAGTGGCTGCTTGCAGTAAACTACGTCTTTGATTTAAATTATTTTTGGAGTGCTGTGATGGCCCGCGTAACAGTTGAAGATGCAGTAGATGCAGTTGGTAATCGTTTTGACTTAATTTTAGTTGCGGCTCGTCGTGCCCGCCAAATTGCTGTTGGTGGTAAAACTCCACTAGTAGACCCTGAAAACGATAAGCCAACGGTAGTTGCTTTACGTGAAATTGAACTAGGTTTAGTTGATAGCTCTTCAATGGACTTAATTGACCGTGAAGAACAACAACACCAAGAAGCAGCTGAATTAGCTGCTGTTGCTGCTATTGTTGGTGGCAACCAATAATCGACCTCCCGGTCTGATTTAGCCAACGGCGCAGTATTTCTACTATAGCCGTTGGCAATCCTCTCTTTTCATCGTATATTCGTAGCTTACCTAATTTGCTTCACTAGGGCTGTTTATCTTTCGAGGTTAAATTTGCAGTAGTATGTTTGGTATTTAGGCAAGGCAGAGCCTATGTAGTGTGGTTATTCCCCATAAATAGGCGATAACGCAGCATAAATGCAAAACATGCGCTGCCTAAAGGGTTCTGCCTAGGGGCACTTTACTCTTTGTTGCTCGATTTTTACTTAGCCCGCTAGGCTAAAAACCTCGCGCCACAATTAAATCGCCCCTAGATTGAACAAATTTTAATCCTGAAAGGTCAACAGGCCCTAGAACATTGGAGTGTGAATGTATCTTTTTGAAGGTCTTAAAAAGAAAATCTCAGAATACTTGCCCGCTGCTGATGTAGAGCTGGTTCAAAAATCTTACGTGGTAGCCCGAGAGGCCCATGAAGGACAAACTCGCTCGAGTGGCGAACCTTACATAACGCACCCAGTAGAAGTAACCCAAATTCTTGCAGGCATGCATCTTGACCATGAAACGCTCATGGCCGCGCTAATGCATGATGTAATTGAAGATACTGATTTTAGTCAACAAGATTTAGCCGAGATATTTGGCGAAACTGTTGCAGAGCTAGTTGAAGGTGTGAGTAAGCTCGATAAGCTTAGCTTTAAAGATAAAAAAGAATTCCAAGCTGAAAACTACCGCAAAATGATTATGGCAATGACTCAAGATATTCGAGTCATTTTAATCAAGCTTGCTGATAGAACACACAATATGCGTACTTTAGGCGCATTGCGCCCAGATAAGCGCCGCAGAATAGCGCGTGAAACACTAGAAATTTACGCACCAATTGCAAACCGCTTAGGTATTCACGATATTAAAAATGAACTTGAAGACTTAGGTTTTCAAGCTTTATATCCTATGCGTCATCGCGCACTTAAATCGGAAGTTGCTAAAGCACGCGGTAATCGCAAAGAAGTTATTACTAATATCCAACATGAAATAGAAGCACGTCTTGAAGAATCAGGCATTAAAGCAACTGTGTCAGGCCGTGAAAAACATTTATATAGTATTTATAAAAAAATGCTTAATAAAGAACTGCTATTTAACGAAGTTATGGATATTTACGCGTTTAGAATTGCAGTTGACTCTATGGATACGTGTTATCGTGTATTAGGTGTAGCTCATAGTCTTTATAAACCTATTGAAACACGCTTTAAAGATTATATTGCAGTACCAAAAACAAATGGTTACCAATCGCTTCATACTTCATTAGTTGGTCCTCACGGTATACCTGTTGAAATTCAAATTCGTACTCATGATATGGATCATATGGCCGACAAAGGTGTAGCGGCGCATTGGATGTATAAAAAAGCAGGTGATGGCGCAGGTAATACTTCGCAGCAACGTGCTCGCCAGTGGATGCAGAGCTTATTAGAGCTTCAGCAAAGTGCGGGTTCATCATTTGAATTTATTGAAAATGTAAAAACTGAGCTATTCCCAGAAGAAATTTACGTATTTACACCAGATGGGCGTATTGTTGAGCTACCAATGGGTGCTACCGCAGTCGATTTTGCTTATGCCGTGCATACAGATGTAGGCAACACCTGCGTAGGCGCTCGCGTTAATCGCAAGCCGCACCCTTTAAGTAGGCCCTTAGATACAGGGCAAACTATAGAAATAATAACAAGCTCAGGCGCTCACCCTAATGCAACATGGCTAAACTTTATTGTTACTGGTAAAGCGCGTTTGGGCGTTCGTAACTACCTTAGAAGCCAGCATCATGAAGAAGCTATGCTTTTAGGGCGCCGCTTACTTGATTCAGCATTAGGTGAAAACAAACTAGATAGCATTGCTGATGAAAATATAGCGAGAGTACTTGAGGAGCACGAACTAACAACGCTTCTTGAATTACTTGTAGAAATTGGCTCTGGTAACCTAATGAGCATGTTAATTGCCAAACGCCTATTACAAAATGACAGCGACGACTTAACTGATATTACCAGCCAAGCCAAAGCGACCATTATTGGTACTGAGGGCATGCTAGTTAATTACTCTAAGTGTTGCCGACCTGTACCTGGCGATGCTATTACAGCTCATGTAAGCCAAGGTAAGGGCCTGACCGTTCACCGCCAAGAATGTAAAAACATCCGTGGCTGGGAAAATGAGCGCTCTAAATACTTAGTTGTAAAATGGGACGATAACCCAGAGAAAGAATATATTGCAGCTCTGAGAGTTGAAATTATTAATCATCAGGGGGCTCTGGCTAAATTAACCAATGTTGTTACTACAACCCAAGCCAATATTGTAGAAATAACCACCGATGAAAAAGAAAGTAATTTATACGTGATAGATTTAGGGGTTACCGTTAAAAACCGTATCCACGTTGCTAACATTATGCGCCGCATTCGCGTTATGCCTGATGTACAAAAAGTCTATCGTAAAAAGTAAAATAGGAAACACATGAATAAAGCATTTATCTCTACCGACAAAGCACCTGCTGCCATTGGCACTTACAGCCAAGCAGTTAAAGTAGGCACCGCTGTTTATTTATCTGGTCAAATTCCATTAGTGCCAGAAACGATGGAAATGATTTCAGAAGACTTTAGTGAGCAAACGCATCAGGTATTTAAAAATATCACTGCGGTATGTGAAGAAGCTGGCGGGCAAATTCAAGATTTAGTGAAAATAAATATTTATCTAACTGATTTATCTAACTTCGCGACTGTAAATGAAGTTATGAGCCAATACTTTAAGCAACCTTACCCAGCGAGAGCTGCATTAGGTGTTCGTGCACTTCCAAAAGGTGCACAAGTTGAAATAGATGGAATAATGGAACTTCCTTCTACCAATTAAGTATTACAGGCTATAGAGCCTCTCTATAGCCTTTTTTTCCCTCTTAGCACTTCGTTCTCTGTGACTTCTTGACTCAAATGTAAATTTCTAGCAATCTGTAGTTGTGTTTTAAAAAACAAACTTAACTTAAGTAGTAAAAAAGGATTAACTCGTGTTTAAGCTTGCCAACAATGGAAATGTTTTACTTGATGTAAAAGAACATATTCCTCCCAGCGCTGCATTTATTTTAGAGGCTCTCGAAAAGTCAGCTTTTTGCGACTGCAAAATAGATCATGACGCTATTAATGATTTTTTTAAAAACGAAAACACACAACACACTCTGGTTGTAGCAACAAAACACAATGCCACTTTAAATGTAACAATTAGCGACGATAAAATGCTGGCCATTGGCGAGCTAACCCTTGCCCAAGGCGGAAAATTATTAAGTTTAGAAGATGCAAAAAAACAACTCGTTAAAGCAGGAATTGTGCGTGGCTATAAGCAAGCATTTTTAGAGTTGCTACTGCAAAAACAGTTTGAGCATACAGCGGGTTCTGTCGTTAAGGGAGTATTAGCTAAAGGTAGGCTACCAAGTGATGGTTTGGCCACTAAACTAATAACAACCGTAGAGACTTTAAAAGACCGTTTAAAAACTCCCAAGCTCAAAGAAGATGGCAGCGTGGATATGCGCGACTTTGGCAAGCTTGCAAGCGTAGAGCCAGGCTCTGTGCTTATTCGCCAACAACCAGCAACCCCTGGTAAAGAAGGCTTCACCGTAATAGGTGACATACTGCCCGCAAAACCCGGAGAAAATAAACAATTAGTAGCAGGCGAAGGCACCGAAATATCAAAGCTAAATCCGCTTGAACTAGTCTCTACTATTTCAGGTGTTCCGGTTGAAATTAATAATGGTATGCGTGTCGACGATATTTTTACCATTTCAGATGTAAACGTAAAAAGCGGCCACATTGACTTTCAAGGCAGTGTTATTGTTACCCGCAATATAGACCCTGGAATGAAAGTAACAGCCAAAGGCGATATTACTATATTTGGCACTGTTGAATCAGGAGAGCTTACCGCAGGCGGAAACATCACCGTTAAACAAGGCATTATTGGCCATCAAAAAGCCGACGAACAATCACTGTCTTGTAAGCTTATTGCGCAAGGTGATATTCACGTCTCTCATTCACAGTATTGCTACCTAGAAGCAAATAATATTTTTATTGATCGCCAAACAAGCCACTGTGTAATGAAAGCTAAACGCTTACTGCAAGTTGGTCAATCCGACTTACCTAAGGGTAAAATATTTGGTGGCGAAATACTCGATGCAACGACCCTCATTGCTGGCGAAATAGGGAATGAATCAGGCGCTAAAATGATTATTAACCTAGCGGCTTCTGGCGCCGAAATAACCGCTGATACTGATAATTGCTTTAAAGACTTAGCTAAAACAGATGCACAGCTAGACACGTTGCAAGCAGCGCTAGAAAAAACTGATTTAGTGAAAGATGCCGAAAAGAAAAAACTATTAATTACTAAAATTGGTGCTACTCAAAAGCATTATTGTGAGCAGGCAGAGCAATTAGAAAAACGTCTTTCAAACTTAGATCACGACTTACACGATTTACTTAACGACGCTAATTTAGCGGTAAATTCTGTTTTGCATTCAGGTGTAGAGATTCATATTTTTGATAAAGTACTTAAAACAATCCGCAATTACCCTCCGTGCAACGTTAAACTTTTGAATAACAAAATTGAAATAGAGTTCAAAACAAGCTAATAACTGAGTGCTCTATTGAGCACTCAAATTTATTCACATTTAAAGTAAACCGCTTACCTCAGCATGTGTTTGCTGCGGCCATACACCCACTTGTACTTGACCAATATGCTGTTTTTGTAGCAAGAGCATAGCCAAGCGCGACTGCCCTATTCCACCGCCAATTGTTTGCGGAAATTTACTTTGTAGTAGCGCTTTATGCCAATCAAACTCTAAGCGGTCTTCATCTCCAGTTGTACTTAACTGCGCTTTTAAAACCTCAGGACTTACACGTATACCCATTGATGAAATTTCAAATGCGTCTTCAAGTACTGGGTTCCATACTAAAATATCACCATTTAAACCCATGTATTGCTCGCATGTTGGCGTAGACCAATCATCGTAATCTGGGGCTCTTACATCATGGATTTTGCCATCACCAAGCGCGCCACCAATACCAATTAAAAATACAGCACCATATTCTTGTGCAATGGCTTTTTCGCGCTGTTTAGCGCTAAAGTCAGGGTACATTTTACGTAGCTCTTCACTGTGCACAAACTTAATGTCGTCCGGTAAAAAAGGCGTCAAACCATAAGACTCACTTACAAAAGCTTCCGTCTCTTTTATCCCTTTATAAATAGATTGAACAGTTTGCTTTAGTGTTGCCAGCGAACGCTCTGTGGTTTCGTTAATTACTTTTTCCCAATCCCATTGATCAACATATACAGAATGAATAGGACTTAATGAATCTTCATCTGGGCGCAAAGCTTTCATTTGAGTGTAAATACCCTCACCAACACCAAAGCCATAAGTTGCTAGTGTTTTACGTTTCCACTTAGCCAATGAATGCACCACTTCGTAGCGGCTATCTGTAATCGCTTTTACATTTACAGCAACTGCGTTTTCATGGCCGCTTAAGTTATCTTGCGTGCCGTCACCTACTTTAGCCAAAATAGGGGCTTGAACCTCAACCAGCCCAAGTTGGGTTTCTAGTTGCTGTGAAAAAAATTGCTTAACTTTACTTATTTGCTGCTGTTGCTGCACATAGTGTGAACTCATAATAATTGGCCTCATTCCCAGTTATTGTTACTTGCTTAATTGATAAAAAGCGCCCTAACGAGCGCCTTTAATGAGGTTAATGTAACGATTTGATGAATTAATTCAACATCCCACAATAAAAATAGCCTTAACATATTAAAATCATCAATTAAGTGGTATAAAAATCATATATTCGATAATTTTATGAGAAAAATATAATGGAAAATTATTTAATCGATAATCTCGATAAACAGATACTTCATGCATTAATGGAGAATGCCCGTACTGCGTACGCCGAATTAGCAAAAAGATTTAATGTAAGCGCTGGGACAATTCACGTAAGAATTGAAAAAATGAAGCAAGCAGGAATCATTACAGGCACCCAATTAACGATTAATACTAAACAGCTAGGCTACGATGTGTGTTGTTTTATAGGTATTAATTTAAATAACGCACGTGATTACCCACAAACACTTATAAAGCTAGAAGCATTGGAGGAAGTGGTAGAGGCTTATTACACAACAGGTAACTACAGTATATTTATAAAGGTAATGACAAAATCTATTGATCACTTACAAGATGTGCTGATTAATAAAATACAGGCAATAGAAGCCATTCAATCAACAGAAACACTGATTTCTCTACAAAATCCAATTAGCCGTACGGTAATGCCTTAACTGCAAAAATCTCGTATAATTGCCGAAAAAAGAGGATAACCATGCAGCAAACTCGCTATCAAAGAATCGAAGACGTACTTTCGCGCCGTCAAACAGACTTAACCGTGTGCTTAGAAGACGTGCACAAACACCATAACTTATCTGCAATAGTACGAAGTGCTGATGCGGTTGGTTGTCATCACGTACATGCTGTATGGCCTGAAAAGCAAAAATGGCTAACAAATAATACCTCAGGTGGCAGTAAAAACTGGCTAGAGACGCACTTACATAGAAATATTGATGATGCAGTTACTGCAATGCGTGAACGCAATCCAGAAATACAAATATTAGCGACTCACTTATCAGAAGATGCCGTTGATTTTAGAGAAGTAGATTACACCAAGCCAACGGCTATTATTGTTGGACAAGAAAAAACAGGAATATCAGAAAAAGCCCTAGAATATGCCGATCAAAATATTATTATTCCAATGCAAGGCATGGTGCAATCGCTAAATGTTTCAGTTGCTGCTGCGCTAATATTGTTTGAAGCACAGCGCCAACGCGAGCTGGCTGGTTTATATAATAGAGATATGTTGAGCGCCGAAGTTAAACATCCACTCTACTTTGAAGGCTGCCACCCTATTATCGCAAGGCAGTGTAAACAAAAAAAATTACCTTATCCTGCACTTGATGAAAACGGCGAAATAGTCGCTGACGAGCAATTTTGGCAAGCTTTAAAACATACTTGATGGACTAAAGCTCTGTAAGTACACTTAACTTATTCACAAATAATAAGATTGATATAATTTGTCTAAACCTAGCTTAAATCAATACCCAATTACAGAGCTCAAAGGGGTCGGCCCAAAAATGGCTGAGCGTTTGTTAAAGCTAGGTATTTTAACTGTGCAAGATATGCTTTTTCATTTGCCACTTCGCTACGAAGATCGCACTCGCTTATACGCGATTAATGAGTTGTCACTGCAGAGCCACGTGAGTGTTGAAGCAACAATTGAAACAAGCCAAATCACGTTTGGAAAAAGGCGCATGCTTGTTTGCCAAATCAATGATGGTACTGGCAGGCTAACACTACGATTTTTTAATTTTACCGCCGCACAAAAAAACGCATTTAGCGCTGGCAAAATAATACGTTGTTTTGGTGAAGTGCGCCGTGGCCGTGTTGGCTTTGAAATGAGTCATCCTGAATACAGCATCAGCGATACCTCTAACGAGCAGCCGGTAGCGACAACATTAACGCCCGTTTATTCAACAACCGAAGGCTTAAAGCAACTATCGATTAGAGCTTTAAGCGAACAGGCTATTGATTTACTAAATAAATACTCAGTAGAAGAACTACTGCCTTCACAGTGGCAGCCATCAAATATGCCGCTAAGTGACGCCTTATTATTACTGCATCGCCCACCAAATGATGTTGATGTAACTGCATTAGAGCAAGGTACTCACCCTGCTCAACAGCGCCTTGTATTTGAGGAGTTACTTGCTCAAAACCTCAGCTTATTAAAAGTACGAGAGCAAGGACAACAAGTTAAAGCCGTGGCATTAAATCCGGTAAACACATTAGAAAGCCAGTTTTTAGAGCAACTTCCTTTTGCACCCACAAATGCGCAAAGCCGCGTAGTTGCTGAAATTAAAGGTGACATGCAACACGCGTATCCCATGATGCGTTTAGTACAAGGCGATGTAGGCTCTGGTAAAACCCTAGTAGCAGCACTTAGTGCACTAACAGCCATTGCGCAGGGCTTTCAAGTCGCTTTAATGGCTCCTACTGAAATTTTATCAGAGCAACATGGTGTTAATTTTACAACGTGGTTTAATCAACTAGGTATAACAGTTGCTTGGCTTGGCGGTAAAACAAAAGGCAAAGAGCGCGTAGCAACACTTGAAAAAATAGCCTCTGGTGAAGCGCAAATGATTGTAGGTACTCACGCCTTATTTCAAGATGAAGTTAAGTTTAATAACTTAGTGCTTATCGTTATTGATGAACAACACCGCTTTGGTGTCCACCAGCGTTTATCACTACGCCAAAAGGGTAAGTTTGGTGATTGTTACCCTCATCAACTAGTTATGACCGCAACACCTATCCCACGTACACTCGCTATGACCGCCTATGCCGACTTAGAAACCTCTGTGATTGACGAGCTGCCACCTGGGCGTACGCCAATCACAACAGTGGCACTTCCTGATACTCGCAGAGACGATATTATTGCCCGCGTTAAATTAGCGTGTAACGAGCAAGGCCGCCAAGTTTATTGGGTGTGTACACTTATTGATGAATCTGAAGTACTGCAATGCCAAGCCGCCGAAGACAGTGCACTACAGTTAAAAGAAGCATTACCAGAGCTAAACGTAGGCTTAGTACATGGGCGAATGAAATCAGCTGAAAAACAAGCCATTATGAGCGAGTTTAAGGCAGGTAATATACATGTTTTAGTTGCCACGACGGTTATTGAAGTTGGTGTAGATGTCCCTAATGCGAGCTTAATCATTATAGAAAACCCTGAGCGCTTAGGCTTAGCACAGCTGCATCAGTTACGTGGGCGAGTTGGCCGTGGCGCTACTGCATCGCATTGCGTGCTTTTATACCACGCACCACTGTCTCATACCGCTCAAAAGCGATTAGGTGTACTACGCGATAGTAACGATGGCTTTGTGATAGCAGAGCGCGATTTAGAAATTCGTGGCCCTGGTGAAGTACTTGGTACAAAACAAACAGGGTTAGCCGAGTTTAAAATTGCCGATCTTACCCGCGATAAGCACATCCTCAACCAAGTTAGACCGATTGCACAGCAAATGCTTAAGCAACACCCAGAGGTTGTTGACCCGCTAATTCAACGTTGGTTGGGTAATAAGCAAAATTACGCGCAAGCGTAACCACTCTATTTTCTATATTTTTGAGTTTACTAAGTTAATTTACTAAATTAGCTTACTAAGGATATAAAAAAGTCAGCTCTAAACAATATAGAGCTGACTTCTGATATCTCAATAGAGCAGCATAAAAGCGATTTTCGCCCTTTACTGCTCTTAGTTAAATTTAAGCTTTATTAAGCTCAAATATAAGCGATGTTTGCGGGAATGAAATTGGCATTTGTAAACCAAACTGCATTAGCGCTTCACCTGTAAATGTTTGACCATTTACCGCAGCAATAGAAGATGGGCGATACTCTTCAAATTTTACCGGCCACACTAAATTAAGCGTGTACTGCGCATCGGCATCTAGGCCAACAAAACGAAGCTTATTAGGCGCTGTACGCGGTGTTTCGCGAACGCTGTTATAGGCAAATAACGCTTTTGTTTTTTGCGCATCAATTAAACCAAAGTTAATTGATAAATCGTCGCTATCTAGGCGGTATAAATCGGCAGCATGAATAAACTCACGATGCTCTTTATGAAGTGCTATTGCCGCTTTAAGTGCATTGTATTCGTGATCGGTCAGTTCACGTGGGTCCATTTCGATTCCCATGTGGCCAAACATTGATACCGCAGCACGCATTTCAATACTTACATTACGCCCTGTGATATGACAATCGCGTGGGCCTACGTGTGCACCCATAACCGACGATGGGAAAAAGAAAGAACATCCACGCTGTATTTCAAGGCGATCTAGCGCATCGTTTGAATCTGACGTCCATACACGATCTGTGTGTGCAAGTACGCCGTAATCTACACGTGCACCACCTGACGAACAGCTTTCTATTTCAAGACCAGGGTGCGCCGCTTTAATACGGTCAATTAAACGATAAAGTGCCAATGTTTGCTGATGCACAGCAGGCTTGCCATCAAAATTACCCGCATGGTTAATATCGCGGTTCATATCCCATTTAATGTACTTAATAGTTGGGTATTCAACTAAAATATCGTCAATCGCTTTGTATAGGTACTCAACAACCTCAGAGCGCGTTAAATCAAGTACTAGCTGATTTCTAAAGCTTAACTGCTCGTTATTTTCTGAGCCTAAAACCCAATCAGGATGCGCGCGGTATAAATCACTATCTGGGTTAACCATTTCTGGTTCAAACCAAATACCAAACTCCATACCTAAGCTATTAACATGATCAATGACTGGCGATAAACCATCAGGGTAAATTTTGTAATCTACTGTCCAATCACCTAAGCCTGCATTGTCGCCACGGCGGCCTTTAAACCAGCCATCATCAAGTACAAAACGCTCAATACCTAACGGCGCTACTTTGTCGGCTAGTTGCTTAAGCGTGTCTACGTCGTGATCAAAGTAAATACCTTCCCACGTGTTGTAATGCACAGGGCGCGCTTTTTCACGTTGAGCTTGGCTAAGTAAATTAGCTTTAACAAAACGATGGAAATTACGAGAAAGCGCACTAAAACCTTCACTTGAAAACGAGCCATAAATGCTCGGGCTTTGATACGTTTGACCTTTAGCAAGTGTAAGCTCACCAGGAAGTAATAGCTCACCCATTTGTACATAACGACGACCTTCAGCTAAAAGCTCTGCGCGTAGTTTATTGTTGCCGCTCCAACCTAAATGAAAGCCGTAACATTCGCCGTGTTGCTCGCCTGCATTTTCGTTATGCACTAATAAACCAGGAAACACATCGTGTGATGTTTTGCCTTTACGGTTTTCGCGTACAAAACTCCCGAGCACTAAATCAACAGATTGACGCTGGAATTCGTTTGACCAACGACCTTCAAAGCTCACTATTTTGCTTACGCTATCTGGCAATTGAAATGTTGGCGCGGCGCAAAAATTAACGCTCAGTGGTGAGTCACCTAAATTAGTTAATACAGTATGTGCACTTAGTACGTCACTGTTATTGTCAAGCGTAATGCTGTGCACGACTTCAATACCACGAAGCTTATCTACACTTACAAACTCAACAGTCGCACTTGAAGGCTGACGCACTTCTTGAAGCTCTGGCCCAACTGACCATGCGATTGAATCATTTACTAGCTCAAGCCCTGGCGCGCCAGTAAAGCCTTCGCCTAATAAAGGAGATAGAGAAATAGGCGCTTCTTCAACCACGGCACATTTTACCTCTTGACGGGTAGCAAGCTGAGTAAGCATTGTTTCTGTTGTTTGCTCAGATAGGCGTTTACCAAAGTACAGTAACGCCGGTGTTTTGCTCTGGCAGTCGAAAATAACGGTGCTGTTTACACTGTCTAATCGATAAAATGATTTAGTGTCGGCCATGATTTTCCTATCCTCTTGTTCATTGTGTGAGTTATAAATATAACGAAAATTAGTAAGCTACACTATTTACTAAATGTATCTCTTTGCTTGAGCCACAATCTATCAGATGGTGACACTCAATAATAATAGTATATATCATACAAATTAGGTTTTGATAGTCTTTACATCGCAAATAGTCAGATAAACTCACTGGAAGTACCACTGTAATAAAAGTTATTAAACTAACCTTTACTTTAAAATTCTGTTATTGCTTTTAATATATATAAAAAATCGGCCAGAGTTGCCCCATGACCGATTTTGTCAGCTTAAACTATTTACAATCTATTTTTGTACTTGTACTTGTCCTGCGTCATCAAGTGCCGGTGTTTTACCTGCCCACTGCGCATTCAAACCAAATACCACTTTATTTACTATCAATGCAAAAGCTACACATACAATCAGTGTAATTGGCATTAAATGAATGTAATGAATGTCAGTATGTAGTGGTGAGTTTGCAAACGTAAGCATGCCGTACATTACAACACCTAAAATTACTGCTGCAATACCTGCACGTGCATCAACATTTTTAAATAATAAGCCCACTACAAAAATTGAGAATATAGGCATACTTAATAAGCCGTTTAATTGCTGTAGCAAGTTAATAATACTGTCTGCTTGCTGGTAAATTGGTACAAGTACCAGTGTTAAGCTTGTTAGTAGCAATGTTACGTAACCGCTTAGCTTTACAACACTTGGCTCTTTATTAAAGTAAGCTTCGTGAATGTCACACACGTATAGTGCTGTAGCTGAATTTAATAAGCTGTTGTAAGTAGAGAGTACAGCGGCTGCCATTGCCGCTGCAAACACACCGGTTAACCATGCTGGCATTACATCACCTACAATTCGACCATAAGCAGCGTCGCCAATATCGCCGTAAAGTTTAAACGAAATGATACCCGGTAATACCACAATGGCAGGGACGATTAAAAAACGAATTCCCGCTGCGGCAAATATACCTTTTTGCGCTTCTTTAACATTAGGAGCAGCCATGGCTCGTTGCGTAATTGTTTGGTTAGTACCCCAGTAATACATTTGAATAAAGATCATACCGGTTAAAAGTGTTGGCCATGGAATAGGTGAATCAGCATCGCCGATGAGTGTTAAGCGCTCCTCAGGAATACCCGTAAAGTCATAATCAATCGCATTTAGTGCTAAAAACACCACTAAAACAGCCATACCCAGTACCAGTAAGCCGTTATAAGTATCAGACACTGCAACTGCACGTAGACCACCAAAAAACGCATAAATAGCACCTACAATGGCAAATGCGGTGGCAATATACATTAGCGGAATATCAACCTTAAACATGGTTTGCATAAACAGCGCACCTGAGTAAATTACCGCTGGCATGTAAATAAGTGCATTACCTAAAAAGAATAATCCCCCAATAACAGCGCGAATATGTTTGTTGTTATAGCGCTTTTCTAAAAGCTCTGTGGTCGTTGTACAGTTGTATTTATAATAAACAGGAATAAACACTTTGGCTAAAATAATTAAGCCAATAATCGCCGCAAGCTCCCACCAAACAAGCAAAGCCATTTGGTTACCATTCATACCCACTAGTTGGTCGGTACTTAAGTTAGTAAGTGTTATTGAACCTGCAACAAACATCCAAGTAAGGCCACCGCCCGCTAAAAAATACTCTTTGGTTTGGCTTTGTCCGTTATTACGATTTTGGCCTCGGCATTTCCAATAAGTAAGGCCACCAATTAAAGCGGTGACAAAAACAAAAACCACCAGCTGTAAAATGTTATCTGACATGTGTGTGTCTCCTACGCGTTACGCGCAATGTCTGTGTAATAAAAAAGTGCACGCTACAGCGCGTGCGCATCTCGACTTAGTTCTAACTTAATTTGCTTTAAAGGCATAAGTTCGGGACGTTGGTTGTGCAGCTTTACCAATGCATTTAACTGAAACAGTGAAATAAGCATACTGTTAAGCACACTTAGGTAACCTTGCTTGTGTAAGTTTGCAACGGTATCGCTATCTAAAGTTTGCAGTTTGTCTTCATCAACGGTGCTCAAACCTTGAATAGTTTGGGTTTCGCCTTGTTCAAACTGCAATACAATATCTATGTTTTTAATAAGCCCTAAGCGCGCTACTTCTTGGGTAAATTGATACGTTTGATAATCATTTTTTAAATCGCTCTCAAGTAGCTTTTGCTGTGAATTTAAAAATAAGCTTGGCTTACCTTTAGCATCAAATAGTGCCTCGCCTTGCTGCGTATTTACGGCTGAGCTTTGATCATCAATCGCAATAAAGTAGTCGCTGCTATTTGCTTCACGGGTCATTAAATAAAGAGGGTGAGTTTGTATACATACCGGTGTGTAAAGTGCCTGCCATTGGTTGTTATTAACCAATAAACTTTGACCTGCACTAAAGCTGGTTAACGCTGATACGGTATAACTACCATTTTGTGTATTACGTGCTAAAAAAATAGGTAAGTCGCAGGCTGCTTTTGCCACTTCGTTAGCTCTTAAATTAACTAAATGCTGCGTTTTTGCATATTCAACACCTGCATTAGGGTTAATTTTTAATGTTTGGTGTTTGGTGTTTACTAGTTCACTAATAGCCATAGTTACACATCCTTAAACTGGGTTAGCCGCTAACCACTGCTCAATATAAGCGCGGTGTGGCGGCAAAGTTTGCAACATCTGCTGTGTAAGCTGGCTGTTACGTTCAATTATTTGTTTGGCTTGCGCGTCTTGTGAATACAAATAAGCCTGTTTAGTAAAGTCTGGTTTGAAGCCCATACCATATAAAACGTACTGGTAGCTGGCGGCTGGGAATAACTCTAATGCGCCATGAAAATCTTGAATAAGCGGGCCACGGCTTCCCCAAAGCAGTAAATCTTCTTGCAGGGTTTGTGGAATAGTATTGGGCTGTACATGTGCTTGCCAGTAAGGTTCTGGGCGCTTGGTTAGCATGTAATGCAGCTTTAAAAAGTCGATAATACGCTGCCAGCGGTAATCCATCTGCTCGTTAAAGCGTTTAGCTACTATAGGCATTACTTGTGTATCTGCTGGCATGTGCTCTGCTACAAAGCGTGCTGAAATTTCAACAAGCATAATAGCGGTTGCTTCAAGCGGCTCTACAAACCCTGCTGACATACCCACTGCAACACAGTTTTTATGCCAAAACTTCTCACGGTAGCCCGACTCAAAGCTAATTTTACGGGCAGTTAAACCGTTTGCTGCATCGCCTAAATAGTTTCGTAAGTTTTGCTCTGCTTCATCGTCTGATAAAAATTTGCTTGAATATACATGCCCTACACCACGGCGATGCGTTAAACCTATATCCCAAATCCATCCAGCGTTTTGCGCTGTTGCTATGGTATGGCTGGCTAAGGAGTCATCGTTTTCATCGTAAGGGACTTGCATCGCCAGTGCGCTGTCGTTAAATAGCACGTGGTCCATTTTTTTAAACGGTACGTTGAGCGCTTGGCCTAATAACAATGATGAAAAACCAGTACAGTCTATAAATAAATCGGCGCTTATAATGCGGGTTTGATCTTTTAGAGTAAGCTCATTTATTGCACCATCGTCATCAAGTTTTACCTGATCAACAGTACCAATAATATGCTCTACACCAAGCTTACTTTTACAATGTTGTTTAAGCATTTCTGCAAAAGCGCCGGCATCTAAGTGATAAGCGTAATTACAGTTACCTTGATATTCACCTTGCGCTATACCTCTTGGGGCTAAGCTTGCTTCGCAAATATCATGTTGAAAATTAGTTTGCTGTGCAAAGTCTTCAACATTATCTAAATAAGGGGCTAAATCTATGCGGCCGTAGCCTAGCGGTACAGTAAATGGATGGTAGTAAAAGTCGTTGTTGCCGTGCGTCCAATTTACAAATTTACCACCTTGCTTAAAGGTAGCGTTACAGGCTTTAAATACATCAACTTCACGCAAACCTATTTGCTGAAGTGTGTTTTTCATCGTGGGCCAGGTACCTTCACCTACACCAATTGTTGGAATATCTGACGATTCAACCAACATCACTTTTAAGCCATCACCATTTTTACCTTGGTGATACGAAGCTATAATTGCAGCGCTCAACCATCCTGCTGTGCCGCCACCAATTACTGCGATTGTTTTTATTGTTTTATTCATAATGGACTACTCTTTGAGTATCTTTGATAACGTTTTATACAACAAATGCCCGGTAGGGCATTTGGATTTAATGTGGCTTCATTTTAGCCAATTAGGTTAACTAATATACATTACTGTTAAATTAACCTAATTGGTATTAGCACTAATGTACTGCAATGAAACAAGAGGCGAGAAGTTCGCCTCAAACATTAATTAAAACGATCCGCGAATACCAAACGCGTAACGTGAGCCATTATCTTCCACTGAATAAATTTGGTTAGCAAAACGACCTGTTTGTACTAACTCTTCTTCAGTGATATTGATGCCTTCTGCAAAAATAGTGAAGTTTTCGTTAATATCGTAGCTTGCACTAATATCCCACTGGCCGTACGTTTCTACGTTCACTGGTTCACCATTGAAGCCGTTATCAACTAAGCGTAAAAAGCCTTCACGGTTGTTAAATGCAACACGTGCTTGCCAGTTGTCTTGCTCATAAAACAATACTAAGTTTTGTGAATCGCCCAAACCTTCAAGTGCAAATGTTTGAGTTGTATCATCACCTACACTAATGTCGCTATTCACAACAGTCGCATTGGCAATAAAGCCAAAGCCATTTTCAAACATGTGAGTAACACCCACTTCGAAGCCTGTTACGGTTGCAGACTCACCATTTTGAGGACGGCTTACAGTGTAAACTTCTGAGCTACCAATAAGTTCGTCATCTGTTTGGTCTGTACATGTAGTACACGCAAAATCAGGACCTGAACGGTCAGACATTTCGTATGTTTCTGCACCCGTTAACGTAACAATAAAGTCGTCAACTTCTTTACTAAATACTGCAAAGCTAAATAAGTTAGCATCGTTGTAGTACCACTCGTAAGAGATATCCCAGTTTTCTGATTGGAATGGTTTAAGTGCTGGATTGCCACCACTTGCCGTTAAGTTTTGACGACGTGGTTCGTTAAAGTTTGTCGCAGGAGATAACTGAGACATAGTTGGACGAGTAATACTATCGTACGCGGCAAAACGTAAAATCATATTATCTTGTAGCTCAAGCTTAACGTTGAAAGACGGTAGTAAGTTTGAGTAGCTAGTACCTTGTTCAATATTAGTCGCAGGGCCAAATACGTTAGCAAACAATGTTGCATCTGAAGTTGGAACTACATCGCTAATAAAGCTTTGTATTGCAGCAACTTCAATATCAGTTTCTGAGTAACGAGCACCCATATTAACGGTTACTGGCATATCAGCTAAATCAAAACCAAGCGTAAAGTCCATGTATAAACTAGTGATGTCTTCGTTAATTGTGTAACGGTTATTTTGTAGCGTTGGCTCTACTGGGAAACCTTGATCGGCTAAGTAATCAAGCATTTTATCGCCATCGTAGCTATAAAATGTATCGATCAAACCAGGGAAGTAATTACTCGCTGTGTATGCTTCAAAATCAATTTCATCAAGCGGTGCTTGTGTACCGTAACCACAAAATTGACATTGGCTACCAAAAATTTGGAAGCTAGATTTTTCACGCTCTTGGCGATAAGCACCAAAGTTAATACGCTCTACTGGGCCTTTATCTGGCACGTATTCAAAATCGGCTTTTACTTCAGTGATTTCATCTTCATCAGTAAATTGATTACCAATTTCGTTGTAGTGAAGACGCGCTAGGCTTGGATCTGGCAATGAACCATTTTCAAAGCCATCATGCTGTACGGTAGGAATGCTGCCTGTACCGTCAAAAGTATAGCTGTTAATAATACCCACTACGTTAAAACGATCATTACCTGCACGGTCGTTTTCAGCTGTTGAGCGAGATACATCAAATTTTGCTTTTAGTGACTCGTTTACTTGCCAATCTACATTAATACCAAATGCTTTATTAGTTACGTCACGTGAGTTACGTGTATGTGATACAAAGTCGCTTGCAGGGTCGCCACTTGGTGCGCCTAAGCCAACTTCTTGAGAGAAAGTTAAAAGCGTACCCGTTTCAGCATCAATTGTTGCGCTGCCTACACGGTCTGGTTCGAACCAAGATGCTAAATCACGCACTGACGAATCAACTTCAAATTTTGAAATCATTCCATCAACCGTAATCGTAACATCGTCAGATGGTGCATATTGAAGTACTAAACTTGCGTTTGTACGTTCACGGTCTTGCTCATCAACTACTTGGTCCCAGTTACGTGGAATGTAGGCATTTTCAAACAATACACCATCAGTTGGGTTAGATATTGTTTGGCCACCGCGCCAACCTGCCGTTAAAATTTGGTTATTTTGAAGTTTACGTTGTTGATTAGTGATGGCAAAAAGCACACCTAGCTTGTCATCGTTAAACGTATTACTTATTAAAAATGATGTTGATGGAGATACTTCTTCAGAAAGGCTTTCGTACATACCTTTAACTGAACCTAAAATATGTAAACCACCAAAATCAAAAGGGCGTGCTGTAGTTACGTTAACCGTACCACCAATGCCGCCTTCTTGAAGCGTTGCTGTATTACTTTTATAAATATCAGCACCGGTGATTTGATCTGCCGCTAATACATCAAAATTAAATTCACGACCTGCACTGTCTGTCGCAATTTGACGACCATTAACAAGTACAGTATTAAATTGTGGACCAAAACCACGAATAGTTACCGCTTGGCCTTCACCACCACTGCGGTCAATTGCTACACCTGTAATACGTTGCAGAGACTCTGCTACGTTTAAATCAGGAAATTTACCAAGATCTTCTGCTTTAATCCCGTCTGTAACAACATTAGATGCTTTTTTATCTAACATTGATGAACGTAAGCTGCTGCGGATACCCGTTACTGCGATAACTTCAACATCTTCATTTACTACTGTAGGCGTATTGCCTTCAGCGCCTTGAGCTGCAACGCTTCCGCTTGCCAATATACTAGTGATAGCAATACTGAGCGCGGTTTTCTTGTTGAACGATAACTTATTGTTAATTATCATTTTTTAAAAACTCCTGATTGTGTGTAGTCGTTGTGTCGTTGTGGTAGTGCGTATAGTTTCAAATACTATTTATATTATAAATACTTTAAACCGGCAAAAAGTGCAACCTTTTCCTTAATTATGGATAGCATTTAATTACCGTATATTTTCTTTTGATTTTCTTTTAATTAACATTAAAGAGCTGTATTCACTCAGAAAAAGCGTAAATAATAACCTGTTCGTATTTCTCTGCTGGCAATAAATTAGCCTTTGGAAAATTTTCACGATTTGGCGCATCTGGCCAATTTTGCGCTTCAAAACACAAAGCTTGCCGTGCTTTAAAAGGCGAACCAACAAAGTTTGCGGTATAAAGCTGCATGCCTGGCTGCGTACTTTTAAGGGTTAAACTAACGTTCGTGTGTGGCGAAGTTAATGTAGCCATCGTCTTTAAGCTGCTGTCATCATTAAAAATATAGCAGTGATCAAAGCCATTTCCAGCTTCTAGCTGAGGATGAACGGCGCTTAAGGCCTCACCAACTTGAGCTGGCTTAGTAAAGTCAAAGCAGGTACCGCAAACTAAAGCGGCTTCATTAAGTGGAATACTAGTTGTATCAATAGGAAGGTAACGATCGGTATTAATTTGAACGAAATGCTCATTAATTGACTCACTGCCATCAAGATTAAAATAGCAATGGTTGGTAAAGTTAACGAGCGTTTCTTTATTCGTTATCGCTTTAAAGTGCAGAGTAAGCTCGCCGTTTTTAGCGCTAATAGTTTGCCAAACCTGCAACTCACCGGGGAAACCTTGTTCGCCGTCGGGCGAGCAATAATAAAGCTCAACTTCACTTTCAGTTTGTTTGGTTACTTGCCAAAGTACTTTATTAAAACCTTTAACACCGCCATGTAGGCTATTAGGACCGTTATTTGCCTCTAGTTGATACTGCGTACCAGATAAGCTAAAACGCCCTTTTGCAATACGATTAGCGTATCGACCTACTGTAGCGCCTAAGTAAAATGGGTTTTCAAGATAGTATTGAGGGTCATCGACGCTAAGCGTCATTTCTTGTTTTTTAAATTTAATGCTTTTTATTATTGCGCCAAATGGCAAAATTTCAGCTATTAAATTTTGACCATCACTAAGCTGAATAACTTGTAAAGGTTGGTCACTGGCAATAGATGTCACACGCATACTCCAATCAAATTACCGAATTAACATTTCCTGTTATAACGGCGCAACAATATATATTATAAATAGTATATAACTGAAGCCTGTAACTCAATCTAAATGCGTTAAAATTTCTCGACAAAAATTTATACCTCTTCACTTAATTAAGTGATCTATTTTGAGGAAAGAAAATCGTGTTGATAACAAGGCAAAAATTTCGTTATTTAATTGTTCTATATCAGAAATTTTTAACGCAGTTATCGTCAGATTTAATCCCTCAAATTGATTAAGTATTATTGAGGATAGGTATTACAGCTGCCATTATTTATTTACACTAATCCAGCTCAGCATGAGCTTATATAAAATATAAGCTTTGTAAGGTTAACTCCCTTGGTAAATATGCTCGTTAAGCGCCGCTTTTTCGTCAATGCTAAGCGCTTGCTTTGATTTAGCAATAAAATCGTACCTCACCATCACAGCTTTTCCTATTGCGCAGCATTTATCGTGTTGCCATGCTTCTTGCCTAAGTGTAAAAGAACTAATCCCTATATGCTCTACAGAGGTTTTTACGGTCACTTCGTGGCCATAAAATAATTCGCCTACAAACGACACTTCAACTTTGGCGATAATCAATTTCCAATCATGTGGATTTAAGTCCGGTGTAAAAAACTTAAAAATAGGTCCACGTGCGACTTCAAACCATACAGGGAGTACGGTATTGTTAATGTGTCCGAGTGCATCTGTTTCGCTAAAGCGCGGCATCACTTTTTCAATAAACATAAAAATCCAATAATAATTATACAAAGGTAAACCATGACGGACTTTATACGCGTTATTGATAACGCATTAAGCGATGAGTTTTGCGATGAATTTATTTCCACATTCGCGCAAAGCCCGCATGTAAGACAAGGGGTAACATCGGGCGGTGTCGACTTAAAGAAAAAAGACAGCCACGACCTACACTTAAATAATCACCCCGAATATGCACAACAATTAAAACATATACAACAAACGACTGCACAGCATGTTTTTAAGTATGTTGAAGAGCATATTTTTATGATGATTGGGGCATTTGGCTTAAAGGTTTACCATCCAAAAACAGGTGAGGTAGTCGATTTAACCCAAGAGAATTTTGAAGAAGTGGGTAAACCGCAGTTACCCGTTTTAGTTCAGCAAATTTTTAGACTCGGTAACATTCAAGCGCAAAAATACGAAGTAAACAAAGGTGGCTACCCTTACTGGCACAGTGAGGTTTATCCGCAGCTCCAGCACAATGAAGCTTTGCATCGCGTGTTGTTATTTATGTTTTACTTAAACGATGTAGAGAAAGGTGGTGAAACAGAGTTTTATTATCAAAACCGTAAAATCGCCCCTAAAAAAGGCACTATGGTAATAGCACCTGGCTACTTTACACATACTCATAGAGGCAATAAGCCAGTATCAAACGATAAGTATATTTTAACCTCGTGGGTACTGTTTAACCGTGCAGAACAAATATATGGTGCGCCTAAGAGTTAGCGCACCAAAATCAGTATTATTTAACCAAGCAGTTCATCAAATAAATTAAACAACTGATCTAGCTCTTCAATGGTGTTGTAGTGCATACAACCAATGCGCACTACACCGCCTTTATCAAGCACATCTAATTGCTTGCACAACCCTTGCGCGTAAAAATTACCATCCCACACGCAAATATGCTGCTTACCTAGAAATTCTGAAACGGCGCGTGGCTCAAGCCCTTCAAAAATTAAAGCAAAAGTAGGTGTACGCTCATTTAAGCGATCAAAATCATCAATACCAAATAACTTAATACGTGGATAATTAACTAAGCGCGTTAAAAAGTGTTCGCTAAGCGCCATTTCGTGCTGCTTAGTTTTAGCAAAAGCCACACTTAACTTTTCGCGACGTGAGTGGCTATTATCAAGCTCACTAATCGCCGCAATGTAATCAACAGCCGCGATAAAACCAGCCATTGCTTCAAAGCTTTGCGTGCCGGTTTCCCAGCGACCTGGTGCTACGTCTTTAGCTGGCTCAACCTTGTAAGGCGTAAACCCGTCTAAATGTTCTTTTTTACCGTAAACCATACCTAAATGCGGGCCAAAAAACTTATACGCAGAGCACGCTAAGAAGTCGCAATCAAGTGCTTGCACGTCAACAAGTTCGTGCGGTGCATAATGTACGGCATCAACATAAACAAGTGCGCCTACAGCGTGAGCAAGCTCAACAATACGTTTAATATTATTAATTGAACCTGTGGTATTTGACGCATACGTTACCGCTACAAGCTTAGTGTTGCTGTTTAATAAGCTTTCAAATTGCGCCATATCTAAGCTGCAATCAGCTTCGTTAATTAAAGCCGTATTAACTTTAACGCCTTTATCTTCTGCAGCTTGTTGCCACGACGATACATTCGAGAAGTGATCGGCATTGGTTACAACTATTTCATCGCCAGCCTGCCAGTCGCGTGAAATTGCACGGCTAAAACTAAACGTAAGGCTGGTCATGTTTGGACCAAACACAATTTGTTGTGAGCTAGGTGCATTAAGTAAGTCAGCGGCGGCTTGGCGCGCATTCGCCATCAACTCAACCGTTTTATCACTTGAAAAAAACGCGCCACCTAAGTTCGAATTATAATGACCTAAATAAGCTGTCATCGCAGTAAGCACCGATGTTGGTACCTGCGAGCCACCTGGTCCGTCTAAAAATATTGGCGATTTACCATCAACGTTCTGCATTAATGCTGGAAACTGCTCACGTAATTGCGTTATGTTCATGCCTAACTTCCTTAAGACGTTAATACAAAACAATCCAGGTAACCTGGTTTGCTAGCATCAATTTTGTTCATAGGTGTTGCGTTATGCCACACTTGACGGTCGTTTATTAATGCAAACATGCCGTCTTTTATTTCCATTTTAAAACAAGGCTCAGCTTGCTTGTTTTCGTATACAAGCAGTTCGCCACCTTCTAAGTTCTCGTGAGAAACACCGCATATACATACATGGTCAAAACCATCTTGATGCACGCCTTCTGGCGCTGCAGGTGTATCGCTATCGATGGCAAGCATACGGAACTGATGAATTTCAATATCACGCTGCTCATCAATACCGGTAAGTTGGCGAAACTCATTTACAATGCTTTTCATGCCCTCTGACTCAAGTAAACTTTGCTCTAAATTTTCGTAAGTACGCTCTACATTGCCTTGAAAAGTATTAATTGAATCATCTTGAACAAATGCTTTGGCTTGCTGTAGCTTTATTTCACCATTTTGCATTTTTACTACTGAATAACGACGTTTACGAAAGGCACCATCTGCATAAAGGTTTGCAGGAAGGTTATCAAAAGAAGGTTTAACCAAATCAATATTTGCTTGGTTAACAAAACGTAGTTGCAATAAATTCTGGTTGTTTAATGCTGTCATAAAATCTCGCCTAAAATAATGAGAATATTGATAAGGATTTTAATGCATTTTGATAGGAATTTTTGCGCGATTAATTACTTTAAAAGCAATTTAAGACTAGAGTTAATACAATAATATAAAAAAAGAAGCATGAACTATCTAATATTTGTTTTAGCCAATAAAAAACCCGCCGAAGCGGGTTTTTAAACAAACTCTAAAAGTTATACAGCTTGTTGAATAATCACGTTGTCTGCTTTTTTAGTGTAAGCAGGCATACGGTGGAAGTTTAAGTAACGGTAAGTATCTGCAGCCGTTGCATTAATCTTCGCTGCGTATTCTTGGTACTCAGCTGGAGTAGGTAGTTTACCTAAAATAGCCGCTACTGCAGCAAGTTCTGCTGAAGCTAAGAATACGTTCGCGCCATTACCTAAACGGTTAGGGAAGTTACGTGTAGAGGTAGACACAACCGTTGCTTTGTCTGCAACACGTGCTTGGTTACCCATACATAGTGAACAACCTGGAGTTTCGATACGTGCACCTACACGACCAAAGATACCGTAGTAACCTTCGTCTGTAAGCTGATCTTTATCCATCTTAGTTGGCGGGGCAACCCAAAGCTGAGTTGGGATACGACCTTTAAAGCCATCTAGTAACTTACCTGCTGCGCGGAAGTGACCGATGTTAGTCATACAAGAACCGATGAATACTTCGTCGATTTTCTCGCCAGTAACATCAGATAATAAACGTGCATCATCAGGGTCATTTGGAGCACAAAGGATTGGCTCTTTAATATCTGCTAAATCGATTTCAAGTACATGTTTGTACTCTGCATCAGCGTCAGCTTCCATTAGTTCTGGGTTAGCTAACCAATCTTGCATTGCAGTAATACGACGCTCAATAGTACGTACATCGCCGTAACCTTCAGAGATCATCCATTTAAGCATAACAATGTTTGATTCTAGGTATTCTGCGATAGACTCTTTAGAAAGTTTAACCGCACAACCTGCTGCAGAACGCTCTGCAGATGCATCTGATAGTTCGAACGCTTGCTCAACAGTTAGGTGTTCAACGCCTTCAATTTCTAGTACACGACCAGAGAATTCGTTAATTTTACCTTTTTTCTCAACTGTTAATAAACCTTCTTTAATACCGAAGTAAGGGATTGCATGTACAAGGTCACGTAAAGTGATACCTGGTTGCATTTCACCTTTAAAGCGAACCAAAATTGACTCAGGCATATCAAGAGGCATAACACCTGTAGCTGCTGCGAATGCTACTGCACCCGAACCTGCTGGGAATGAAATACCTAATGGGAAACGTGTATGTGAATCACCACCAGTACCTACAGTATCTGGTAATAACATACGGTTTAACCATGAGTGAATTACACCATCACCTGGGCGAAGTGACACACCGCCACGGTTCATGATGAAATCAGGAAGCGTATGGTGAGTGTTTACATCGATTGGTTTAGGGTAAGCCGACGTATGACAGAAAGACTGCATTGTTAAATCTGCAGAAAAACCTAAACATGCTAAGTCTTTAAGTTCGTCACGTGTCATAGGACCTGTTGTATCTTGCGAGCCAACAGTTGTCATTTTAGGTTCACAGTATTGGCCTGGGCGAATACCTGGAACGTTACACGCTTTACCAACCATTTTTTGCGCTAGTGTGAAGCCTTTTTCAGACACTTCTGTCACTGTTGGTACTTTAAATACATCAGTTGGACCTAGGCCAAGTGATGTACGTGCTTTATCAGTTAAACCACGACCAATGATAAGTGGTATACGACCACCAGCACGAACTTCATCTAAAATTACATCAGATTTAAGTTCAAAAGTTGAGATTACTTTGTCAGTACCGTGGCTCTTAACAACACCTTCGTACGGGTAAATATCGATTTGCTCACCCATGTTAAGCTCATCAACATTTAATTCGATTGGTAATGCGCCTGAATCTTCCATTGTATTGAAGAAGATTGGAGCAATTTTATTACCTAGACATACACCGCCAACACGCTTGTTTGGTACGAATGGGATATCATCGCCCATGAACCAAAGTACAGAGTTAGTTGCAGACTTACGAGAAGAACCAGTACCAACAACATCACCTACATATGCAAGTGGTAAGCCTTTAGTTTTTAATTCTTCAAGCTGAGAGATTGGACCTACTTCGCCTGGTTTGTCTGGTGTAATTCCATCACGTTCAATTTTTAGCATTGCTAAAGCATGAAGTGGGATATCTGGACGAGACCATGCATCTGGTGCTGGTGATAAGTCATCAGTATTTGTCTCGCCAGTTACTTTAAATACAGTAACTGAGATCTTTTCAGCAACAGCTGGCTTATTAGTAAACCATTCTGCATTTGCCCAAGACTCAATAATTTGCTTAGCGAATGTATTACCCGCTTTTGCTTTTTCTTCAACATCGTAGAACGCATCAAACATAAGTAATGTATTTGAAAGGCCTTTAACTACGATTGGTGCAAGTGTTTCGTCATCAAGTAGGTCAATCATTGGCGCGATATTGTAACCGCCCAGCATTGTACCTAATAATTCTGCCGCTTTTTCTTTAGAAACAAGTGGAGAATTAGCTTCACCTTTAGCTACAGCTGCTAAAAATCCCGCTTTAATATAAGCAGCATCATCAACACCAGCTGGTATACGCTGAATGAACAAATCTAAAATGAATTCTTCTTCACCTGCAGGTGGGTTTTTTATTAATTCAATAAGATCAGCAGTTTGCTGAGCATCTAATGGCGCTGGTACGATACCTAACGCGGCACGTTCTTCTACGTGTTTACGATATTCTTGTAGCACAATATTGCCCTCTTGGTGACGTGAAAGTATCCGGTAGCGCTTTGGGCGCAAATAAGTTACCCAATACTTATAGTATTCTAACGCGTAATTATAAAGCTTTTATGGATAGATGAAAATCCATCCAGTTGCGCAACTGATTATACCGATTATAAATACTATGAATAGTGGTTGTGGTAAAAACTATTTTCATGAATACTTATTAAGTAAGAATCATTACCATTAACTAATATTAATTTATTACAGGCATAAAAAAAACCAGCACTTGGCTGGGTTTTTATTACAAACTATTTAATTAACGTAAAACTTTAACGTTTTTGATAGTTTTGATATGCGCTTCTACACGACGGTTTTCTGCGTTTGCAGCTTTAGTGTTTGCATCATTTTTAAGACGCTCTTCACCTAAACCAACTGTAGTAATACGGTCTTCAGCAATACCATCAGCAACAAGTTGCTTAGCTACAGCATCAGCACGTTTTTTAGATAACCATTTGTTGTAAGTTGCTTTACCTACAGCAGAAGTGTGACCTTCTAATAGTACTGTTGTATCTGGGTACTCTTTTAAGAATGCAGATACTTTTTCAATATCATCTAAATATTGAGTAGATACTGCTGAAGCATTGTTAGGGAAAGTCACTAATAAACTTACTGTTACTTCTTTATCTTCATATAAAGTACAACCAGTACCATCTACAGCATCAGTCATAGGTGTGTTAGGACACTTATCATCTGCGTCAAGAATGTTATCGTTGTCGCTGTCTACAGGAGCTACAGCTACTTCAACTACTTTAGGCTCTGGAGCTGGTTTTACTGGCTCTACAGGAGCAGAGTTTTGGCCAAATAAGTAGTTAATACCAATTTTAGCACCAACATCTGTGTAACCACGATCAAGACCTTGGTATACAGCTGTTTCAGCATTTACAAATAAGCCATCTGTAATGAAATGTTGGTAACCAACACCTGCATTTAAGAATGTGTTGTCATCAACTACGTCAATTTCTTTAATACCGAAAAGACCATAGAAAGGACCGCCGTCTAAATGGTAAAGAGCATCAATACCGTAACGCTCGCCATCAATATTGTTACGGTTGCCAGCAACTTTATCAAAAGCATTAAAATCCATGTCTGCATATTCAAGACGTGCGCTCCAGTAATCACTGAAACGGTAACCAGCTTCAACACCCCAGCCAGTTGATTCGTTTACGTCAAGACCAGCTTGGTCACGCATGTTTTTCCAAGATGCGTCATAGTAGTCGCCAAATGCGCCAATGTAGAAACCTTCTTCTTTATCAGCAGCGAATGTAGATGCGCTAGTTGCAGCCAACGCGATTGCAATTGTAAGTGATTTTAATTTCATTGTTTTCTTCCCATTTGAACAATTGTAAATTGTAGCTAATCGATACTAGCTCAATCAGTTTTATATAGACTAACTGAGCCTTTGTTAATCAATACTTAACGAAAAATAAAGTTTATTACTTTTTTCTATGCCTTGTCGCAACACACATCCACTTACTATAGGCGAAATTAAAACTTTATTGAAAAATAAATATAGTAGTTTTTTGTAAATTAGTACTTAGCAAGGAATGTAAGAGCAATTAAATTAAATGCACTTATAAATGCAAAGAAATATTGCTTGGTTTTAATTGTGCGCATAATACCACCAGAATTAGCATTCCCCTAGGTATATGCGCATGTTTGATTAAAAAATGACTCTTTTTAATCATGTGGTTATATTTAAAGTTAAGTATTAAGTACCACAAAAAGTCTGGTAGTCATTATCATTCGTCGGTGGAGAGCAAAATTCTGATAACTTTTCACCGTAAGAGTATGGATTACCGGCTATTTTTATAAAGCGCTGTAGCAACTCGCTGGATCCTGTAGCGTTATATTGTGCAATTATTTCTTCGATCACATGATTACGCGGTATTACACGAGGATTTGCCGCTCTCATTACTTCATAACTATTATCGTCAGTTAAACTTACCCACTTAGCTCTCCATTCAATTAGCGACTCAGGTACGCTTTTTTCTCCTTTTAAAGATTCAGTAAGCGCATCAAAGGTATTGGTGTAGTCGAGCTGATTATCTTTTAATAGCGTTAACAGCTCTGCTATTAACTCGCCACTACTATCGCTAGATTCAGTTAAACCCAGTTTTTGTGCCCACATAGCCGTAAACTCAGCATTAAACTGCTCAGCAAAACTATTAATAAATGGCGTCATTAATAAAACTGCTTGCTCGTCATCATCGCTAATAAGCGGTATTAAACTCTCAGCTAAGCGTGCGCAGTTCCAGTTAGCTATATTAGGTTGATTACCGAATGCATAGCGGCCTTGTTTGTCTATAGAGCTAAATACGGTATCAAAATCAAAGCTATTCATCATGGCACACGGGCCGTAATCAATGGTTTCTCCGCTTACTAGCGTATTATCGGTATTCATTACTCCGTGAATAAAGCCAACACGCATCCAGCTCACAACTAGCTTAACTTGGTTTTTAATCACAGCACCTAAAAATGCTAAATAACGCTGCGATCCTGTATCGGTTATTTCTGGGTAGTGTCGCTCTATAGCTAAATCGGCTAAATTTTTAAGCCCTTCAACATCGCCTTGCGTCGCTAAATATTGAAACGAGCCAACACGAATATGACTCGTTGCTACACGCGTAACGATAGCCCCTGCTTGTGGCGGATTACGATAAACCGTTTCACCACTACCAACAACCGCTAAGCAGCGTGTGGTTTTAACTCCCAGTGCATGCATTGCTTCGCTCATTACGTATTCACGAATAGCAGGACCAAGAGCACAACGTCCATCCCCACCTCTTGAGTAAGGAGTAGCACCAGAGCCTTTTAATTGAATATCCCATAACTGGTTTTCATCATCACTAATAGCGCCCAGTAAGTGCGCTCGTCCATCGCCTAAGCGTGGTGAAAAATATCCAAATTGGTGCCCAGAGTAACCAAGTGCTACTGCAGGAATCGCCTGTTTTTCGTTACCGCTAAAAGTGCTGGCACGCAAATCAGCCGCAACGTTAATATTAAATTGTTTTGCTAAACTCTCGTTCCACAGCAATAACTGAGGAGAGGCGACACTTGCAGGGAAATCTTCTATCGCGAAGTTTTCTGCAACATCTGTGTATCTTGGCACTAATTTCATGGTAATTCCTATTGTTGCTGACTTATACCAACACGGTTGTCACCTACGCCATAAGCAACAATTAAGCTTAACTCTTGCATACTTAAGCCACTTTGCTCTTGCATTTCGTTAAAAAAAGCTTGGGCTGCATTTAGTGACTTTTTAGTTTGTAAGCCGCCGTCTATAATTTTATGGGCACGCAAATAATTCTCTACATCGCGTGATAGTAAAAATGTATCTTTACCAAGTGCTCGCAGCGCATAAGGCCCTGTATTTCCGCCTAAACGCGAACCATGCTTTTTTAAATATGCCCACAAACCAATAATATCGTCTGTTGGCCAATTAGCGATAAACTGGCTAAAACTGCCATGTTCCCCTGCTATTTCGTGGATCATGTAAGCATTTTCGGTAATTGTTTTTACTTTTTTATAGTTACGAACAATGCGCTCATCCGTTGCTTTTTGTTCCAGCATATCTGGTGGCATCATTAATAACTTATCAACGCTAAAATCCCAAAAAACCTCTCTAAAGCCTGCCCACTTATTATTTATGACTGACCAATAAAAGCCGCTTTGAAATACTTTTCGAGTAAATTCTTCAAGCCAATCGTCGTCACTTAACGTGCTTAGTTGTTTTTTAGATAGCGGTTTTGCAAGTAATAACTTAAGCATTTTTTCAGAGCCTTTTCGCTCTACCGCTCGCTTATAAATATCGCTAAATTTTTCCATACTAATTAAATACCTCACTACTTATATTGCTAGTGTACGAGAAAAGCACCTAATACGTAACCACCCCTCTTTTCGATGAATTAATCTGTATTTAGTCGCTTGACACCTAGACGGCTAAAATGCTTTAATCGCCGTAATTACCCTATTTAAATTGCACAGGTTTGTAAGTTTTACTCTACAAACAGGTGCAAAGGGCTAGAAGAGGTGCGTTATTCAGGTAGCGTATGTTAGGAGCGCAAACTCCAGCAAGCATACGTGAGGGGAATTAACGCCGAGAAGTAACCACTTTTGCGAGGTGTTTATTTCGGGCGACTAGGTTGAACCCTAGCGACTGTCACCAATAGCTGCTTATAAAAAGCAGCTTGTTAGTTTGGTGGAGAGCTTCTGGTCTTAAATATTAAGGCCGTGCGCCCTATTATTTTAAGCCCATTCGCTCTTCGAATTATTAGTTCGAACGACGTTAATGCGGCTCCTTCCATAAAGCTTTTTAACTCTTCGAATAATACCAATTGCATTAAATTAGTTATCGCTAAAATGATCACGTTTTTAATAAAATTGGTACAAATTATAAGTTCGTGAGAGATGATCAACAACTTCAATTTAAACGACTACTCACTGTGGACCGCGCTCGTAACGCCATTTGATCAACACGGCGATGTTGACTACAACACGTTAACTAAGTTGGTTAGCGATCAAGAAGCGGCACATAACGGTATTTTGCTACTTGGCAGTACGGGCGAAGGTTTAGCACTAACGCTAAAAGAGCAACAAGCCGTTGTTGAGCACGTATGCCAGCTAAAACCAACAGTACCACTCATGGTAGCTGTGGGCGGTAGTAACTTAAAGCAACAAATTGAGTGGGTTAACTACTGTAATACACTCCCAATTCATAGCTTTTTACTTGGCTCACCGCTTTATGCAAAGCCTGGCGCTATAGGTCAAACTCATTGGTTTGAAAGCCTACTAAATGCAAGCGCTCATCCATGTATGCTTTATAACGTACCCGGTCGAAGCGCTGTTAGCATCCCAGCGGCAACAATTCAAAACTTACAAAACAATAAAAATTTATGGGCGTTAAAAGAAGCGAGCGGCAGTATTGCTCAGTTTGAAGCTTACCGCCAAGCGGCGCCTAATTTAGCTATTTTTAGTGGCGACGATGCGCTAATGCCTTATTTTGCTCAAGCTGGCGCAAAAGGTTTGGTGTCGGTAGCTGCAAACGCATGGCCTGAACAAACTCACGAGTTTGTTAAGCGCAGTTTAAGTGGTCAACATCCTAATTTATTTGCCCAGTGGTCAAGCGCTATTAATAGCCTATTTGCTGTCGCAAACCCTATTCCCGTAAAGGTACTGATGCATTTGCAAGGCCGCTTAAGCAGCCCGCAACTTCGTCCACCTTTAACACATCTTGAGTTAACTCAAACCGATTGCATTACAACTGCAAACAACACCATTTTATCTTGGCATTAAATACAGGTTTTTATAATGAGCTGGTTAGAACTATTAAATAATTTAGAATCGGGCGCAGTGCGCGCTGCATCACAAAACGAAAGCGGCCAATGGCAAGCTAACGTAGAAGTAAAGCAAGGCATTTTAGAAGCCTTTAAAAATGGCACTAATACTGAATTTGCAGGCGGCTTTGTTGATAAACATAACCTAGCTCCGCAAGAATTTAGTACTGATGATGGCGTCCGTATGGTACCAGGTGGCTCAAGTGTTCGCCGTGGTGCTTATGTTGCTAAAGGCACGATTATTATGCCACCAGCGTATGTAAACATTGGCGCATATATCGACGAAGGCACAATGGTAGATAGCCACGCATTGGTGGGTTCTTGTGCACAAGTAGGTAAAAACGTACATTTAAGTGCTGCAGTTCAGCTTGGTGGTGTACTTGAGCCAATTGGTGCAAGCCCAGTAGTGGTTGAAGATGACGCATTTATTGGTGCAGGCTGTATTATTGTTGAAGGCGTAGTCATTAAAAAAGGCGCAGTACTTGCCCCTGGCGTGCGTTTATCAGCAACTATTCCAGTATACGACTGCGTAAACGAGCGCCAACTAGATAAAGGCGAGCCAATCCCAGAGTACGCGATTGTAATACCGGGCTCTCGCCCTGCGTCAAACGAATGGGCGCGCGAGCAAGGCCTAAGCATGTCGTGTGCGTTAATAGTTAAATACCGCGACGAGAAAAGCGATGCATCGTTATTGCTTGAAGAGGTTTTACGATAATGAGCTTTTTGAGCACGCCTATCAAAACCGCTGTAAATACGATTACACAACAACTTGATACACCTTTTTTTGTTTACGACCTAGATCAACTAAACACGCATCTTGCGCGTTTAGTTGCGCAAACCGATGTAAAACTGTGGTACGCGGTAAAAGCAAACCCACTGTCTAAAATTATTCAAAGCTTAGACAGTGCTGGCTTTAATTTTGACGTAGCAAGTAAAGGTGAGCTTGAGCAAGTACTAGCACAAGGTATTAGCTCGCAGCGCGTGCTCAACACAGGGCCTGCAAAAAGGCCTAAACAAATAAAACACTTTATTGAGCGCGGCGTGCGTATATTCGTAGCAGAAAGCCTCAATCAAGTACGTTGGTTAAACCAACAAGCGCAACTACAAAACACGCAGTTACAAGTATTACTGCGTGTACAATTACGCTGGCCTGAAGGTGAAAAAAACCCACTGGGCGGCGACAGCCTTACGCCGTTTGGTTTGGGTTGTGATGAGTGGCAAGCACTCAATGTAGCTGACTACCCTGCGCTTAAATTTGACGGCCTGCATATTTTTCAGTGGGGCAACATGCTTAGCACGCAAAAACTAAGCGACTTGTGGTCACAAATGATTGCACCTCTTAGCCAACTTGCCAGCGATTTAAATATTAGCCTTAAGATTCTCGATTTAGGCGGCGGTTTAGGTATTCCTTATACACAAAACGAAGCAATACTTGATTGGGATGACTTAATTGCTGCGCTCGCTAAAATTAAAAATGATGCGGGTGTAGAAGAGCTATGGATGGAACTTGGTCGCTATGCCGTTGGCGAATGCGGTCATTACGCAAACCCAGTAGTAGAGCGCAAACAAAACTACAATCAAGAACAAGTAATTTTAAGCGGCGGTATAAATCACTTATTACGCCCTGCTGTTACCAGCCAGGACTTTCCTGCTGCATTACTGCGTGAATCCAGTGCTAAAACTCAAGCGGTCACTTTATATGGCCCACTTTGTACAGCGCTTGATTGCTTGGGTGAACATAACTTACCAAGCGATTTAAATGAGCACGACTGGCTAGTGTTTAGCCAATGCGGTGCTTACGGCTTTACCGAAAGTATGCCGTATTTTTTATGCCATGAGCTAGCTGCTGAGTACACCTTGCAAAACGGTACACTTACCTGTGTTCGCCAAGCCGAAAATGCCAGCCATTATTTAAGGTAACAAGTATGAGTAATACAACACACATTAGCCAAGAGAACATTGTAGTAGGGGAAGTTGCAAACGGCTTACCACTTACAATTCCTGTGTATCGTTTAAAAGGTGATGGCACAGGGCCAAGTGTTTACATTCAGGCCAATATGCATGGCGCTGAAGTGCAAGGTAACGCAGTTATTTTTCAGCTGCTTGAGCAATTAAAACACCTTAACCTTAGTGGCGATATTACCCTTGTACCTTATGCAAATCCGATTGGCTGTAATCAAAAATCTGGCGAGTTTACCCTTGGCAGGTTCGATCCGATTACGGGCACTAATTGGAATCGCATGTATCACTACAATAAAAATTTAGTGGCACAGTTTGCACAAAATCATACTCAGTATGACGACGCTACATTAAAAAGTAACTTCAAACAGGCACTTATTGACGAAGTAGATAGCAAACTTAACGGCCCTGCTTATTTACTCAATACGGGTAAACGCATTGCGCTTAACTTACAAAAGCTCGCTCATCAGGCTGATATAGTACTCGATTTACACACAGGCCCTATTTCAAGCAAGCATCTGTACTGCCCAACCTATGCAACCGACAGCGCACGTTACTTTAATATTGAACATGTATTGCTTATTCCTAGTGATTTTGACGGCGCTATGGATGAAGCTAACTTTTGCCCATGGTGGCATTTAAGTGATGCGCTTAGCGGACAAGGTCGCGAATTATCAATACCTGTAGAAGCATTTACTGTAGAGCTAGGCAGCCAAGAAAAAATAGACTTAAAAGAAGCATTAAACGATGCAAACAGCATTTTAAGTTACTTAAATCACAAAGGCGTATTACAAAACGCACCGCATACGCCAGCCAATATGACTCGTTATGCATGTAATTTAGATGACTACTTTGCTTATTACGCCCCTATTGGCGGCATGGTTGAATACTTAGCCCCACTTGGCGGGCACATTAAAGCTGGTGAGCCTATTGCCAATATTTTACGCATGGAGCGCTACTTAAGTGAGCAACCATTGCAAACACTTACTCTTGATTGCGATGCAATTGCTATTTTGCACTTTGCCTCAGCGAGTGTTAATCAAGGTACCGAGCTTTATAAGTTTTTTACTAACATATTTGAGCTTTAGCTCACCCTTCTCATTGCGTGAGAGTAATACCAATTGCATTAAATTAGTGATCTATTATAGCGATAAGGAAATAGCTTAATAACAAGGCTAAAATTATGGTACATAGTTGTTCTATATAAATAATTTTTAACGTAGTTAGTGACTTATTTAATACGCTAGAATGATCATGTTTTTAATAAAATTGGTATAAATTAACTAAAATAGTTAATTTGCATTAGAAAAGCGGCTTAGGCCGCTTTTCTTTTGATCTATACTTACTTTGTATACGTATAGACCTTGTTATAAATGCAAATTCAGTAAAAGTTCACCGTTACATATGTAAAAAGACGTTATAATTAAATTAACGCATACAACAACCCAAACTCACAAGGAATTACAATGAGCTGGCGCCACTGGATAACTCTTTCTGCTTTAATTAGTACCGCTACCTTCGCACAAGAAGAAGTTGCTACAAACGAGCAAGATAACGACATTGAGCTTGTAAAACAGTGTATTTTAAATGAGGTAATTGGCGGAGATGGTAAACAGACATTAGACGATCTTCGTAAAAAGTGTTCAGCTCTTGAAGAAAATAAACAACTTACCGCGCTTGATAAACGCCAAGCCCGTGAAGAAGTAGGTAAAAAAAATAGAAATGTAATTACGCCACATAAGCGTAACTATATTTTACCGCTTTCGTACGTATCACACCCAAACGATCGCCCTTTTGATGGTTTTGATGCACTAACAGATGATAGCGACGGCGAACCGCTCGACAACCTAGAAGCAAAATATCAGCTATCGATAAAAGTGCCTCTTTACGATGATTTTTCGGATAAAGACCAAGCCATATTTTTTGGCTTTACACTGCAATCATATTGGCAGATTTATAACTCAGAAATTTCGTCTCCATTTCGTGAAACAAACTACGAACCAGAGATATTTTGGATTAATTACCTCGACCCAGAAAACGTATTATGGGGCGACGAAATGGCAATCGCATTAGGTATCTCGCACCAATCAAACGGTCGAAGCCAACCAAACTCGCGTTCGTGGAACCGTATTTACGCAGACTTTATTTGGGAAAATAGGGGCTTTGTTTTTAGCTTTAAACCTTGGTACCGAATAGCTGAGGACGAAAAAGAAGATATTTTAGAAGCCAATGGCGACGACAACCCAGACATATACAAATACATGGGTTACTTTGAATTTAGCGGCGCGTATCGTTTTCATGACCATGAATTTAGCTTTATGACGCGTAACAATTTAAATTCAGATAATCGCGGTGCAATTCAACTCGACTGGTCGTTTCCTTTATGGGGTCGCGTTCGTGGTTATGCACAATACTTTAACGGTTATGGCGAAAGCTTAATTGATTACAATGCGGATGTAGAACGTATTGGTGTCGGTATATTATTAACCGATTTGCTGTAATACTTCCCTAAATTTTACGCACAAAAAAGCCAAGCATTGCTTGGCTTTTTTGTGTTTTGAACAGCTAAACAGTTATTTTTTTACTACAAACTGCCCTTCAAATTCTGCAACCACGTTATCACCATCGTAAATAGTTACTGGCACTACGTAACTTGCTTTACCGTCGGTTTCTAAATCGCTTAACTTGCCCTTACAGGTTTGTATATCAACACAACCACGTGGGTCGGTAGTAAGCGGTTTTAAGTACTTAATGTTAGCATCGGCTAATACAATATTACCTTCAAGCCCAGCTTCTTTAAGTGCTAAGTACGTAGCGCCCCAACCTGTTAGCGTGGCCAAGCTATAAATAGAACCTGCAAACATTGTGTTATGTAGGTTTAAGTTAGCGTCTAGGTCGGCGCTGGTTGTAAATTGCCAATCGGTATAGCTTTCTACCTTAATACCCATCGCGTCACTAATTGGAATAGACTCACGCCACGTATTTTGTAGTACTTGCGTCCAATTAGGGTGACGAAACCAACCTGGCTCAGACGGTTTTTGCTTTACCATTTTAAAGTGTTGAACATCGCCATACGCTAAGTGCGCTTTTTCTTTTAATTCGTAACCGTGGCGTTTATAAAACTCAAGCGCTCGTTCGCGTGCAAACAATACAAGCTCGCCTGCGTTTTGAACCCATGCAATTTTTTCAAGCTCGTGTAGTAAGCGACTACCAATATGCTGGTTACGATTACCCTCTGCAACCGCCATATAGCGCACTTGTGCTTGCTCATGATTGTTAAAGTGCAAACGTGCTACACCTAGCACTTCGCCTTCTTTATTTTTTATAAAGCGGTGCTCAGAGTCTTGTTCCATATCGTCTTGTTCAGAGCCACGAGGCTCGCCCCAAGGCGCGCGTAATACTTGCCAACGCAACTGGTAATAGGCTTGCCAATCTTCGCTACTTTGTGGGGTGCTTACCTGAAACATACATACTCCTGTTGTTATATAAGCCGTAAATAAAAGTCAAAAAAAGGCTACGGCGCTATACTAATAGTATTGATTATCTACCAAACTAAAAAGCTTAAATAATTAAGTCCGTTGGTATTATTTATGGCAAATACCATACTCCATCTTAAAAAAACTGCAAATACGACTTTGGTGATGGCTGTAAAATAACGTAAAAAATAATGGCAAAGGCCATTGCGCTTTAACGTTGCTAGTTTATGCTGAGAATATGATGGAAAAAATCAATTATATAAATTCACTGACGGGTTTGCTGGGCGATCAATTTATTGAAAATAGCCACAGCATTGGTCAGTTAATCTATTGGCATAAATGCAGTGGCGATCACATTCAAGTACGTGAGCACGAGCCGTTACGCTGGTTACTGATTAACGACACTCTTCAATCTGTTATTGATTTAAATAACCCGGATTTATTACTTTTTCCACATTTATTATGCCTAGGTAAGCATTGGCAGGCTCTTAAGCCGCCACAAAAAGTGTTAGAACTAGGCCTCGGCGGCGGAGCAATTCGTAATTATTTACAATACAAATACCCTAAAGCACAAATAACATCGGTTGAAAAAAACGCCGATATTATTGATTGCTATACCCAATTTTTTTCGTCAAATAAAAATGAGCAACTGCTTTGCGCCGATGCGCAAAAGATTTTAAAAAGTGCGCAAAATATTGATTGGATTATTTTAGATTTGTTTAGCCAGATAGATGCACCTCGATTTTTATTTGAAGAGGCATTTTATAAAAAAATTTACTCGGCTTTAAATAACAACGGTGTGCTATTTATTAACTTTTTATCGCAGCATGAGTCGCAATTAAAGCAACTTCAGCAGCTATTACTCGATGTATTTGGTTGTAATGTTAGCCCGCAAAAAATTACGGGCTATGTAAATCATATTGTCGTGGTAACCAAAAACTTAAACAGATAAGTTAAACGTAACGGGCCCATCGTTACACAAGCTTACTTGCATATCGGCACCAAACTCACCGGTGGCTATTGTAAGCCCCAACTCTTTAGCTTGAGCAACAAAGTACTCGTAAAGCTCATTAGCTTGGCTTGGCGTTGCCGCAGATGAAAAGCTAGGGCGCATACCCTTTTTAGTATCAGCCGCTAGCGTAAATTGCGAAACCACCAGTAACTCACCTTTAATATCTTTAAGGCTTAAGTTCATTTTGTCGTTTTCGTCAGTAAAAATACGATAATTACTTACCTTGTGTAAAAGCTTATCGGCCGTTTGCGTATCGTCGTGTTTTTCAACGCCCAGCAACAACAATATACCTTGGCTAATTTCACCTACTACTTGGTTGTTAATTTCTACTTTGGCATGCTTTACGCGTTGTATTAAACCTTGCATTTAAACTGTGTCCTTTACTGCTGGTTCATCATCTTCTAGTTCAAGTTCTGGTGTTTCTGGAATATCATTTGGGCTAATACACGCAGTAAATTCAGCGCCAAGCAAAACAACGACCCACGATAAATACACCCATACAAACAAAATAGGAATGGTTGCTACTGCGCCGTAAATAACTTCGTACGAAGGAAAATGGCTAATATAAAGTGCAAACCCTTTTTTAGTCAGCTCAAATAAAAGTGCCGCAAAAAAAGCGCCAGGTATTGCCGCTCTGAACGATACACGCGTATTAGGCACTAAGGTGTAGAGCATAATAAAGCCCACCATCGAAATCCCATACGGCAATAACTTTAACAAAAACCCGCTAAACCCAGGAATACCCTGATCAGCAAACGATACCAAAGATACAATATAAGAGGTAACACCAATACTCGCTCCGAGTAATACAGGCCCTAAGCTCAAAACCATCCAGTACACAGCAAATGAGATCATCATTGGGCGTTTTTTCTTAATTCGCCAAATTCGATTTAGTGTGGCATCTACATTACGTATTAACAGCAAGGCTATTGCAGCTAAAAAGCCAATACCTACCGCCGTCATTTGATTAGCGTTACCGGCAAAGGAGCTAATATGCTCTCTAATAACATCGGTAGAGGTAGGGACAAAGTTGGTAAACAAAAAGCTCTCAATTTCCATGCGAGTAGATTCAAAGCCCGGAAAAGCTGAAAATATAGCAACACCCACCGCAATTAATGGCACTAAAGAAAGAAGGGTTACGTAAGCAAGGTAACCTGCATTAACCGTTATCTGATCGTCTATACAACGATTAAAATACTGCATCCACCAACCAGGCTGCTGGCGTATAAAGGACTTAACTTGCTGTTTGTAATGTGAGAGCTTATCATTCATACAATTGACTTGTGCTTATATAGTTTTGATTATAATAACAATCAGCGCCATAATTTACAGCACTAACGCTCGTAAACAGGAATTCAAATGAAAAAACAAACATTACTCAGTGTTTCAATGCTTGTAGTAACACTTACTTTAACTGGCTGCCAATCAGCTTATTATTCTGCGATGGAAAAAGTGGGTGTTCACAAACGCGATATTCTTATTGACCGCGTAGAAGAAACCAAAGACTCGCAACAAGAGTCACAAGAAGAATTTAAATCGGCACTAGAGCGCTTAACGACTCTAATCGATTTTAATGGTGGCGAACTACAAGACACTTATAATCAGTTAAATGACGATTACGAGTCGAGCTTAAATGCCGCTAACGAAGTGTCAACTAACATCAATAAAGTAGAAGACGTGGCAGAAGCGCTATTTGATGAGTGGAGCGATGAGTTAGAGCAATACAAAAGCGCGTCACTTAAGCGTGAAAGCAGCAAAAAGCTAACCGCGACTAAGCGTCAATTTGATCAGCTATTACGCTCAATGCGCAGCGCAGAGAGTAAAATGGAGCCAGTATTAACCTCGCTTCATGATAACGTTTTATACTTAAAGCATAACTTAAATGCACAAGCGGTATCGGCTATTAAAGGTGAATTCACTAACCTTAAGCGCGATATTCAATTGTTGATGAACGACATGAACAAATCGATTGCCGATTCAAATAAATTTATTGAACAAATGAACAGCGCTGGCTAATCATTTGTTACTTTAAAAAGCCTGCTTAGCTGCAGGCTTTTTTATGTTAAAGGGAATACTAAAAGGGATTTACAATGAAACGCTTTTTAATCGCAACAATTCTCTTATGTATATTAACGGCCTGCGGTGCACCTAATAATATTAATCGTATTACCAGCTCTGACTCAGTTGTTGTTATTAATGATAAGAACGGCCGTTATAAAAATTTATACACAGGTGAAAAAACATATCCCACTACCTGTACTGAAAACTGCTACCCAGCTCACCCAGACTTACTATGCAAAACCGGCAGCGAAAACTGCCAGTACCAAGGCCAGCAAACTAAACCACAACTTAGCACTGGCTATACTGTGCGCTGGCTTGGCCACGCTAGTTTTGTAATTAACACACCAAATGGTCAAAGTGTGCTGTTTGATCCGGTAAAAAATCAGTTTGATTCTCCAGTCGCACTTGGCTTTAAACTCAGCGGTGGCACTTATCGTAAAGCAGGCGCTTGGCCTAGTGAGCAAGAACTGGAAAATATTGATGCGGTAATGTATTCGCATATTCATTACGATCATTTTAATAAAGCCGACATACAAAGCATTGGCAATAAACCTCGCTATTTAACACCTCTCGGTATGGCCGACAACTTCCCTACCGGCGGTTTTAATATTAGCGAAATGCCGTGGTACTCAACAACCAACATTGACGACTTAGTTATTAACGCCGTGCCAGCTCATCATTTTAGCGCTCGCGTATTAGTGCCCTTTATTTACGAAGATAACAATAAAGACTTATGGAATGGCTGGCTGCTCGAACAAAACGGTAGCACCTTATTTTTTGCAGGCGATACAGGCTACTCAAAACATTTTAAAGACATACAGCAAAAATACGGCGATATCGATATTTGCTTAATGCCAATCGCTTCTTACTACAGTAAAGAAAGTGGTAAATTTTATCGTTACGTTCACACCACACCAGAAGACGCGCTCAACGCAGCACAAGAGCTTAACTGCAAAGTAATGATACCGTGGGGATACGGTAACTCAAGTTGGAAAATGGGCGACCACAGCAGTCATTCAGCCTTACTTCGCTTATTGCATATGTACAATAAAATGGATTCAAAAGTGCCGCTGTATATTTTAAACGAAGGCGAAAGTATTTCACTGTAACTATTCACTTAGCTGTTTTAAGATTGTTATTACATTAAGACGAATCGACAATAAAATTGAGAGATTAATGAAAAAATTAGCACTCGCCTTAAGCTTTTTATTAAGCACGCCAGCAATGGCTATTGATGTTGAACATACCTCAACTCCAATTAGTATTGATGGCGTATCAGAAAGCGCATGGGATAAAGCCGCTTGGCACGACATGCCTTATTTAATGGATGGCACACTGCCAACAAACGATGCCGACTTTAAAGGGCGTTATCGTTTATTGTGGGATCAAAACTATTTATACCTACAAGCCGATATTGTGGATGATGTTTTAATAGATACACACGCAGATCCAACCTATAAATATTGGGATGACGATGCGCTTGAAGTATTTATTGATAGCGATGCATCGGGTGGTAATCATCAATTTAATCACACCGCATTGGCGTACCATATTGGCCTTGATAACCAAGCTGCCGATTACGGACCTGATAAAAAAGCCCATTTGTATACCGACCACCTAGTTAGTAACTGGAAGCGCAACACCACCGCGCCCTTTAACATCACCTGGGAAGTAGCGATAAAGCTCTACCCTAATAATTATAAAGAAGGGGCTAAAAACACCCCACTTACACTTAGCGAAAAGCAAGTAATCGGGTTTATGTTAGCGTATTGCGATAACGATGGCAGTGACGTGCGCGAGCACTTTATGGGCTCACACGAAGTACAACCAGTAAATGGCGACAGAAATCGTGGTTTTATAGATGCCGACGTATTTGGCAAAATAACCCTACTTCCTAAAAAGTAAGTTACTACCAATAAAATAATTGAACATGTATGTTGGGTTGAGCGAAGCGAGACCCAACGACCCCCCCACCAAAAAACACAGATACTTTGCATTATCGGCTGTTTCAGCTCTCTCTCTTTCTTCTCCTTGTGCAAAAGATCTTTAAGTAAATTATTCACAAAGAGGTTAAGAGGCGCTGCGCTTTTAGAGGTAAATATATTATGGAAATTTCATCTCAAAACAGTAGTCATATAATTTTTAACTAAATACTTTCAACTGACGACTATAGCTAACAGCTCTTATTTTCATCCACAAAAAAGCCGCTGTATTTTGCAATACAGCGGCTTTTAAAATCATTATTCTAAATTAATAGATTATGACTTAGGTGCACGACCCGCACGTTTACGTTCGTTTTCTGTAAGGTGTTTCTTACGGATACGAATGTTTAGTGGAGTAACTTCAACTAGCTCGTCATCATCGATGAACTCAAGCGCTTGCTCAAGTGAGTAGTTAAGGTGCGGAGAAAGCGTTTGCGCTTCATCAGTACCAGATGCACGTACGTTAGTTAACTGCTTGCCTTTAAGGGCGTTAACTGTAAGGTCGTTATCACGGTTATGAATACCGATAACCATACCTTCGTATACTTCAACACCGTGACCGATGAATAAACGGCCGCGTTCTTGTAAGTTAAATAATGCGTTTGTAAGTGCTTTACCAGTTGCGTTTGCAATCATTACGCCGTTCTTACGAACGCCGATAGCGCCACCTTTGTGAGGACCATAATGATCGAACGTATGGTACATAAGACCAGAACCCGAAGTAAGTGTCATGAAATCAGTTTGGAAACCAATTAAACCACGGCTAGGGATCATGAAGTCTAAACGCATACGGCCTTTGCCATCTGGAGTCATGTTAGTAAGTTCACCTTTACGTAGGCCAACTTGTTCCATAACAGAACCTTGATGCTCTTCTTGACAGTCAATAGTCACTGTTTCAAACGGTTCTTCTAGAACGCCATCTACAGTACGTAAGATAACTTCTGGACGAGAAACTGAAAGCTCGTAACCTTCACGACGCATGTTTTCGATTAAGATACCTAGGTGTAATTCACCACGACCAGAAACACGGAAGCTATCTGGGCTTGCAGTATCTTCAACGCGAAGTGCTACGTTGTGTACTAATTCTTTGTCTAAACGCTCACGGATATTACGTGACGTTACAAACTTACCTTCTTTACCACAGAAAGGTGAGTTATTTACAGAGAATGTCATTGTTACAGTTGGCTCATCAACACTTAGTGGTGGTAATGCTTCAACGTTTCCTGGGAAACAAACTGTGTCAGAAATCTTAAGCTCACCAATACCTGTTACAGTTACGATGTTACCAGCGTAAGCTCTATCAGTTTCGATACGCTCAAGACCTAGGTAGCTTTGTACTGCACCAATTTTACCATTACGTGTAGTGCCATCAGCACTGATAATAGTAACTTGTTGGTTAGGAGCAACAGAACCACGTTTAATACGACCAATACCAACTACACCAACATAAGAGTTGTAATCTAGTTGAGAAATTTGCATTTGGAAGTCACCTTCAGGATCTGCATCCGGTGGTGATACTTCTTCAACGATCATCTTGAACATAGGTTCCATGTTGTCTGATGGTTCGTCTAAATCTAGTGTTGCCCAACCGTTGATTGCTGAAGCGTAGATTACTTTAAAGTCTAACTGTTCGTCAGTCGCGCCAAGGTTGTCGAATAAATCAAAGATTTGATCCATAACCCAATCTGGACGAGCGCCTGGCTTATCAATTTTATTGATAACGACGATTGGCTTTAAGCCTTGCGCGAATGCTTTTTGCGTAACGAAACGCGTTTGCGGCATTGGACCTTCTTGAGCATCAACAAGTAATAATACTGAGTCAGCCATCGAAAGTACGCGTTCAACTTCACCACCGAAATCGGCGTGTCCCGGGGTATCTACGATATTGATATGGTAGTCATTCCAAGAAATGGCTGTGTTTTTAGCCAAAATGGTAATACCACGTTCTTTCTCAATGTCGTTTGAGTCCATCACGCGCTCTTCGTTACCGCCGCGTGTTTCTAATGTACCTGATTGCTCAAGTAGTTTGTCAACCAGTGTTGTTTTACCATGGTCAACGTGCGCGATAATCGCTATATTTCTTAACTGTTCGATGCTCATATATTTACTCAGAGAAATTAAATTCTCATTGATCCTGCAAGATCTACGCACTCATCCACGCTTTCGCGAGATGTCCCAGCATAGGATTTAAAAGGGCGCATATTATCCCTCATTAATGACATGGATGAAAGTTTATCCAATATAAATTTCAAAACTTTCTCAATACTTTTACTAAGTATCTGTTTTATATATGACAATTATATGAATTAAATTTCAATTTTTTTTTGAAAAACAGCCTTTTTGGCTATTTTGCTGATCTTTTTGGTACTCTTTTGCATTTAGGTTATGCTATTTCCGAGCGATTAAATTAGCAGCAAATTGTGCCCTGTAAATTTTGCACCAAAAAGGAAAATTTACGCACCAACATAGTGCGTTTGTACATTCCATTTTGATGCAACGATATTTTTTTAATTTATAAACAGCTAGTTATAAAAATGGCACAAAATCAGCTTAGTAAATCCCAAAGCAATTATGCAGCAATAACAAAACCCAATAGTTGGAGGACACATGTCACAATCGGTTTTAGATTTTATTAAAGAAAATGACGTCAAGTTCATTGATTTACGCTTTACTGACACTAAGGGTAAAGAACAACATGTATCTATTCCTCATCACCAAGTTGATGAAGACTTTTTTGAAGACGGTAAAATGTTTGACGGTTCTTCAATTGCAGGCTGGAAAGGCATAAACGAATCAGACATGGTATTAATGCCAGTTGCTGAATCAATCAAACTAGACCCTTTCACTGAAGAATCAACATTAATCGTACGTTGTGACGTAGTAGAGCCTTCAACACTTCAAGGTTATGAGCGCGACCCGCGTTCTGTTGCTAAGCGTGCTGAAGATTACATGCGTTCTACAGGTATTGCAGATACAGTTTTATTTGGCCCTGAGCCAGAGTTTTTCGTATTTGACGACGTTAAATACAAATCAGATATGTCTGGTTCTATGTACAAAATTGATTCTAAGCAAGCTGCTTGGAACTCAGATAAAGAATATGCAGATGGCAACACAGGTCACCGTCCAGGTATTAAAGGCGGTTACTTCCCAGTTGCTCCTGTTGATGACTTCCAAGATTGGCGTTCAGCTACGTGTCTAGTTCTAGAAGAAATGGGTCAAGTAGTAGAAGCACATCACCACGAAGTTGCAACAGCAGGTCAAAACGAGATTGCTACTCGCTTTAATACAATGGTATTAAAAGCGGATGAAATCCAAGAAATGAAATATGTTATCCATAACATGGCTCACTTATACGGTAAAACAGCAACGTTTATGCCTAAGCCAGTTGTTGGTGATAACGGTTCTGGTATGCATTGTCACCAGTCACTTGCTAAAGATGGTGTAAACCTTTTTGCTGGTGATAAGTACGGCGGCCTTTCTGAAGATGCGCTTTACTACATTGGCGGTATCATCAAGCATGCTAAAGCAATTAACGCTTTTGCAAACGCCTCTACTAACTCGTACAAACGTTTAGTACCAGGTTTTGAAGCACCAGTTATGCTTGCATACTCTGCACGTAACCGTTCTGCATCAATCCGTATCCCAGTGGTTCCATCTGAAAAAGGTCGTCGTATTGAAGTACGCTTCCCAGATCCAACAGCTAACCCATACCTTGCTTTCTCAGCAATGCTTATGGCTGGCCTTGATGGTATCAAAAACAAGATCCACCCTGGCGATGCTATGGATAAAGATTTATATGACTTACCAGCTGAAGAAGCAGCAGAAATCCCAACTGTTGCAGCATCACTTGACGAAGCACTATCTGCACTTAGCGCAGACCGTGAATTCTTAACTCAAGGTGGTGTATTCACTGATGACTTAATCGATGCTTACATCGAACTTAAATCTAAAGAAGTTGAAAAGCTTAACATGACAACTCACCCAGTTGAGTTTGAAATGTACTACAGCTGTTAATTTAGCTGTATAAAATATGTGTGTTCTCAAGCCCGCTTTGCGGGCTTTTTTAATGGTAAAATTAATCAATCTCCACTAAAGTTAAGTTACCGACAAAAATGCAGGGCTGCAGAGTGAACAACAAGATTTTATTACTATTAATTGCTTTAGGATTAAGCAATTATGGTTACGCTGGTGAAACAAAGATATACGCTTGGAAAGATAAAAATGGCGTATTAGTGTTCTCTGACACCCCTCATAAAGGTGCTAAAGAGGTAAAGCTTACCAGCCAAGATCTTAATATGCCTGCAACAAATACTGACATTTTTGACGAGCAACCCCAGCCTCAACAAGCGGGCTTTAGTATTGCCATTTCCTCACCTGATCATAACCAGACTATTCGTGAAAATACCGGCACTGTTTATGTTACTAGCCGAATAAAACCACGCTTTGAAACTGGTTTTACTATACAACTTTTTATTGATGGCAAAGCACATGGCCCAGCCAGTGACAGTTCAACCTTTGCAATAAGAGATGTAGAACGTGGTGAGCACACACTACAATTAAAGCTTTTTAATAGTAAAAACCAAGTTATTGCTATAAGTGAGCCCTGCATATTTTTTATGCACCGAAAAGGGCTAAACCTAAGTAACTAAATTGGGGCATTACTAAACGTGCAGCAGTGTATTTTACTATATAACTTGCTTGTAAATATCCACGCACTAAAATGGTGCAGCTATGATTAATAATAAAAACTTTAGCCCTGAGCTACTCGATGCTATTTGGCAAAATCAAACAACCGCTATCATGTTGCTTGATAAAAACTTCACCGTTGTCTATGCCAATACCAGTACTAGCGAACTGCTTGGCCTTGGTAACAAGCGCCTATTAGATCAGCCTTTCGACAGTCTTTTTAATTACCATTCAATCGATTTGCAGCGTATAGAACAATACTCATTAGTTGAAGGTGTAGATTGCCAGCAGCACAGAGCTGACGTGGTTTTTAGCGATTCTCGCCATGCAAAAGTAGCCGTAAGTACACGACAAATTAAGTTTGATGGCTCACTTTATATTTTATTTGAGTGGCGCCAAACTGATGACGAAATTAAGCACGACCAAGCGTCTAATCAAATGCATCAATACCAAGCAGCCCGAAATCTAATTAGAGGCTTAGCTCACGAAATTAAAAATCCTTTAGGTGGAATTCGCGGAGCGGCGCAGTTATTGCAGTATGAGGTTGATCAACAAGAAAGAGACCAATGTGCTGAACTTATCATTGAGCAAGCTGACCGATTACGCGAATTAGTAGATAGGCTTTTAGGGCCAAATCAGCTTCCGCAAAAATCGTATGGCAATATACATCAATCACTTGAATCAGTTGCACGACTAAGTACGTTAGATAATTGTTCTAACATTAGCTTGGTTAAGGATTACGACCCAAGCATTCCTGATGTATACATTGATCAAGGTAAAATTCAGCAAGTAGTATTAAACATTGTTCGAAATGCTCAGCAGGCGCTTGTAGATGGCGGTGAAATAACAATAAAAACCCGCATTAATCATCAGCATCGTCGCCCAGGTAAAGCACCTAAAAAAGCCTTGTTGATCCAAATATCTGATAACGGACCAGGTATTGATCCCAGTGTACGTGAAACACTGTTCTACCCTATGATCACCAATAAAGAAGATGGCTCAGGGTTAGGACTCTCAATAGCGCAAACGCTGATAGATCAACATGATGGCTATATAGAATGTGATAGCTGGCCTGGACATACTGAATTTAATATCTATCTGCCATTTGCAGATTAATGTTTGGAGTTTGCATGAAAACAGTTTGGCTTGTAGATGATGATGCTTCTATTCGATTTGTACTTGAAAAAGCACTAACCCGTGCAGGGTTTAACGCAGAAAGCTTTGCTAATGCGCAAGATGTATTAAGCGCATTAAAGTTTAGTCAACCTACTGTTTTAGTTTCGGACGTACGAATGCCTGGTATGGATGGCATGGCGTTGCTTGAGCTTATAGCAGAGCAAAACCCTGGGCTGCCAGTTATTATAATGACTGCCCACTCAGATTTGGACTCTGCAGTTAATGCATTCCAAAAAGGTGCTTTTGAATACCTAGCTAAGCCGTTTGATTTAAACGAAGCAGTGGCGCTAGTCGAGAGCGCATGCAGAGCAAACTCCACTAAAAAAACTAAGCGAAAGCAAGCTCCACCAAAAAGTGCCCACATTATTGGTGAAGCACCCGCTATGCAAGAAGTGTTTAGAGCGATAGGTAAACTATCGGCCTCTAGCATGAGCGTATTAATAAATGGTGAATCTGGCACAGGTAAAGAGCTTGTCGCCAGCGCCCTGCACAACCATAGCCCACGTAAAGAAAATCAATTTATTGCACTTAACATGGCGGCCATTCCAAAAGAGCTTGTTGAGTCAGAGTTATTTGGCCACGAAAAAGGCGCGTTTACGGGCGCCGATAGCGTACGTAAAGGCCGCTTTGAGCAAGCCAATGGCGGTACACTATTTTTAGATGAAATTGGTGATATGCCACTCGATGTGCAAACACGTTTATTACGCGTTCTTGCCGATGGTGAGTTTTATCGCGTTGGTGGCCATCAAAGTATAAAAGTGGACGTACGCATTATTGCAGCTACGCACCAAAACCTTGAAGATTTAGTTAAACAAGGCAAGTTTAGGGATGATTTATTTCATCGTCTTAATGTTGTGCGCCTACGTTTACCCGCTCTTCGAGAGCGTACTGAAGATATAGAAAGCTTATCGCAACACTTTTTACATAAAAGCGCTAAAGAGCTACAAGTAGAAAGTAAAGTACTGAGCCCTAAAGCGACTGAGCAATTACGTTTATTTAATTGGCCAGGTAATGTACGCCAATTAGAAAACACCTGTCGCTGGCTGACAGTTATGGCACCGGGTGAGCTTGTAAGCGAGCAAGATTTACCGCCGGAGATTCTGGATGCTTCACCAACCCAAGAAGAAGGTGATTGGCTCGATGCATTCCAACAATGGCTTAATCAAGAGCTAAAAAAAGGCAAAGAAAATATTTGGCCTGACATTCAAGCTCAACTAGAAACTCGCTTAATAAAAACAGCCCTGGCTAATTGTTCTGGTCATAAGCAAGATGCTGCTATAAAAATTGGTTGGGGACGCAACACGTTGACCCGAAAATTAAAAGAGCGCAATATTAGCTGATTAAACGCTTTTAACACATTTGGTTATTGATGAAGCTAATCGAACATATTCCATTATTCAAACAAATGGAAATTATAAACAGGCTGCACTTTTTTAAAGAATTTACGCTCAGCGAGCGCCAAGTCTTATTGGAGTCGTTCGGCCTGTTATATTTAGTAAGTCAGCATCAATTTTTATTTAAGCAATACGATAACGACAAGCGCTTGTACATTGTACTTAGCGGCGCATTATTAGTATTTAAGCATAACCATTTACTAGAACTTGGCACTATAGAGCCCGGTGAATTTATAGGTGAAGGTGCCTTTATAAATAACCGAGAGCGTAGTACCAGTGCTCGCGCTAAAACCGACACCATAGTACTTGCCATTACCCCTGAAGCACTAACCCGCTTACCTAATGTTATCCGCGAAAAAATTAAAGACCGAATTATTGAAGGTATGAGCCTGCGCATTGCCAAATTAAGCGAGCATATAGAAACTCACGGTTAGTTCAATCCATATAAACAATTTGCAATGAGCAATCAAGCCAACTGGGCTTATTAACGTGCGCAGTAAAAGTGTAAGTATCTGAAGGCTTGGCACCAAAGGGGGTATTTACAAACGGCTGTGAATGACGATATGTTTGCGAATAGGTTTTATAATAAATAACAACGTAACCGTATAAAAACTCCCAACCTAACCTTACAACAGCGCCACTGGGTAAACTAAAGTCAGCATATTTATCTGTAAATGTGACAAGTAAATCATTGTACTTCTCTTCGCTGCATTGAGTTGTTCGTAACTTTTTAGGCATAACAAAGGTAGTACCCGCCACTATATTCTTTAAATAAAAGCCTATATTGCCATCACCATAAAAGTGATTTGAACGAGTCGTGTAGTTAACTTGTGGCTTGTAACCCAGCTCTTGCATTATAGCCGCAAGTTGCTCAGTTTCTTTAGGATAAATCTTATCACTTGATAAGAGTAATGTGGCTTCACCAAAATCAGGTGGGATTGCCAGCTCTACATATTCATAAGGGAGCGATTGTGCTTTTAGCGCAGCATCGAGCTGGTTGCGCTGTTCATCTTGCAAGTTTTCACTAAATACATACACGGTAGGTTGTTGGCACGCAGCTAATAGTAATGCCAACACACATATTAAAATTCCACTTTTCATAGTTACCCCTTTTTGATTACAATTGTAGTCTATTAAAGGTAACTATTTATCGCAATTTAATTTGTTTGGCTATCTAACCAAGCATCAACACTTTTGCGAGTATATAAAACTTCTTTAAATAAACGATGACGTTCAAATTCAAGTTTTGTTTTTCTCGTGGCATCACCACTAACTAAACGGCTATGGGTATCATTGAATTTTGAAATTACAGAAAAACCGCGCTCAGCATTTTCCTTTTGCTCTTTTACTTGATTAGTAAGATGTGACCTAACATCATCTGCGGTCAACATATCTGAATTATCTAAGCCCATTAGCTCTTTTTTCATTGCTAATCTTACGCCCATTTCCTACTCCATTTAATGAAAAATATTTATTCCGCCAAAGTTTTAGCAATTAGCAGGCCATACGTAAAATTAACTGCTGCAAAGATTACTCTTCAATTGCTTCAGTTTTTTTAAAGACAGATAAAATACATAAAAACTTTCGTCGTTATTTCCCTATTACAATTAGCTAAAGTTACTTGCTTTGGTGCAAAAGTAGCTGCAAGCCTTTATACTACAGCTTGTGCGTTACCCCACCGAGAGCAAATATGAACGAAGAATACATAGAAATAGAATTAGAAGAAGAGCCGATTGAGCTCTGTAAATTATTAAAAGTACTAAACTTAGTTGAAGGTGGCGGCCAAGCTAAAAACCTAATTACTGAAGGCTATGTGGGTGTTAACCATGAAATTTGTACAATTAAACGGAAAAAATTATACAGTGGTGATGTACTAGAGTTTGATGGTGAGTTTTTTAAACTCTCACTAAGTGAAGATGCAATCCCTGTAGAAAAACCTGCGGTACAAACTCAAGCAGAGTCAAAGCAAGTTGCACCACAACCAACAAATCAACCAGCTAAAAGTAAGCGTAAGCGAACTAAAAAACCAAAAGTAGATGATAAAACAGGTCGTCGTCCTATTTCATTTGGTTAAGCATTTAAAAGCACTCTTTTTATATAAAAAGGCCAACTTGTATAGTTGGCCTTTTTACTCTTTAATAACCTAATTAATAATAAAAACAAGGTTATAAAATGTCTGTAAACACACCTAAAAATTGGTTTAAACCCGTTGTATGGGCGGCACTCGTATGGAACTTACTTGGCGTTATTGCATTTGCTATGCACATGATGATGACACCCGAAATGATAGGTAAACTTCCGTTAGATCAACAAGCTGCCTACTCTGACATCCCTCTTTGGTCAACCATTGCATTTGCTGTAGCTGTATTTGGAAGCACTTTGGGTTGTCTGTTTTTACTTGCTAAAAACGCGCTGGCAACACCTACTTTTTCGCTATCGCTCGGCGCTATTTTAATTCAGCAATATTATAATTTTGTGGTCATAAATAGTATTGAGCTACTTGGCGCAAGTGCGGTATTTATGCCTATTTTTGTAATCATTATTGCCATCGCTTTACTTTGCTTGAGTATTAAAGGTAAGCAACAAGGTTGGTTACAGTAATTAATAAGGGTCGAAATAACTTTTGACCCTATCTCTTCTTTTAAATCATCTCTTGAAATTAAATTTTTCAGCATCATCTCTACTATAATAACTGTATAAAATTCGTTCTCTAAACGCGATTTTTTACACTGGTATGTACTTTGCAACTCGAACACTACAGAGGTCACTCTTCAAAACATTTTTATAATTCATAAAGGGGCAAATAATGAATAATAGTTTCGATACCCAACATCAGCTCACAATAAATGGTGAGCAATATCATATTCATTCTCTAAAAGGACTTGGCGACAAAGCGAAACGATTGCCCTTTTCCTTAAAAGTACTACTTGAAAACCTTCTTCGTAACGAAGATGGCGTAAATATAAAAGAACAAGACATTCAAGCCCTTCTTAATTGGGATCCTCAAGCAAAGCCTGCATCTGAAGTTGCCTTTACCCCCGCCCGTGTTGTTATGCAAGATTTTACCGGCGTACCCGCTATTGTAGATTTAGCCGCGATGCGTGACGCAATGGAAAAGCTAGGTGGAGATCCTGCAAAAATAAACCCGTTATCGCCTGCTGAACTTGTGATTGACCATTCGGTACAAGTAGATGGCTACGGAAATGATGGTGCATTTGATTTAAATGCAAAACTTGAGTACGACCGAAATAAAGAACGTTACGAATTTTTACGTTGGGGACAAACCGCTTTTGATAATTTAAAAGTAGTGCCACCAGCAACCGGTATTGTTCACCAAGTAAACCTAGAATACTTAGCGCGCGTTGTTTTTAATGAAGAGCGCGACGGCAAAAAATTCGCTTACCCAGATACGCTTGTAGGGACTGACTCTCACACCACCATGATTAATGGCTTAGGCGTGCTTGGTTGGGGTGTAGGCGGCATTGAAGCTGAAGCAGCCATGCTTGGTCAGCCAATTAGCTTACTCATTCCACAAGTAGTAGGTATGAAGCTAAGCGGACGTTTACCTGAAGGTACTACCGCAACCGATTTAGTGTTAACAGTAACCGAAATACTGCGTAATCATGGCGTAGTGGGTAAATTTGTAGAATTTTATGGTGACGGCCTTGCCGACCTACCACTTGCCGATAGAGCAACCATAGCCAATATGGCACCAGAATACGGCGCTACATGTGGTATTTTCCCAATTGATGATGAGACCATTAACTACCTTCGCTTAACAAACCGCGACGAAAAACACTTAAAAGTAATTGAAGATTACGCTAAGCATCAAGGCTTATGGCGTAACGATGGCGACGAAGCTAATTATACCGATACACTTGAGCTTAAATTAGATGACGTTGTACCAAGCCTTGCAGGCCCTAAACGCCCACAAGATAGGATTGCCTTAAACGAAGCTGGCAAAGTTATTGGCGATCATTTAAAAGGCTTCCAAGACGAACGTATGGCTCGTCGTGATAAAAGCGATGAAGAACAAGCTCGTATTGAGAGTGAAGGGCCGACAACAAATCCAGATGAGCCAGTTAACGAAGCGCAGTTTATGGGTGCCGCTAAGGTTAAATTTAAAGGCCAAGAGTTTGAGCTAAACGATGGCGCTTGTGTTATTGCCGCAATTACCAGCTGTACCAACACCTCTAATCCAAGTGTTATTTTAGCTGCTGGTTTGGTTGCTAAAAAAGCAAAACAGTTAGGCATTAATGTAAAACCTTGGGTTAAAACATCACTTGCTCCAGGATCAAAAGTAGTTACCGACTACCTAGAAAAAGCTGGCCTGATGGATGACCTAGAAAGCCTAGGCTTTAACTTAGTTGGCTACGGCTGTACTACGTGTATTGGTAATTCAGGGCCACTTGCAACTGAAATATCAGACGCGATTCAAAAACATAAATTAGTAGTGAGCTCTATTTTATCGGGTAATCGTAACTTTGAAGGGCGTATTCACCAAGATGTTAAAATGAACTTTTTAGCCTCTCCTCCGCTTGTTGTAGCTTATGCCATTGCAGGTAGAACCGATATTGATGTATACAACGAACCCCTTGCTCAAGATGCTAACGGTAACGATATTTACCTTAAAAACATTTGGCCAAGCGTTAAAGAAGTAAGTGACTTAGTTAAAGAAACCGTAACTAAAGAAATGTTTGAAAAAAGCTACGCTAACGTTTACGAAGGCGATAGCCGTTGGCAGCAAATTAAAATACCGGATGGCAAACTTTACGATTGGGATGATGCATCTACCTACATTAAAAAAGCACCCTTTTTTGATGGTATGAAAGTAGAACCACCGGGCATTCCTTCTATCGAAGGTGCACGTTGCTTAGCTAAACTTGGGGATTCAGTAACCACTGACCATATTTCTCCAGCGGGTGCTATTAAAGCAGAAGCGCCAGCAGGTTTATACTTGCAAGAGAAAGGTGTAGATAAAGCGCAATTTAACTCGTACGGCTCACGCCGTGGTAATCACGAAGTAATGATGCGAGGAACGTTCGCTAATGTGCGCCTTAAAAACTTACTAGCTCCTGGTACTGAGGGCGGCGTAACACGTACTCAACCCGGCGATACGCTAGAGAGCATTTATGATGCAGCAATGGAGTATCAAAAAAATAATACTCCACTCATTATTTTAGCGGGCAAAGAATATGGCACGGGTTCATCTCGTGACTGGGCTGCTAAAGGTTCACTTTTATTAGGCGTTAAAGCCGTTGTAGCACAAAGCTATGAACGTATTCATCGCTCTAACTTAATTGGTATGGGTGTATTACCGCTGCAATTTAAAGAGGGTGAAAGCTACGAGACACATGGGTTAACAGGGCAAGAACAATTTGATATTGATGGCCTGTACGATAAAACCGATGAAGTTACCGTTATTGCCACAAATGCCGAAGGTAAAAAAGTAACCTTGAGTGCAGACGTACGTATTGATACCCCTAAAGAGTGGGATTACTACAAACACGGCGGCATTTTACAATATGTACTGCGTAATATGCTCGACTAACAAAGACAGTAGTTAATCATTTAAAAGCCCAGCTTAGTAATAAGCTGGGCTTTTTTATATGTGTTGTTTGTTGTCTTAAATCAATGCTAAACATTTAAAGCGTGCCTACTGAGGTAACTATGTCGCAAACAATGATAATTAGGCTGCTTAAAACAACAATAATGCTTGGGTTGTGCCTTATCGTGACTGGCCATACTTTAATTGTGTCGAACTACTTTACTGTCGAGCATGGTATTAAAGGAATAATTACAGCGACGGCATGCATTGCTGTAGGCGTGCTGCTGTCGCTTCCCACTAAAATATATTTAACAGTATTATTGATGGAAGCCGAAAAACGTTATTTAAAAAACCATAAAAGCACTCATTCTAAATAATTAAAGTGCACTTAAATTATTAATTTCTTTATTACGTTTTTCTAGTTTGTCTTTTACATTTTCGGCGTCATTAAATAGCTTTTTAACCGAATCTGGGTTCAAAATACTGATCCCCTCTGGTGCAGCCGATATTGTGTTTGGAGTTGAAGAGGTATTTAAAATAGACGTGTCTTCTGCAGCAATAACTGTAATATCTTTAGGATCGAGTTTTACTTCAATACTTTTTACATGCGGGTTAGGTGTATCAGAAAAGTGCCATTGGCCTGTTTCGTCTTGCCACTTAAAAATTTTACCACTTGGGGTAGCATTTGCAGCAATTGGTTCATCAGAAATACTGCTCGCAATTTTATCGCCAGCTTGCTGAACGCCCTGCACTGCTTGGTCCAAAGTACTGCTAGATAGCGCGACCATTCTTTCTTTAATTTGCTGAGATTCACTGCTAATTGATGATGCAGAAAGCCATGTTTGACCATCGGGCTTTTTTAGATAAAACAAAGAGATGACTGCAATAGCCATAATTGATATAGCTAAGTAGGTAAAGTATTTCATAGCGTTCCTGCTTTAATTAATCCTTTAATGCCTTGAGTCTAATAAAAAATACTTAATTAGGCAATTTTTTGTACCCGAATAAAAGAAAATAAAAACGCAGCCGAAGCTGCGTTTTTATTTGCGATTTAACTACATCGTAGTGACGTTAAATACCGTCACCATCCATGTGCAGTCCGCATTCTCGGTTTAAGCCAAAAAAGCGAGTTTCTTCCTCTGTCATTCCTGGTTCTAATTTACGTGTTGTATGTACGTCACCCATCGATACATAACCTTGTTCCCATAATGGGTGGTAAGGTAAATCATGCTTAGTCAGGTACTGATACACGTCGCGGTTAGACCATTCAATAATCGGGTACACTTTAACGGTACCACGGCTTATTTCTACAAACTGTTTATCAGCACGTGTAGATGATTGATCGCGACGCAAACCACTAAACCACGTGCCCGCTTCGATCTCTTTAAGTGCGCGGGTCATCGGCTCAACTTTATTAAGCTGGTTATATTGCTTAATGCCGTCCTCGCCTTGCTCCCACAACTTGCCAAACTTAGCTTCTTGCCATGCTGGGCTTAGCTGCGCTCTATACACCTTTAAGTTAAGTGATAAACGCTCACTCATTTGTTCAATAAACTGATACGTTTCAGGAAATAAATAGCCTGTATCGGTTAATACAACGGGAATATCTGGACGTTGTGAGGTCATTAAATGCAGCATTACTGCCGCTTGAATACCAAAGCTAGATGATAAAAAAGCCGTATTAGGCAAGTTATCAAGCGCCCATGCAACACGCTGTTCTGCGCTCATATTCGCTAGCAAACCATTAGCATCAGCTAACATAGCCGCTTGGCTTTGTTTATCTAGCTGTAAAATGTTTTTAAATTCACTCATGGTAAATTCCAAACCTCACCAGCGCTTTGGCGCTGGTATTTAATTAAGCGTGAAAATCGGTTACTGATACTTTTACTTCAGCAACTATGCCTTTGCGTATAACAAAGTCACCAAAACACTCACCATCGTTACGCTCTTTTGCCCATTGCCCAATGAGCTTATCGAATGCTTCTAGGTAAACGTCTTCGCCTACGTTCTCAAGGTACAATTTAGGAATACGTGTACCTTCTAAATTACCACCTAGGTAAACGTTGTACTTACCTGGGCCTTTACCCACTAAACCAGCTTCTGCAAGCATTGCGCGGCCACAACCGTTAGGGCAACCTACAACGCGCATAATAATGCTGTCATCTGGTATACCGTGCTTGGCAAGTAATGCTTCAGTTTTTTCTACTAGGCTTGGTAAGTAACGCTCTGCTTCGGCCATTGCAAGTGGGCACGTTGGCAGTGAAACACACGCCATAGAATTTTTACGCTGCTGCGAATCTTTGTCGTCAATCAGGCCATGGCTACGTGCAATCTCTTCAATCACGGCTTTTTGATCTGCAGGTACGCCAGCAATAATTAAGTTTTGGTTTGCCGTCATACGCATGTCACCTTGGTGAACTTCTGCGATTTTACGACAACCTGTTTTAAGCGGCTTGCCTGGGTAGTCTAAAATACGACCACTTTGAATAAATAGCGTTAAGTGGTGCTTACCATCAATGCCTTCAACCCAACCAATGCGGTCGCCACGATGAGTAAACTCAAACGGACGGCTTGGTGCAAACGTAACGCCTGAGCGCTTTTCAACTTCTGCTTTAAATACATCAACGCCAACACGGTCTAATGTGTATTTAGTTTTTGCATTTTTACGGTTTGAACGATTACCCCAATCGCGCTGCACAGATACAACATGCTCTGCAATTTTTAAGGTATCTTCGAGCGTAATAAAGCCAAAGTCATCAGCCTTACGCGGATACGTAGCCGTATCACCGTGAGTCATGGCAAGGCCACCACCAACAAGTACGTTAAAGCCAACAAGCTTTCCGTTATCAGCAATTGCCACAAAGTTTAAGTCATTCGCATGCACATCAACTTCGTTATTAGGCGGAATGGTTACCGTTGTTTTAAATTTACGCGGTAAGTAGTTAGATCCTAAAATTGGCTCTTCTGTGGTTTCTGCCTTTTCGCCATTTAGCCAAATTTCAGCATACGCTTTCGTTTTTGGTAATAAATGTTCAGAAATTTTTGCAGCCCAGTCGTAAGCTTCTTGGTGTAACTCAGACTCAACAGGGTTAGTAGTACAAAGCACGTTACGGTTAACATCGCCCGCAGTTGCAATAGAGTCTATACCTACGCTGTTAAGCATTTGGTGCATGCCTTTAATATTCGGCTTTAATACACCATGAAACTGAAACGTTTGACGCGTAGTTAGACGAATGCTGCCGTAGCTTGTTTTTTCATCAGCAAACTTATCAATTGCTAACCACTGCTCTGGCTTAATAATACCGCCAGGCATACGTGCACGTAACATTACATTATGTAGCGGCTCTAGCTTTTGCTTAGCACGCTCACCACGTATATCGCGGTCATCTTGTTGGTACATGCCATGAAAACGTATTAACTGAAAGTTATCGGCAGTAAAACCACCGGTAATTTCGTCTTTTAAATCTTGCTCTATGGTGCCACGTAAAAAGTTACTTTCTCTTTTCAAACGTTCGTTATCAGAAAGTTTTACGTTTTTATCTTGTTCGCTCATTTTAAATCCTAAATTTGTTACAGTGACGGCTGCTAGCTGTTAAATAAAATAAGAAACGTGATTAATACACGTCTTTCTGATAGCGGTTTGCGCTACGCAAATCTTTTAAATATTGCTCTGCGTCTTCATTGCTCTTGCCTGTGTTTTCTTTAACGATATCAACCAAGGCGTTGTGTACATCTTTTGCCATGCGATTTGCATCGCCACAAATATAAAAGTGAGCGCCGGCTTCTAACCACTCAAACACGTCTTTACTGTTACTGCGTAATTTGTCTTGTACGTATACTTTTTCTGCTTGGTCACGGCTAAATGCAACATCTACTTTGTTAAGTAAACCCGATTTTAAATAACCCTGTATTTCTACTTGGTATAAAAAGTCTTGAGTGAAATGTGGGTTACCAAAGAACAACCAGTTTTTGCCTTGCGCTTCACGCGAATCACGCTCTTGTAAAAATGCACGGAACGGCGCAATACCCGTACCAGGACCAACCATAATCACCGGTGTATCATCGTTAGTTGGTAGGCGGAAATTGTCGTTGTGTTCGCTAAATACTTTAACTTTACAACCTTCTTCTGCACGACGAGTTAAGTAACCAGTACAGCCACCTAAATGCTCGCTATCAAATGCATCAAACTGCACTAGACCTAGTGTTAAATGTACTTCGTCTTCAACCTCAGCTTGGCTAGATGCAATTGAGTACAAACGAGCTTGTAGTTTACGTAGGCAATCTACTAATGTTTGCGCATCAATCTTTGCTGGATTTTGGCGAATCACATCAAATATTTGGCGAGGTTCAATATACGCACGCATTGCCGCTTTATCTTCTACAAGCTTTAATAATTCAGGCGTACCTGTTGCTGTTGCGTATTTTTCTACAAAACCTGGGTACGACTGAGTCAGCTCTAGTTTTTCAATAAGTGCATCGCGTACGCTTAGCTCTTCATCACCTACTTTTACAATGCTTGTTGCATCTATTTGAGTAAGTGTAAGTACTTCATCAACTAATACATCGTCATTTAAAAAGTACACACCTAATGAATCACCTGGCGTGTAAGTAATGTCAGAACCTTCAAGCGAAATTTCAACGTGGCGTACATCTTTAGTCGAGTCGCGACCGGTAATTTTTTGAACAGTTAATAGCTCTGCTTCAAATGGATTTTGTTTTGTATATTGGCTTGCTGCAGAGGTAGGAGCGCCAAATGGCATTGATACAACTTGACCACCAGCGGCTTCTTGCTGCGCTTTTAAATCAGGTTCAAATGCATCAACTGCACCGGCGATCCACGTAGCGGCTTCATCTTCGTAATCTACATCTAAATCAGCACGTTGATAGATAGTTTGTGCACCGAGTTTATTTAAACGCTCTTCAAAATCTTTTGCTGTCTGGCAGAAAAACTCATAGCTAGAATCACCTAAGCCAATAACCGCTATTTTCACATCGTCTAGTTTTGGCGCTTTTTTAGTGGCTAAAAATTCGTGGAGTGTTTCTGCGTCTTCTGGTGGCTCACCTTCGCCGTAAGTAGATACAACGATAGTTAAAAACTTTTCTTTTTTCAGGGCTGTTGGTTTGTAATCTGACATGCTAACAAGCTTAACTGCTAAGCCTCGCGACTCAGCCTGCTCTTTCATTTTGGTAGCTACACCTTTTGCGTTACCTGTTTGCGAACCATATAAAATAGTTAGCGCTGCTGCATCACCCGCAGCCGGTACGCCTGCCGTAGGAGCACCTAACGCAGCTGAATTAGCATTTGCAGCTAAGTAACCACTTACCCACGCTTGTTGAATTGGATTAAGTTCAGCCACTAAACCTTGCAGCTTTTGTACTTGATCTTGCGATAGCGGGCTTGCCGCAGCATTTAGTTGACCTAACAACATGAATCGATTCCCCATAACCCTGAAAATTAAACACAACACACTTTGTGTATTGTTAAAAATGAGTTTTACCTCATCCAGAGCGTATCTGTTGAGGTTTTCTAAGTTAGTAGGATAACGGGCTCAGCATAGATAAAAAAAGAATAGAATCTGCTTTGATATTCCATTTAGTTATTAATTTATAAAAATACCTTCAAAAACAGATTAAAGACTTGTTATTGCTTTTTACTGCACTTTAAATTAACAATTTTGTAACCTAACTAATGTAGGGTATATTCTTCATTCAAAATAAAAATAGGAACAACTATGTTACACGGGAAATATAAAAATAATCTACTTAGTACCGCTTTGTTACTTGGCTCATTACCTGTAATGGCCAATGTAGCTAATGGCGGATTTGAACAATGGTCAGGTAATACACCTAGCTCTTGGAGCACTATTGATAGCGGAATCAGCTTAACGCGCTCAACTAGTACAGTTAAAAGCGGTAGTAGCTCTGCTGCTGTCAATGTAACAACAGGATCGCAAAGTAACACTGATTTACTACAACAGGTTGCTGTAGAAGCTGGTAAAACCTATAACTTTTCGGCTGATGTTTACCACACCGAAGGTAAAATTAAAGCGCGCTTATATGTAGATGGCTATCAAGGCTATTCAAATCAAGCACAAACTAACCAATGGCAAACAATTAGCCATAGCTATACAGCAAGCAGTGATAAAACAATTAGTGTTGGGCTTAGGTTTTACGATGTAAGTGGATTTGATGGCAGCGAAACCGTATACGTAGATAACTTTTTACCAAATACTGATGGCAACGCATCAACAAGTTGCACCGACAATAGCCTTACTTTAACGCTTAACACCGATAATTACGGTAGCGAAACTAGCTGGGCCGTTAATAATAATCAAGGTAGCGCTGTTGCTAACGGCAGTGGTTACGCATCAAACACTCAGTATGATGAGCAAATATGCCTAACTGATGGTACTTACACACTTGTTATTAGCGACAGTTACGGCGATGGTATGTGTTGTTCAACAGGTAGTGGCAGTTATGCGCTTAAGCAAGGCTCTACCACACTTGCTAACGGTGCAAGTTTTAATAATACAGACAGCACGGCATTTACTTTAGGTAGTGGCTCTGGTGATGGCGGCGGGACCAACCCGACACCCACTGGCTACTATGTTACTGCTCAAGGGTTATCAGGTTATGCACTAAAAACTGAGCTTTATAATATTATTAAAGATCATAATGCACAGGGTTACTCAGCTATTTGGAATTTTTACGACTCATCTGCACGTGATAAATACTTTGAAAACGATAACAGCATTTTAGATATGTATAGCGAAAAACCAAACGGCTCAGATAGCTACAATTATACTGCGGTGAGCGATCAATGTGGTAACTATAGTGGAGAAGGCGGTTGTTACAACCGTGAACATTCATTTCCTAAAAGCTGGTTTGGCGGCACTATTGAACCAATGAACTCAGATGTGCATCATATTTACGCAACCGACGGTTATGTAAACTCAAAACGTAGTAACTTCCCATTTGGTGAAGTAGCAAGCGCTTCATTTACATCAACTAACGGAAGTAAATTAGGTTCTGCCTCAAGTTCATTAAATTACTCAGGTACTGTATTTGAGCCAATTGACGAATTTAAAGGTGACTTTGCACGTGCTTATTTTTACATGGCAACGCGCTACGAAAATGTAATAGGCACTTGGCAAACCAAAACGACCTCAAGTAATGCTGTGCTTAATGGTTCAAGCAACCAAGTGTTTGAAAGCTGGGTTGTAGCCATGCTGCTTAACTGGCATAACAGCGATCCTGTAAGCCAAATGGAACTTGACCGTAACCAAGCAGCCTTTGAATTTCAAGGTAATCGTAACCCGTATATCGACCACCCTGAATTTGTAGAAATGATTTGGTAAAAGTTAGCAGTTAAAACAAAAGCCTTTGCAAATGCAAAGGCTTTACCTTTTAGCGTGTAATATTTTTATAAACACAATGCTTTAAGCTAATTATAAGAAACAGCTGCAATAAGTGATTTTTCAGCTCTGTTTTTCATCAACGTTAAAAGTGAATGATGAAAATCTTGAAATATCACCTCACCCCATATTCGCGAATAAACACCAAAATTTGTATTATCTTGCACGGTCGTTTTTAACGTTAAAATCGTATTGCCGCTTTTATCTTCACTTAGCTGATAACCACCGTAAAGTGGAGAAAAGTATTCACCGCCAAGTTTTACGTGTTTATCGAGTGCGTCATCGGGAATAGCATCTGGGTCTATGTCAAATCTATAAAGCATCTGTTTATTTGGTTGCCAGTCCGTAATAACTTCTTTAAATATAACCCCTTTTTGCCAAGTACTTGTGCGAACAGCGCCTATACCGCTTGCATTCATACTTGCCTTTAATGGCTTTGGTACACCAATTAATTGAGTGAGTGAAAAAGGCACTTCCTGTGGTTTTATGTCACTCACATTAGCTAACTGCTGCCACACAACATTGATGGGCGCGTTAATAGCTATTGAATTTGTTACTTCGTATGTTTTTGATAAATGTAAAAAGTTAACTTCAATAGGTGAGAGCAATATAGGTAACAACGCGATTGATAATAAAGAACTATTCGCTTTTTTTATTTCACGCTTTCTAACAAAACCCGCAAGTAATCCACCAATGCTGGCAAAAAACATAAAAGCAGGCAAAGCCATAGCCACACAAATGCTCCCTTCAAGCAAAGTAATTACACTTACAAATAAAAAAACAAAAATAGGCTGCCAAGCAATCGTGACCATTTGCCTTTTAGTTAATGTTTTTGAGCTCTTAAATTCAAAGTGAACACGAATATAACCAATTGCAACGGGCACTAAAAACATAAATGATATAGAGACTAGGCTACTTAAATTATAAGTATCAAGTAGCTCTATAAACAGCCGCATAAATATGCCGTAAAGCGTACCAAGTAAAATACCAATTGATTTAGGGGAGTTGAGTTGCATGTCTATTCTTTATTGTTATTAACAATCAGAAAGTAACAGAAGTATTATTCCACCACAAATAAAACAATATTAACGGCTCCTGCAAGCAAATAGCTTGAAATAAAACGGCTTTCACAGCCACTAAGACTAAAGGATAATAACCTGCCATTAACACTATTTCCCGCTATAAACAGTGATCAAATTCTTTAAAAATAAAAACAAGCCATTGATTTATAGTGATTTTAAATCATTTTGTGTAGTTTTATAATTTTTAACGTAAAGCTGATTGTCAGATTAACTGTATTAAAAACAACCATGCACGACCTTTTGCCTATACATAGCAGCCTAAAAGCTGATCTACCCTGCATGTTCAATATTCATTTGCTTTAACAAAAGCCGTATTTATTTGATTAAGCAACAATGTTGCAGGAGAACGCATGCAAACTACACCACCCGGTGATGCACCATCAAACACGCACAAGAATGCTCAAAGCTACGAGCAGCTTCACAAACCGAGTTCAGAGTTTAATACTCGCGACGAGTATCTCGAACATGAATTACAGATTATGCAGCCTAAACGCTGGCGTCCTAATTTACCGTTTAGAGATTACCGATTTGAATTTGAAGACACCATTCCAGCAATGGCGGGCACTATTGGTAAAGTCGTTATGGTGGGTGCTATTGCGGCAACATTTGCAGCGCCTCTTGGATTAAGCGATGCCTTTGTTTTAGAAAATGTACGTTATGAATTACTCATTGTTTCTATTTTTATCATTTTATTTTCAGGCTTTATTTTACCAACAGCCAACTTGGCTGGTACTCACGGCCCTCTTATACCGTTAATTCCTATTGTAGTTGCAGCTGGCGGCCACCCTATGGCGTTTGGCTTACTCATTGGTGCCTTTGGTTTTATTTTGGCCATAACCAAAGGAGGAAGTATGCTCGCGCGCCTAACCAGTAAAGGTGTATGTGGCGGGCTACTTATTTATTTAGGCTTTATTGGTACTATTTCGCAAGTTAAAAAGCTGTTTGCTTGGGCTGAAGCCATTGATATGGCGCATATTGCGTTTATTGTTATTTTAGCCACCATTTTATTGTATGCGCTATTGGAGCACTTTAAAAAGCGTTGGTTAGCCGTGCCGTTAAGCTGCCTTATTGGTGGCATGGTTGCTTTTGCTTTAGGTGCACCCTTTGAGTTTCATACTGCACCGGGTTTACCAAATATGAACCCAGCATACTGGTGGGGCGAAAACACAGGTTGGATGCTTGGCCTGCCAACGCTTGAAAGCTTTGTTGTTGTACTCCCGTTTGCAGTGCTCGCTGTTGCTATGTGGTCACCTGATTTTTTAGGTCATCAAGTATTTCAAAAAATAAGCTATCCGCAACGTACTGAAAAAGTACAAATGAATATCGACGATACAATGCTAAGCGCATCGGTTAGACAAACATTTGGCTCACTTGCCGGTGGTGCTAACTTTACCTCATCGTGGGGAACCTACATTGTACCTGCCGCTATTGCTAAGCGCCCTATTCCGGCGGGCGCCATTTTAACTGCATTATTTTGTATTATTGCTGGTTTATGGGGTTACCCTATGGATTTAGCCATTTGGCAGCCTGTACTCTGCGTAGCGCTTATTGTGGGTGTGTTTATTCCGCTACTTGAAGCTGGCATGGAAATGACACGCGAAGGCAAAACAACGCAATCAGCCGCTATTGTGGTGTTTGCCTCAACCTTGGTTAATCCGGCTTTTGGTTGGTCGCTTACTATGCTACTTGATAACTTAGGGCTTATTGGCTGCAAAGAGCGCAGCGCTGAGCTAACTAAAATGAGCCGCTGGGTGATTCCACTTATTATGTTTGTGCTACTTACCACTGTAATGGCAATTGTAGGCATGTTGCCTGGTATACCTGCGTTAATGGCTGACTTTAGGCATTAAGTCCTAGGTACAGATCCTAATATTTACCCACAAAAAAGCACGGCAATTGCCGTGCTTTTTAATACGTAACTTTACAATATACAGATTAAACAATTACTGCCAAGGGCGCTCAGCTGCTAGTTGTTTTTCAAACGTATCAATCTGTGGGTTTAGCGTTTCGGTTACACCAATAAAGTCTAAGCCACTCAATAAGCGCTCTTTTACTTCTTTACTAATATCAAAACTAATCGGTGAAAACTTACTGCTTGTTAGTGTTTGATTTTCAAGATCGATTTCAATGTTAATATCGTCGTGCTGCTCGCTAAGTACAAACAATTGCTCAAGCGTATCGGCAGGTAACGCTATGGCTAACATTTGGTTGTTGCCACAGTTATTAAAGAAAATATCTGCAAAGCTTTCAGCTAAAATAACTTCAAAACCATATTGCTTAAGCGCCCATGGCGCGTGCTCACGAGATGAGCCACAACCAAAGTTATCACGCGTTAATAATATTTGCGCGCCTTGGTAGCATGGGCGATTTAAAATAAAGTCAGGGTTTGGCTCGTCGTTATCTAGGTAACGCCAATCATAAAACAATGCCGCATCAAAACCTTCGCGGCTAGTTGATGTTAAAAATTGCTTAGGAATAATTTGGTCAGTATCTACATTGTTTTTATCAAGTGGGGCCATTAAACCACTAAAAAATACGCTCATTAGGCTTCTCCTCTAATATCAACAAAGTGACCATGTATTGCAGCAGCTGCCGCCATTGCAGGGCTAACTAAATGTGTACGTCCGCCACGACCTTGGCGACCTTCAAAATTACGGTTAGAAGTAGATGCACAGCGCTTGCCTGCTTCTAGGCGGTCATCGTTCATCGCTAAACACATTGAGCAACCCGGTTCGCGCCATTCAAAACCTGCGGCTTTAAAAATATCAGCTAAGCCTTCGTCTTCAGCTTGTTTTTTAACTAAGCCCGAGCCCGGTACAATTAATGCTTCTATACCGGCTACAACATGTTTGCCTTCAACAATTTTTGCAGCCGCGCGTAAGTCTTCAATGCGGCTATTTGTACATGAGCCAATAAATACCGTGTCTACTTTCGCGCTTGATAATTTATCGCCCGCTTTTAAGTCCATGTATTTAAGCGCACTGCGTATAGCGTCGGCTTTAATTAAATCTGGCTCTTTATCTGGATCAGGTATGCACTCATCAACACCAATTACTTGCTCTGGGCTTGTGCCCCAGGTAATTTGCGGTTGAATGTCGTCAGCATTTAGCTCAACAACTAAATCAAAGTGTGCACCTTCGTCTGTTTTTAATGTTTCCCAATATTCAACGGCTGCATCAAAATCAGCGCCTTTTGGTGCAAACGGACGACCTTTTAAATAGTCATAAGTAATTCGGTCAGATGCAATCAAACCGGCCTTTGCACCCATTTCTATACTCATATTACATAGCGTCATACGGGCTTCCATCGAAAGCGCTTCAATGCCTGCACCACAAAACTCTGCTACATAACCTGTGCCACCAGCAGTACCTAACTTACCAATTACCGCCATAATTAAATCTTTAGCAGTAACCGTTGGACGCAAAACACCGTTAATTTGAATTTTTAACGACTTTGCCTTTTTTTGCTGTAGCGTTTGCGTTGCTAATACGTGCTCAACCTCAGACGTACCAATACCATGCGCTAATGCGCCAAACGCACCATGCGTAGAGGTATGGCTATCGCCACATACAATGGTTGTACCTGGCAAAGTAATACCTTGCTCTGGCCCCATTACATGCACAATGCCTTGGTTAATGGAGTTTAAATCGTAAAGTACAATACCAAACTCTTTACAGTTTTTATCAAGCGCCATTAATTGGTTTTTAGATACTTCGCTTGCGGCATCAAGTGATCGGCTTTTAGTCGATACGTTATGATCCATCGTTGCAAAGGTTTTTTCTGGGCAACGTACAGTACGGTTTTTTTCACGTAGACCTGCAAAAGCCTGCGGAGAAGTCACCTCGTGCACTAAATGGCGGTCAATATAAAGTAAGTCGGTTTGCTCGTTTATGCTGGCAACGGTGTGTGCTTGCCAAATTTTTTCGTATAACGTTTGGGCCACTTGCTAATTCCCTAATCTGTTTGAGTTGCAGCATAACGGTGCTGCAACTTTAATATGTTATTAAATGCGTGAAACGATAGCTGCTGCCACATCGCTTGTGCTGTAACCGGCATTTGGATAAATATCTGGAGTGCCAACGCCGGCTTCTACGGCTTCTGCTACTGCTTTTTCAATTGTGCGAGCAGCTTCGTCTTGCCCTAGCGAGTAACGTAGCATTAATGCGGCACTTAATATTTGTGCTATTGGGTTTGCAACGCCTTTACCTGCAATATCTGGTGCTGAGCCGCCTGCTGGCTCGTACAATCCAAAACCCGATTGATTCAAGCTTGCCGATGGTAATAAGCCCATTGAGCCTGTGATCATGGCGCACTCATCTGACAAAATATCGCCAAATAAGTTATCACAAAGTAATACATCAAATTGGCTAGGCTGCTTAACTAACTGCATAGCGGCGTTATCTACGTAAATGTAATCTAAGCTTACTTCTGGGTAGTCTTTGCTTACTTCGGTGACTACTTCGCGCCATAATACGCTTGATGCTAATACATTGGCTTTATCAACAGAGGTAACATGGTTACTACGTAGTTTTGCTGCTTCAAAAGCAAAGCGTGCAATACGCTCAATTTCTTTTCGTGAGTATGTTTGCGTATCAAATGCAAACTCTTCAGCGCCTTCACCACTGCGGCCTTTTTCACCAAAATAAATGCCGCCAGTTAGTTCGCGCACACATAAAATATCAAACCCTTTTTCGCTAATATCAGCGCGAAGTGGCGACGCTGCACTTAATGCAGGTAATAACTGTGCAGGGCGTAAATTACAAAACAAACCAAAGTGCTTACGAAGCGGCAATAACGATGCGCGCTCCGGTTGCTCGTTTGGTGGTAAGTTTTCCCATTTAGGACCGCCTACCGAACCAAATAAAATGGCATCGGCACTTTCACAAGCACTAAGTGTTTTTGGTGGTAATGCTTCACCAAATTCATCAATGGCTGCGCCACCAATAGCATGATGCTGACGGTTTAATGTAAAACCAAACTTATTGCTCACAGCATCAAGTACTTGCTCTGCTGCTGCCATTACTTCTGGGCCAATACCGTCGCCAGCTAATACTGCAACGCTGTAGTTTGTTTTACTCATCCTGCTTTCCTTTGTTGTTTTAAATCAGACACTTTTTGTGCACGATAAATTAAGTTATAAACACGGATCATGGCGCGTACCGACGCTTCAACCACATCCGCTGCAATGCCCGCACCGTGGTAAGGTCGGCCATCGTATTTAGCTATAATATTTACTTGCCCTAATGAGCTTGCGCCTTGGCCTGTTGCTTCTAAGTTATATTCAATCATTTCAACGCTCATACCGGTTAAGCGTTCAATAGCTGCAAACGACGCTTCTACTGGGCCATTACCTGTCGCGGCTTCTTGTTTAGCTTCGCCATCAATTCGCATTCCAATCGTAGAGCTTGCTACTGATTGTGAGTTAGAGGCTGAGTTAACAAATTCTAATTGGTATTTTTCATCTTTGTCGTTAATTTGATTAAAGTAAATCATCGCCTCAAGGTCGTAATCGTATACGGTGCCTTTTTGGTCAGCCAATTCGATAAAGCTTTTGTATAAGCCATCCATATCGTAATCAGATTTTTGATAGCCTAACTCTTCTAAGCGATGCTCAATAACATGACGACCCGAACGCGAAGTCATATTTAATTGGTTGCTTGGCACACCAACGCTTTCTGGCGACATAATCTCATAAGTATTTTGCGCTTTTAATACACCATCTTGGTGAATGCCAGAGCTATGTGCAAAGGCGTTTTCGCCAACAATCGCTTTATTTGGTTGTACTGGCATATTACAAATTTTAGCCACTTGACGAGATGCGCGGTAAATTTCTTCACTTTTAATATCGGTGTATACTTTTAAGTGGTCGTGGCGCATTTTCATAATCATCGCCACTTCTTCAAGCGAGCAGTTACCAGCCCGCTCACCAATGCCATTAATAGTACACTCAATTTGGCGCGCACCGGCTTGCACTGCGGCTACCGAGTTTGCTACTGCTAAACCTAAATCGTTATGGCAATGCACACTTAAGCGCGCTTTATCAATATTTGGCACGTTATTCATTAAATGACGGATCATCGCGGCGTATTCGTCTGGCGTTACAAAACCAACGGTATCTGGCAAGTTAATAGTTGAAGCCCCGGCATTAATTGCCTGCTCAACAATTTTACATAAATCCCAATGCGGCGTACGACCAGCATCTTCACACGAAAACTCAACATCATCAGTATAGTTACGTGCCAATTTAATTGATTTAACAGCCATTGCCGTTGCATCGTCTAAGCTCATACGTAATTTATGTTCAAGGTGCAAAGGGCTTGTAGCAATAAAAGTATGAATACGGCTTTGCTGTGCTGTGCGAAGTGCTTCGCCACAGGCTTCAATGTCTTTAGCAACTGAGCGTGCTAAACCACAAATAATTGGACCTTTTACTTCGGTTGCAATACGTTGCACCGAGCGAAAATCAGCAGGGCTTGAAACCGGAAAGCCAACTTCCATCACATCCACATTCAAGCGGCTAATTGTATGTGCTAATTGAATTTTATCATCTTCAGTAAGGCTTGCTTTAAGCGCCTGTTCGCCATCACGTAAGGTGGTATCAAAAATCCATACTTTATCTTGCTCTTGCATAACTGCCCCTCATTCCTATATTACCCAAATTTCAATTAATCCCAGCCGCGAGATAAAAAAAACCCCGCAATTGCGGGGTTTTTTAGTGTTCAACTCGATGCAAACACACTAATCCCCGCTTACTTGCCATAGCAGTAAGAGGTTAAGTTTTAGTGTAATTAAACGAATAATATGCATCTTGTTTTCTTGTGTGTGTGTTCAGTGAAGCCTATTTTTAACATTCATAGCCGCACCAAGCAAGCATAAATATTCTACACAATAGATTTAAAAACGATTCAATTGGGTTTTTTAATTCAACATAGGTCTATATTGGGAATTAAAACAACAAATACGTAACTAGCGACGCTTAAATTAATAAGCACTGCAATATACCGTGCTTATATTAACTTTTTACAATTTTTTTAAGCTATGCTTCTTTATTCGTTTCTCTTACGTAATGCCCGGCTCCACGAGTAATATAACGCAGCTGCCAAATAACGCGCTCAATCAATTCGTCGCGTTGCAATCCTTCTATATCGAGCGCCTCTGCACCCGCATTAAATACGAGCGTTACCATAGATTCCGCCTGAATATAGGCATGCATAGCATTACATTTAGTTTCGCTTTCTAAATAATGAGCCAGCTCTAAAATAAAATGTTTTACCTCGCGGGCTACAGCGGCTCTAAATGCTTTAGAAGTCCCTGAGCGTTCTCGCAGCAACAACCTAAATTGGTTACTTGAGTTATCAATAAACTCCATAAAAGTAACCACTGAGGTATTTATAACACTGCCGCCATCGTTTGCTATTCGTCTGCGTGCTTGACGCATTAGTTGGCGAAGAGTTAAACCGGCTTCGTCTACCATGGTTAAACCTAGCTCATCCATGTCTTTAAAATGACGATAAAAAGAAGTTGGGGCAATACCAGCTTCTCGTGCTACTTCGCGTAAACTTAAATTCGAAAAACTATGATCAGCACTCAGCTGATTAAATGCCGCTTGAATTAACGCCTGTCGTGTTTTTTGTTTCTGTTGCGCTCTAACACCCGACATCAACAGCTCCCTGAATTATTTTATATGAATATTTAGTGATATTAGCTCAATTGTACAGTCTAATACTTGACGACGAGAGTTTGAAATACTATTTTAGCTTACAGTTGTACGCTGAGATTGAGAATTATGAATAAACCACCGATTATTTGGACAAACGTCCTATTTTTTAGCCTAACCTTTTTGGCGGCTGCCACACTTGTACCTTGGTACGCTATTAGCTACGGATTTACCAGCGCGCATTGGATTGCTTTTGTAGGCTGCATGTTTTATGCGGGCTTATCAATTACTGCCGGCTACCATCGATTATGGGCACATAAAACCTATAACGCACACCCTGCAGTTGAATTTATTTTTGCGCTAGGCGGTGCTTTTGCACTACAAAACAGTGCTTTGCATTGGAGTAGCGATCACCGTATACATCACGGTCAAGTTGACGACCCAATAAAAGACCCTTACGCGGCTACCAATGGTTTTTGGTATAGCCATATCGGCTGGATGTTACGTGACTACCAAGGCGATAGCTACAACGACTATAGTAATTGTCGTGATTTACAACGAAATAAAGTCGTTATGTGGCAACATAAGCACTACTTGAAACTAGCTATTGCTATGAACGTCGGTTTGCCTCTTGCGCTTGGTTTATTAGTTGGTGATGTGTGGGGTATGTTAATTCTTGCAGGTTTACTACGCTTAGTACTAAGCCAACACTTTACCTTTTTTATAAATTCGGTTGCACATATTTGGGGCTCTCGCCCATACACCGAAAAAAATACGGCACGCGATAACGGCTTTTTAGCGTTATTTACATACGGTGAGGGGTATCACAACTTCCACCATATTTTTGCAAGCGACTACCGTAATGGTATTAAATGGTTTCATTACGATCCAACAAAATGGATGATCCGCTCTTTAGCAGCTGTTGGTTTAGCTAATAAATTGAAGCGTACACCTGTTGAACGTATCGAAAAAGCAAAGGCTGAAACGCTAATGAGCAAAACGCAAACGCGTCTTGCAAAATTGCCTTTAGCACAAGATAAGATTACATTATTACAACAAGAGTACGATTTACTGCTGAAAAAACTGCAAAATTATTGTTCACTACAAAAACAAGTGTTAGAAGTTAAAAAAAATAACATGGCAAAGCAGTGTGAACGCTCAGCATTAATGGCACAATACCATGAGTTGGAAGCCGCCTGGGAAAATCAAAAACAGGCATGGCTAGCACTTAATGCGAGGTTATTAAAAGCCTCTTTTAATTAATTTAGGAGTGGCTGTGGCCAAACAACCAGAACAAAAAAAAGTACCCGTGACATACCAATATGATGCAATAATTATTGGCACGGGTCCTGGCGGTGAAGGTACCGCCATGAACCTTTCAAAAAACGACAAAAAAGTAGCGGTTATTGAACGCCAAGAAGCTGTTGGTGGCGGTTGTGTACATTGGGGAACAATTCCTTCAAAAGCGCTTCGCCATTCTGTTAGCCGCTATATTGAATACAAAGCAAACCCGTTATTTAATATTGGTGAGCGCCCTAGCCGCTTAACTTTTCCTGATATTTTACGTCACGCCAGTTCGGTTATTTCTAAGCAATCTAATTTACGTAGTAGCTTTTACGACCGTAACCGCATTCATATGTTTCAAGGTGATGCGAGCTTTGTAGATAAGCACACGATTGAAGTAAAAAGAAATGACGGCTCAACCGAGCGACTAACGGCTAAAACGATTGTTATAGCAACGGGTTCACGCCCTTATCGCCCACCAGAAGTCGATTTTACGCATTCTCGTATTTACGAAAGTGATACAATACTTGGCCTTAAACACGACCCTCACCGCGTACTTATATACGGCGCTGGTGTAATTGGTTGTGAGTATGCTTCTATATTTAAAGGTTTAGGCGCTAAAGTTGATTTGGTTAATACACGCGACCGACTACTTGCTTTTATGGATGCTGAAATATCTGACGCGCTTAGCTATCACTTTTGGAACAGCGGTATTGTTATTCGTCATAACGAAGAGTTTGACCGAATAGAGACCCGTGACGACTGCGTTATTATGCATTTAAAATCAGGCAAACGCGTAAAAGCTGACTGTATTTTATTTGCTAATGGCCGTACTGGTAATACAGATACATTAAACCTTGAAGCCATTGGTTTAAAAGCCGATAGCCGTGGCCAATTAAAAGTTAACGAAACATATCAAACAGAAGTTGATAACGTTTACGCTGTAGGTGATGTAATTGGCTACCCAAGCCTTGCTAGTGCTGCGTTTGACCAAGGTCGTATAGCTGCTGATGCAATTGCATGTGGTAACTGTGACGACCGCCTGATTGTTGATATTCCGGCCGGTATTTATACCATTCCAGAAATGAGCTCAGTAGGTAAAACAGAGCAAGAACTTACAGCCGCTAAAGTACCGTATGAAGTTGGCCGTGCTCAGTTTAAGCATTTGGCTCGCGCGCAAATTGCTGGTACTGAAGTAGGTAGTTTAAAAATATTATTCCACACTGAAACCAAAGAAGTACTTGGCGTACATTGTTTTGGCGAGCGTGCATCTGAAATTGTTCACATTGGCCAAGCCATTATGGAACAAAAAAATGGTGGCAATAATATCGACTACTTTGTAAATACCACATTTAACTACCCAACCATGGCTGAAGCCTACCGTGTTGCGGCATTAAATGGTTTAAATCGCTTATTTAAGTAGGTTATTGAGTAAGGTTTTTTTAAAGCCTTTTATAAATAAATAACAAAAAGCCCGCTAATTAGCGGGCTTTTTACTTTTAAACAGTTTTAAAGCTTGTTTAAGTGGCTATTACTTATGGTACTTAGCACTTAGCTCATGTACTGCATTAATGAATACGCCAGCATTTTCAGGGTCTACATCTGGTGTAATACCGTGGCCTAAGTTAAACACGTGGCCATTGCCTGTACCAAAGTCTTCTAAAATAGTGCCTACTTCTTGGCGAATACGCTCTGGTGTACCGTGTAACATAGATGGGTCCATATTACCTTGTAGAGCCACTTTATCACCCACACGGCGCTTAGCGTCGCTAATATTAATAGTCCAATCAAGGCCTATTGCATCACAACCTGTTGCTGCAATAGCTTCAATCCATTGACCACCATTTTTAGTAAACAAAGTAACCGGTACTTTACGACCATCGTATTCACGAATTAAGCCATCTACAATTTTATGCATATATTGTAGTGAAAACTCATTGTAATCGCGCGGGCTTAATACACCACCCCATGAGTCAAATACCATTAGCGATTGCGCGCCTGCTTTAATTTGAGCATTTAAGTAATCGATAACTGAATCTGCTAACTTATCTAGTAATAAATGAAGTGTTTGGGGCTCTGCAAACGCCATTTTTTTGATTTTACCAAATACTTTGCTGCTACCGCCTTCAACCATATAAGTCGCTAGTGTCCAAGGTGAACCAGAAAAACCAATAAGTGGTACTTCGCCCTTAAGCTCACGACGAATAGTGCTTACTGCATTCATTACGTAGCCAAGCTCGTCTGTAGGGTCTAGCTTTGGAATTTTTTTAACATCAGCAAGTGATGAAATAGGGCGTTCAAACTTAGGGCCTTCGCCAGTTTCAAAGTACAAGCCTAAACCCATCGCATCTGGAATTGTTAAAATATCACTAAATAATATAGCGGCATCTAACGGGTAGCGACGTAATGGTTGCAGTGTTACTTCACATGCAAGTTCTGCATTACGGCACAGGCTCATAAAATCGCCCGCTTGTGCACGTGTTGCACGGTACTCTGGTAAATAGCGTCCTGCTTGGCGCATCATCCATACCGGAGTTACATCAACAGGTTGTTTTGCAAGTGCACGTAAATAACGGTCGTTTTTTAATTCGCTCATGGCGTAAATGATCCTAAGACTTGTATAAATTGTGCAAGATTGTACCACCATATTCCCTGACCCTCTATTGCTTAGGGACGAAAACAGCTTTACCTAGAGGCAGATCAATATAATGGAGTGTTTTAATCCATTTTGACTATAAAATAAGCAAAAAAGAATAACATTTAAAACTTTTTATTAATATGTTTGCAACATACTAAAAACCTTGTTATTGTTTGTCCCGCGTTAACAAAAACAACAATAAAAATCTTAAAACAATAAAAATAAAAGTTTTAAAATAATAACAATAAAAATCATCTCATAAAAATAAGAAAGCTTGTTATAACAAGTCACTGAAAGAAATTAGACCACCGTAACTGGTGGTTTTTTCTTGCCTGCAATAAAACTCCCCCATCTTAATTAATATAAAAAGATACAACTCACAACTGGGTTACTTTACTTGTTGATATACGCTCAAATTAAATATATCTTGATGTACAGTGAGTTATTATATTTTTAATTAAAAACCAACCCAGCCTAGGAGAATAATTATGCTGACGCGTGTAGAAAAAGCTCAACAAAAATGGGGTGGTAGCCACACAGTAATTGATAAATGGCTAAACGAACGCCAAGACCTTATTGTACTTTATTGCAAAATTGCAGGCTTTACGCCGTACGAAAAGCAAGATCAGGCATTACCAGAGCCAAAGCTAATTGAATCATTTTGCCAGCTTTTAATGGATTACCTATCTGCAGGCCATTTTGAAGTGTATGACGATATAGCAAAAGCATGTGAAAAAAAGGGCTTACAAAGCCAAGAGTTAGCAAACTCTATTTACCCGCGTATTTCTAGTACAACCGACATAGCGCTTGATTTTAATGATAAATACGCTGAAGTAGACAAAGAAGACTTGTTAAAGGGCTTTGATGATGACTTATCTGTTATTGGCGAGGCATTAGAAGCACGCTTTGCACTTGAAGATGAGCTTATTGATAACTTGTTTTCTAATCACGCAAACTAATATGTTATTTACGCACATTAAAAAAGGGACCTAAGGTCCCTTTTTGCATTTACACAATAAGCTTATTATTGTGCTGGTGCTTCTTCATTTTGAATTTCAAGTAATTCAACTTCAAATACAAGTGTTGAATTAGCTGGAATCTTACCTAAGTCACGGTCGCCGTAAGCAAGTTCTGAAGGAATAGTGAACTTGTACTTAGAACCCACTGACATAAGTTGTAAACCTTCAGTCCAACCCGCAATTACGCGGTTAAGAGGGAAAGTTGTCGGTTCGTTACGTGCATATGAGCTATCAAACTCAGTACCGTCTAATAAAGTACCTTTGTAGTGTACTTTAACTACATCAGTTGCTACTGGCTTTTCGCCATCGCCTTCGCTAAGTACTTCGTACTGTAGGCCAGACTCAGTTACTGTAACGCCTTCTTTTTTAGCGTTGTCAGCTAGGTATTTAACACCCGCTTCTTTGCTTTTTTCAGACTCTACTTTTGCTTTTTCTTCTTGCTTAGTACGTACTGATGTATCTAATTCAGTTAATACTTCACGAATTTTTTCTTCGTCAAGCTTTGCATTGCCAGCAAGTGCATCTTCAAAACCACGGATTAAAAGTGCTTGGTCTAGTTCAATACCAATTTCTGTTTTGTCTGCTAGGTCTTTGTTTAAAAAGTTACCCACAGATGCACCAATACCGTATGCTTGTTGCTGTTCAACAGTGTCTAATTTAACTTCAGCTTGTTCTTTTTTTGCTTCTTGATTACAAGCTGTAAGCGCTAAAACTGACGCTGCAATCAATGACAATCTAATCGTCTTTTTCATTTTAAATCTCCGACACACTTTGCAGTTGTCATTTTAATGTATTATTACTAGTTAAAGATTAACGGCCCACATGATAGGCTGCTTGTTTAATGACTAAATTCCACATTGTTAGCTAAACTAAAAACATATCCAGTGATTAGACAAACAACCTAGGCATTTAACGCGTCCTAGTCTAACCTCTCAGTCACTAAGAGTTAAGGGGAAATACCTGTAATATGTCGATATTTCGTACTTTTTTAATCGTATTTAGCTGTTTTTTAGCCATCGCCTGTACCGATAAAAAACAACACGCTGTAGCAAGTTACGAACATGCTGCACAAGGTGCGTTTTCATCAACACTGTCAAACGATGGTAAATACAGTTTGATCTCCTCTATCAACCATGGGGTCGCCCTGTGGGATAATCAACAGCAGGTACTAAAATACCAATGGTTTCAGCAGCAAGATCAAGACAGTTTGGTATACGCCGTTGCTATTGCTTTTGATAACAGCGTGGCTGTTACCGCCGAAAAAACCACGTTTGCTGTGTGGGATATAGCCACAGGCAAAAATAGAGGTTATTACAAAATACAAAAAGCCAGCATTCGCGATATTGCCATTAGCAATCAAGGCCGTAGTGTTTTATACGGCCGTAGCGACGGCGTTGTCGTATTTGTAAACCTAGAAACCGGACGTCGTATTGAGTTTTTAGGTCATCAAGATAAAGTTAACACTGTTGACCTATCACCTAACGGACGCTTTGCTTTGAGTGGCTCTAACGATTATGTTGCTTACTTTTGGGATACACGTACAGGGCAAGTAATTCATCGTTTTAATCACCCAACGCGTGTTACCCAAGTAACGCTCGATCCACAAGGTCGCTATGCGTTTACGGCCGATAGTATGGCACAAGCAAATGTATGGAAGCTGACTACAGGTGATCTTGTGAGTAAACTGAAGTATATTGCGCGTCAGAAAATTTTTACTGCTGTGCGTTTTAACGAACAAGGCACTTTGCTTGCAACTGGCTCGCCAAATAAGCGCGTAGATTTATGGCAAATACCAAGCGGTGAAAAAATTCAAACTTGGCAGGTTACCCCGCGCGAAGGCAGTAAGCCTAAATCGGCGGTGGTGCTAGATGTGACATTTACAGATAACGGTAAGTCGTTGTTAACCGAAAGCTCCAGCGGTATCGCAGAGCGATTTATTATACGAGAGAATAATGAACACAATTGAACATCGCTTAATGGAACTTGAAGCCAAAGTGGCTTTTCAAGACGAAACAATTGAAGTCTTAAATGATGAAATAAAAGTGCACCAGCAACTGTTAGCAAAAATGAAACGCCAAACTGAGCTGCTAGCAGAAAAAATTAAAGAGTCGCAGTCATCATCGTCTATGATGTCTGAAGCACCTGAGCCGCCTCCACCGCATTACTAAAACCGGTAAAAATTAGGCAATAAAAAACCGGGTTAGTCGCCCGGTTTAAATACACCAATTACTTGTTCAAATTGGCGAGTAGACGCCTGAACAGCGTTATCGGGTTGCGCCATTTTATGACCACACTCAACACACTCTACTTTTTCAACATCATGTTCTCTGTATAGCATCATAGTATCCATGGCTTTGCAGTCAGGGCACGATGCACCAGCAATAAATCGCTTCTTTTGTCTCACAACATTTTTCCTGTGGTTTGAACTACTGCTATTTTATCGTATAACTTCACTTGTTGATACGCTTGATAAGAGCATTAAGTTCTATGTTATGATAGCGCCAACTTAACAAGGGCACAGCAAAGTAACGCATTCATGATCCAAATCTCAGAAATAGAACTACTTCGTGGCGGTAAAGCCTTATTAAAAAATGCATCAGCTACGTTATTTCCAGAACATAAAGTAGGCCTTGTTGGCGCTAATGGTTGTGGAAAGTCAACGTTATTTGGTTTACTAAAATCTGAATTGCAACTCGATGCTGGTAATTGCAGTATTCCCAAAGATTGGTCTATTGCCTCGGTAAAACAAGAAACCCCCGCCCTTGAAATAAGCGCAATTGATTATGTACTTCAAGGCCACCCAGAATACTACGCAATGCGTATAGCACTGCGTGAGGCCGAGAAAAACAACGATGGCGACACACAAGCCAAAGTACATATTCAGCTTGAAAACATTAAAGGCTACAGCATTGAATCAACCGCAGGTGAGCTATTACATGGCCTAGGCTTTGCCAATAACCTTATAGAAAACCCTGTAAGCTCGTTTTCGGGTGGTTGGCGTATGCGTTTAAACCTTGCCCAAGCATTAATACGCGACGCCGATTTACTACTTCTTGATGAGCCAACAAACCACCTTGATTTAGATGCTGTTTATTGGCTTGAGCGTTTTTTACGTGCTTACACTGGCACCCTTGTACTTATATCGCATGACCGTGAGTTTTTAGATGCGGTGGTTGATCAAATTTGGCATGTAGATAAGCAACTTATCAACGTGTACAAAGGTAACTACTCGCAGTTTGAACGCCAAAAAGCTGAGCGCTTACTACAACAACAAGCAATGTTTGATAAGCAACAAGATCAAATTGCGCACCTTGAGCAGTTTATAACGCGTTTTAAAGCAAAAGCCAGTAAAGCTAAACAAGCACAAAGCCGTGTAAAAGCACTTGAACGCATGGAAAAACTAGCGCCGGCACATGCCGACTCGCCATTTAACTTTGAGTTTGCAGAGCCAAAAGCATTACCAAACCCACTAATGACAATAGATAAAGCCAAAGCGGGTTATGGTGACGTCACTATTTTAAATAATATAGAGCTAAACCTTGTACCAGGTAGCCGAATTGCTTTACTTGGTAGAAATGGTGCGGGTAAATCAACGCTAATTAAACTCCTTTCTGGTGATTTAGAGCCGCAAGCTGGCGAAGTTATTCAGCATCACGGTTTAAATATTGGTTACTTTGCGCAGCATCAGCTTGAATCTCTTGATTTAAAAGCCAGTGCAATAATGCATTTACAACGCCTCGACCCAAAAGCTACTGAGCAATCACTACGTGACTTTTTAGGTGGTTTTGCCTTTATTGGCGATAAAGCCCTTGAGCCTGTAGCCCCATTTTCGGGCGGCGAAAAAGCACGTTTAGTACTTGCTATGTTGGTATATCAAAAACCAAACTTATTACTACTCGATGAGCCAACTAACCACCTTGATTTAGAAATGCGCCATGCACTTGTTATGGCACTACAAGGCTTTGAAGGCGCTATGGTTACCGTATCGCATGATCGCCATATGCTTAAAAACACCGCCGACGAGTTTTACTTAGTAGATGGCGGCAAAGTAACCCAGTTTGGTTACGACTTAGATGCGTATTATCAGTGGTTACTGAATGCCAATAAAGAAGCGGTTAAAGCGCAGCAAAACGACGAGCCTAAAGCAAACCCAGGTGTTAACCGTAAAGAGCAAAAGCGCTTAGAAGCTGAATTTAGAAAAGCCACTCAGCCACTTAAAAAGCAAATTGAAAAGCTGGAAAAGCAACTCGATAAATTTACTGCAGAGCTTAGCGAAGTTGAAGTAGCCCTTGGCGACAACGAACTCTACAACGATGATAACAAAGCCAAGCTTAAAGAGTTATTAGCTAAGCAAGCAACGCTTACACCTAAACTTAACGACATTGAAGAAGAGCTACTTATAGCACTTGAAGAAATGGAAGAAAAAGAGCAGGCATTCGCCGATGAACTTGCTCAATAGCGACCATTTTTGGCAGTTTGCGTGCACCTTGTACGCAAAGCCTGAGCAACAAAAAACCTTGCTGGCACTACAAAACCAGCAAGGAAAAAATGTTAATTTATGCTTATTACTGCTTTATTTAGATTCATTAAATTTAAGTGTTAATTCCCAACAGTTAAATGAGTTAATAAATGTAACTAGTGAGTTTGATACTCACGCATTACAGCCTCTGCGCGCCGCACGCAGCTATTTAAAAGCTAATCAGAATACGTTAAGTGATTACGCCACAATACGCGAAGAGTTGCTAAGCGCTGAGCTGAAGCTTGAAAAACAACAGCAACATATGTTGATTGAAGCAGTAAATGAGTTTGAATTAGTCAAACATACAGAGCCAAACAATATTGAGCTATATGTGAAAGCCACTTAGGCTGCTACTTTTTGTGCCCTCTTCCACTGCTCATTCTCTTTTCTTTGTGCAAAAAACCTTTAAGTGATTTATTCACAAAGAGCTTAAGATGCGCTTCGCTTTTAGAGGAAAATAAACTAAATTACTTAGATATAAATATTGAGCGGTTGTTTAGCTGAGGAGTTTATTACCCTGTCCTAATCTTCTTCTCTTTTTCTTTTTTTTGCGCAAAGACCTTTAAGTAATTTACTCACAAAGAGGTTAAGAGGCGCTTCGCTTTTAGAGGAAAACAAACTAGATTACTTAGATATAAATATTGAGCAGTTTATTGCTCTACCCTCATTTACTTCTCATTCTTTTCTCTTTGTGCAAAAAATCTCTAGGTGGTTTACTCAAAAAAGTTTAAAGCGCTACGCTTTTAGGGGAAGTGGAAAAGCATGAATTAAGATCAGCTCACTATTTCAAGCAAAAAACTCTCTTAGCTCTCAGTGGTAATAACTTAGTAACCCTTAAAGCATGATCTAAATCAACTTAGCTTCGCTCCTACATCTGCTTATGTAAATAACTTGATCTCGATCACGTTGCAACCAGCAAACACCGCCTATGATTAACCCATCAACAACGAGGGGAACAACTCATGAACGTATTTTTTAGAGACTTTTTTACAGATCCAGTTTTATTTATGTCTTTTGGGTTTTTAACCATCGTTGTTTCTTTGTGTATCTTTTTTGCTTTTTTCTTTTTGAAAAAAATACATGATGCAGAAATTCCCGAACAAAATTAAGCACGACGCACTAAAGCGCCTTATTAGTTTACTAGTTAGGCGCTTTTTATTTTCTGAAGCGAAAAATTTGGTACACTAGCTTTTCGTTTAATACAAAGTGCGTAGTACAAACATGATCTCTCAGTTCAAACCAGCATGGTGGATGACCAATCGTCACGTTCAAACCATAATGCCGCGTTTTTTCCGCCCATTTCACCACACTCGCTACGAACTTGAGCAACTTGATACGCCCGATGGTGACTTTATTGAGCTCGCATGGTCACTTCCACATAATGAAACCGCACCACTTGCCGTTGTTTTGCATGGCCTTGAAGGCAATATAAATAGCTTTTATGCCAAAGGCATGATGAAGGCTTTAAAAAAACAAGGTTATGCAGTTGTGCTTATGCACTTTAGAAACTGCTCAACTGAAGTAAACCGCCTTCCACGTGCTTATCACAGCGGTGACACCGCCGATTTAGCCTTTTTTATAAATCATCTTAAGCAACAATACCCAGATAGAGCGATGGTTGCCGTGGGCTTTTCGCTTGGTGGTAATGTGCTTGCTAAATACTTAGGCGAAGAGAATACAAACTGCCCACTCAATGCAGCTGCAGTGGTATCGGCGCCTTATGACTTATCATCATCAAGTGATGTTATTCGTAAAAGCTTAGGTAAAATTTATCAAAAGTATTTGCTCGATCGCATGAAAAAGTCGATGCAACGTAAATTACCGCAAATTAAGCAGCAAATTCCTATAACTACCGATCAATTAATGAATATTGATGATTTATTAGAGTTCGATAACCAACTTACAGCACCGTTACATGGCTTTGAAAATGCCCACGATTACTATCGTAAAGCCAGTGCTATGCCGTACTTAAAAGATATCGCTATACCCACACTTATTATTCATGCCAAAGACGACCCGATGCTCTCAATTAAAGCCGTACCGAGTAGGCAAGATGTAAGTGAGCATGTTACGCTGCGCATCTCTGACAAGGGCGGACACGTTGGTTTTATTAGCGGTAAAAACCCGTTTAAGCCTATATTTTGGTTAGAGAAAGCCGTGCCATGCTATTTTGGGCAACATGTTTTAGGCAATGCGAACAAAGAGCAATTATGATTATTCCTTTTGAACAACTCGATAAAGATACCCTTTACAACCTAATAGAAAGCTATGTTTTACGTGAAGGCACCGATTATGGCGAAGTAGAAGCAAGCATTGAATCTAAAGTTAACCAAGTTAAGCTTCAGCTTAAAAATGGCGAAGCCATGGTGTTTTTTTCAGAGCTTCATGAGTCTGTAACTATTATTTCGAAGGGCGAATTTAAAGCGCTGCAAAGTGAAGAGCATCAAGCACAGTCGTTTGATTAAGGCGTAGTACTTGTAACTTTTGAGTTGAACGTACACAATGGCTTTTTACCCAAAGAGCCAAAACATGATAAAACTCAGCACTCTAGTGGTAGCCATATCACTAGCATTAACTAGCCAAGCCCAAGCAGAACAAACAATAACAGCATCTGAAAAGGCAATTAAGCTCGCTAAAGACACTATTTTAATTGATACCCATATCGACGTACCTTACCGAATTCATAAAAACTGGGTTGATGTAACTAAAGCGACAACTGATGGCGATTTTGACTACCCTCGCGCTGTAAAAGGCGGTTTAAACGCACCGTTTATGTCAATTTATATTCCTGCGCATTTGGAATTTGAAGGTAAAGGTAAAAGCTATCAGCTAGCCAATCAAATGATTGATAGTATGGAAGCCATAGCCCAGCGCGCGCCCGATAAGTTTGCTATTGCTAGCTCAAGTAGTGATATAGAGGAGCAATTTAAACAAGGTAAGCTCTCTATCGCAATGGGTATGGAAAATGGCTCTCCAATCGAAGGGGATATGAAGAATCTTCAGCATTTTTACGAGCGTGGCATTCGCTACATCACGCTAGCGCACTCGCAAAGCAACCATATTTCGGATTCTTCTTACGATATACGCCGTAAATGGAAAGGCTTAAGCCCATTTGGTAAAAAGCTTGTCACTGAAATGAATAATATTGGTATGTTAATCGACGTTTCGCATATTTCTGATGATGCGTTTTATCAAGTTATGGATCTATCTAAGACACCAGTAATAGCCTCGCATTCATCACTTCGTAAATACACGCCAGGCTTTGAGCGTAATATGAATGACGATATGCTATTGGCGCTTAAAGAAAATGGCGGTGTTATTCAAATCAACTTTGGCTCAAGCTTTGTTACCGCTAAAGCAGGTAGCTGGGGCAAGCAATTAAAAAGTACAAAAGAGTCAGCTAAAAAAGAAGGCAGTAAGTTAAGTAAAGACTTTGATGCTGCGTACCGCGCTAAAAACCCGTATCCATTTGCAAGCCTTGAGCAGGTGCTTGATCATATTGATCACGTAGTTGAGCTAATTGGTATTGATTATGTAGGTATTGGCTCTGATTATGATGGAGTTGGCGATTCATTACCTATCGGCTTAAAAGATGTATCTAGCTACCCAAATCTTGTCCAAGGTTTAATGGATAGAGATTACAGCGACAAAGATATTAAAAAAATCCTTAGCGGTAATTTATTAAGAGTTTTAAAACAAGCTGAAGAGTATACTAAAAAGCATTAAAGCTTTTATCATATATTAGTAATTGGCTAAAAGACCAAGAGCTAACTCAATATAAGCGCGGCCTAGCCGTGCTTTTTTTATATTTAAGAGCTCAGTTATTTTCAGCAACCTTTTTCCTCGGGTTTCGTAAAACTCAACCCAAGCTACGGCAAGAAAGTTATAACTCAAAGCTAATCACTTTTCTATAGGCATTAAAAAAGGCCACCTAAGTGACCTTTTTCTAACAATTAACTTTAACGTTAATTATTACGCTACGATAGTTGCTACAACACCAGCACCTACAGTACGGCCACCTTCACGGATAGCAAAACGAAGACCTTCATCCATCGCGATTGGTGCGATTAGAGTTACTGTCATCTTGATGTTATCACCAGGCATTACCATTTCTACGCCTTCTGGTAACTGTACGTCACCAGTTACGTCAGTTGTACGGAAGTAGAACTGTGGACGGTAACCTTTGAAGAATGGAGTATGACGACCACCTTCATCTTTCGAAAGTACGTATACTTCTGAAGTGAATGTAGTATGTGGGTTGATTGAACCAGGCTTAGCTAGTACTTGACCACGTTCAACGTCTTCACGTTTAGTACCACGTAGAAGTGCGCCGATGTTTTCGCCAGCACGACCTTCGTCTAGAAGCTTACGGAACATTTCAACACCAGTACAAGTAGAACGAGTTGTATCATTGATACCAACAATTTCTACTTCGTCATTGATGCGGATGATACCAGCTTCAACACGACCAGTTACAACTGTACCACGACCCTGGATTGAGAAAACGTCTTCGATAGGCATGATGAATGGCTTATCGATGTCACGCTCTGGCTCTGGGATGTAAGAATCAAGTGCGTTTGCAAGCTCAACAATCTTATCTTCCCACTCTTTCTCGCCTTCTAACGCTTTAAGCGCAGAACCCGCGATTAGAGGTAAGTCATCACCTGGGAAATCGTATTCTGAAAGAAGTTCACGAACTTCCATTTCTACTAGTTCAAGTAGCTCTTCGTCATCAACCATGTCACATTTGTTCATGAACACGATGATGTAAGGAACACCAACTTGACGAGAAAGAAGGATGTGCTCACGCGTTTGTGGCATAGGGCCATCTGTCGCAGCAACTACTAAGATCGCGCCGTCCATTTGAGCAGC
>NZ_WTKX01000069.1:0-1662 GCF_011378755.1 Pseudoalteromonas sp. Z1A2 | reverse complement strand
GGACCCGCGTAGTGGTGGGTGCCCTGAAAAAAGATAGGTGGAAAATCTAACTTGGTAGATACACGAAGTTACGAGACAGCCGTAAAAATGTGTCTTAAATACACTCTGAAATATGGGGTTTTTGGGGGTGTTTTCCTTCTCTTGATAAATAAGAAACAACTCACGTGCGTAAAAACAAATATAATTCCGCTGAAAAGCTTGATTCTATTGGCTTTAGGGTCTAAATTGGGGGTGAAAGCAGGGTAGTAACTTTGCTATAAGTTTTGTATTACGTAATGTGATAGTAATTTTTGTGAACGTCTTAGAGTAGGACGGTAGCCGGTGCGTCAACACCGACTGACCTAAAAGCCACTTAAGACGAGTTTCGAATTCATCCCAAGCTACGTTTTACCCATTGTCGAGATAGGTGAACGATATGACTATTGTATATCAAGACCTGCCCGTAATCCACGGAACAGGCGAAATATTGAAAGATTCAAAAACTGATTGGCGTGTACTTAAGTTAAAAACCGTCGCAGTATCCAAAGCATTTGACCAACCAGAAAAATACTGGCTTGGCAGGTCGCAAAGAATGTTTGATTGCGGATCAACTCTTGAGTTCGCAGTAGACCCCCACGGTAATAAAAGATTAATTAGAGCTTTGTTTTGCAGAGATAGAATGTGCCCGTCATGTCAAAGGAGGCGCTCAATGGCTATTTTTCATCAAGTTAAAGCGGTTTGTCAGTCTGCTCAGAAAGAAAACCCAACGCTAAAATACTTATTGTTAACCCTTACAGTACCAAATATTAAAGCTGATCGGTTGTCAGATGAGGTTAAACATTTAACTAAAAGCTTTGACAGGTTAATGAAGCGCGCTGAGGTTAAACGCAGTGTTAAAGGGTTCTTTAGAGCTTTAGAAGTTACCTATAGCGGCAAAAGGGACGATTACCACCCTCATTTTCATGTGTTACTGGCGGTACCGTCTAATTACTTTACTAAAAACTATATTAATCAAAATCGCTGGCTGGAATTATGGCGCGAAGTTACGAGATACCCAGAAATCACGCAGGTTGATATTAGGAAGATTAAACCGAATAGAAAAAGAGAGGGTTCATCAAGTATAGAATCCGCTGCTGCCGAAGTTGGTAAGTACGCCACTAAGCCCTCCAATTACGTTTGTGAGCTTCCTGATGGTAATTACATAGCCCATGCCAAAGCTGTTAAGGATTTGGCACTGGGAATACGCAATAAGCGCTTGATTGCTTTTGGTGGGATACTCAAGGAGCATCATAAACTACTAAACCTCCAGGATGTCGAAAGTGATTCTGTAGACCTGGTGCATGTAGGTGAAGAAAATGACACTATTGAAGCCGTCATGGTTCAAGTTTTCCGCTGGAATGTAGGCTTACGCCAATATGTGAATTAACACCGTGCGATTTATCGCACGTAGGCCGCACTCAGTTCTCAATTATCCATTGGAGCGAGTCGGCCGCTACCCAAACCAAGTAAATTTAAAAAACAAATCCCCGCGCAGCAATGCGCCCCTGATAAACCAAAAAAATCTTTAATTTTACACATATTCTTTTTTTAGGGAGGACCCGCGTAGTGGTGGGTGCCCTGAAAAAAGATAGGTGGAAAATCTAACTTGGTAGATACACGAAGTTACGAGACAGCCGTAAAAAT
>NZ_WTKX01000068.1:0-1741 GCF_011378755.1 Pseudoalteromonas sp. Z1A2 | reverse complement strand
GAAACAGACTACTATGATAATTTAAACGAGTCAGGTAAAGTGGCCTGACTTAAACAAACTGGTCTCCGATGAACTCGGGGCGATTCAAAGGGATGTTAGATTTTATAATACTTCTTTATTTCTACGAGAGTAAAATTTAGTTAAACTTGACTGTTGTCGGCTAAATTGTAAATTGGCTGAAATTTTTCCTCAAGTCAAATAAGCAGCCTACTTAAAGAATAATATTTATAGATGGTAATAACTTAGGCTATTTGCTATTAATAGATGTAAATAAAATAAGGAGATTTCATTTAAAAGTATTGAAATGCTCCCTGACAAAGTGTTACGAGCATAAGGCAGTTTTGTGGAAAAAGTCACTACATTAGAAGTTGAAAAAGATTTACCAAAAAGTATTGAACAGCTAAATGTTCGTATGAAACATATAGAAACTATTGCAGAAACAATAGAGATGGTCGCAGAAAAAGGCTTTGCTACCGCTGAAAAATATTTTGATAATAAAGCAGAACAGGAAAAGCTAGATTCTGAATTAAGCGATGCTCAACATAAAAGGTCTGTATCTATTCTGTTAGTTGTCATCCTTTTAGTTTTCGTGCTTACAATGGCTGCAATGGTATTAAAACAATTCGATCTTGTTAAAATAATATTGGGCTCTACATTAGCTGTTGGCGGAGGCGCTGGTATTACTACTTTATTAAAAAAGAATCCAAGTTCTAAGTAATTTAATAATAGTTTAAGATTACAATTGTTTGCTTTGGAACTTCGTCTAAACTCCATTTAACAAGTGATGAGCTGATTTGAAAGTTAAAAATTTTGAAGGAAAAAGTAATGGATTTTGTTAGCAGCGCTATTATTGGTGGCGCATTATATGATTTAGTGTCTTCCTCTGTAAAACTAACAGCGAGCTATATTAAAGCTGCCTTAGATAATATTGTCTATATAGAAGACAAGGTGGCTAGTGTTTTAGCTGAGGAGTTATCCAAAGAACAATATAGAAATCTAGAATCTGAAGCCGAACTAATTACGCAAATAGATTCCTCTAGACTCCTTCAAGAATTAATCATTCAACTAAATGAAAAGTCAGGGACCGTTATTAACATTACAGCTAATGGAAGTGGTGATGCTTTTTATGGTGACAAAGTGATAGGCAGTAAGACTATTTATCATAATAAGTAAACAAGATCATTTTCCTCCTTGCTTACGAGAATATTCGCTCTCGAATAAAAAGTTTAATGCCTCTTAAGAGATATAATGGAAACGTACAACATAACAAGTAATAGTTCAGGTGATGCTTTTGGTGGCAATAAGATCATTAGTGCAGATGTTTTTATAGAAACACTTAAACTAGAAATTAACGACAACGTATCACTGAGTTCAATAAGTCATCCTTTATTAGAAGCCCTTGAAGACTTTCGGAAAAACAACATAACTACCGGAATTCAAAAACTTAATACATTAAATTTAATGAAGAGCTTAGACAGAGAAGCAAGTCTAGCAATTGCATCGCTTAGAATATTAATGAGTGACGATTTACTAAAGGAAGATGAGGATTTAGTTTCAAAATACTCGCCTACACAAGATTACTCTCAATTTGCTAAAGAGCTTACTAATGCATCGATATTAAAGCTAATAGAAATACGTAAAGGTAAGGATAACTGAATCGCCCCGTGTTTGCCAGAGACTCAATAACTTGAGAAACTGGAACTATGAAAAAATCAAATCGCTATACATCAGAATTTCGTGA
>NZ_WTKX01000067.1:0-2161 GCF_011378755.1 Pseudoalteromonas sp. Z1A2 | reverse complement strand
GTGAGCGTCTAGCGAACTACACCTATGTTTTAAAATTCCAGGGTAACAAGCTGTCGATATCGGGCTCAGGCTGGCACAGTTCATCAAGGCAAGCACAGATGTAATTAAATGGGATTAGACCATTTATCTTGGCGGTTTCCACAATGCTGTAAAGGGTGGCACTAGCATGGGCACCGTTAGCCGTTTGGCTAAATAACCAATTCTTTCGGCCTATCACAAACGGTTTTACCGCGCGTTCTGCTCTATTATTATCGATGCTAAGTCGGCCATCATCAACATAGCGTATGAGCTTGTGCCATTGATTTGCCAGGTAATTAGCTGCCTCTATCAGTTTGCTGTTCCCCACTAAATTTGGCTGATCCTGCTCAAGCCATATTTTTAGCTTGCTAAGAATAGGCAGGCTAACCTCTTGTCTTGCCGTATATTTGTCATCCACACTTTTATCTTTGATGCGTGACTCAACGCCGTACAGTTTTTGGATAAGGCTCAATACCACATCCGCTTTGCCGGTTTTGTTTTTACCTTGTAGCTTTTTCGCGTCGATAAATTTACGACGAGCATGCGCCCAGCAGCCGATTAAGGTTGCCTCTGTTCTGGCATAGGCTTGATAGCCATCCACGTGCAAGTACCCTTGATATCCATCAAGATAATTGACCACGCAGGCGGCCGCGCGACTATTGTGGAAGTCGTAAAGTACGATATTAGGGATAGGATTATTCGGGTCTGGTGAATCTCGACCCGAGCAATACACCCACATGTAACTGTTTACTTTGTCCGATTTCACCACCTTTAATGGCGTTTCATCGGCAAATAGCGTGGGTTGCCTTAACAGCTCGGCTTTAAGCCGTTCAACTAATGGCGCGAAGAGTGTGGCTGATTTGTCTATCCAGCTGCTCATGGTCTGTCGACTGAGTTCAATACCGTATTGCTTAAACATCGCTTCCTGGCGATACAGCGGTAACCCGTATTGGTATTTACTGGTGATAAGCTGACTGAGCAAACTGCTGGTTGCAATGCCTTTGTTGATGGGCATGGCAGGCATTGAGGCTTGTTTAATCTGTGTCTGAGTTGAGGATTTATCACAGTGACGGCAGGCGTATTTAGGCCTAATATGCTCAATCACTTTGATTTTAGCGGGTATGAACTCAAGCTTTTCTGACTTATCTTCACCCATTTTATGTAGCTCACCGCCACAGCAATCACAGGTTTTGTCGATGATGTCGTGAATAACCTGCTCACGAGGTAAGTCTTTTGGCAGTGGCTTACGCACCGGCTTTTTACGGGTATAGCTAATGGATTGTTGCTCTGCCTCAACTTCCTCAACAATTTCTTCCACTTCATTGAATAACTCGCCTTGCCCGGCAAAGCCTTCAGCACTTTTGCCGAATTGTTTTTGTTGGGCCAAGCTCCAGCGCTCTTCCAATGCCGCAATCTGGGCATCCTTCTGCGCTAACAGTTTTTCAAGTTCAGCAATGCGCTGTTTAAGGGCGAGTTCATTTTTCATGACGCCTATTTTAAGGCATCATCAAAGGCTTTGCAGTGCTAACTGAACTCACTTTGATGATCATCAATCGATCGCAAATATTAAAGCATTTTCTTACCTGCGACATCAATTTTACTGTGTCCAATCACATCATAACCCGATAATAACCAGTGTAATTGCTGCTCGCTTAAGGTCATGGTGGGTGACATGAGTTTGGGCCATTTGAACTTATGCTTATCTAATCGCTTATACCACAGTGCAAAACCGGTGTTATCCCAGTAAAGCAGTTTGAGTTTGTCACGGCCTTTATTACAAAACACAAATAGCGCACCACTGAGCACGGGTAGTTCAAGCTCTGCTTCCACCAACGCCGCCAGACCATTAATTGATTTTCGAAAATCAACGGCATCGGCACATAAATAGACGGTGGGTACATCAACGAACATCCTCATACCGTTAGCCCTTTAATAATGGCAACGATATCGGCCGTCGCTAAATCGATAGGAAACGTGAGTTGGCCGGTTAGCGTATCAAACTGCAGCGTATTTTGACGAGTTTGCGCGCAGACTTCAGTAGTTTGTTTTACCTGGACAAAACGTGATGATGTAAGGCACTGCGTGTGCACTGGCAAGGTGGAATTAGGCTGGTCTTTTGCCAGTAAAGCACGTTGTTTATAAT
>NZ_WTKX01000066.1:0-2224 GCF_011378755.1 Pseudoalteromonas sp. Z1A2 | reverse complement strand
GTAATAAAAAACCAAGAAGCGTTTAAGCTCCAAGAAAGTTAAATACGACCTTGAAGCTTAAAATGAGAGATGGTATCTACAGGTGTTTAGCTTGGCTATTAAGCTCAAAATGTCATTAACTTTCCATAAGTAACTTATGCTTTACTTATGGGGTTGTGTTTTATTTTACTTCCTATAAGTAAGGTAAGGTTTACTTATAGGCAGTAAACATATGTTCAAACTTAAAAGTAAGTTATATTTGACTTTTGGGTTGGCTACCCTAAAATAAATTGTATAAGTAAACTATAGTTGACCTTTCATGAGTGAATTACCAGCAAAAAAAACACTTGGAAGAGTTGTTAAACGCACTGAAATGCCTGATCTATCAAAGCCGTTTTCGTCGGTGCGGCTCGCTAAAGCGATTACTTCAAAGCGAACTGCCATGAAGCTTACGCTGGTTGATGTATCGCAAGCACTTAATATTTCAAAGCCTACGCTGATAAAAATAGAAAAAGGTGATGTGAATGTGCAGTTTTTTAATGTACTCAAAGTGATGGAATACTTGGGGCTGTCGTTTAGCCTTGTCAGTGATGACGAGTCGCACCACAATAACAAGGATGAGGTGAGCGATGAGCAGTGGTATTAAAAAAAATAGCTTAGATGTATTTATTGGGCATACGCAGAAGATAGGTGCGATAACTCTTGATATAGGCTCTGAAAATGAAATTGCATTTACCTATGAGCCTGAGTGGATTAATAAGGGTTTTGCTATTTCACCACACTTACCGCTCAATGGTGATTTTGACTCACGTGATGTGCGTAATTATTTACAAAACTTATTACCCGAGGGCAAAGGTCTTGATGAAATTATAAGTAGTACTACTATCTCTAAAAATAATACGTTTGGTTTGATTAAAGTAATTGGCGAGGAAACGTCAGGCGCTTTGTCGTTTAGAGCAAGTAACAGTACTTTAAAGCAAACATCTTTTCGTGAAGTAACTAATGATGAGCTAAGCCAAAAACTTAAACGCTTTGTACAAGTTGGAGAGCCAATTACTCATTGGGATGGCCGAACTCGGCTCTCTGTTGCTGGCGTTCAAGACAAACTAAACCTACTCGAAATCGATAGTAAATTAGGATTTGGTGAAGGGGAGCTATGTTCTAATAAAATTTTTAAATTCGAAACAGGTACCGCTCCTTTCATTGCAGTAAATGAACTTTTTACCATGCTTTTGGCAAAAGAGTCGGGGCTCAATGTTCCCCATGTTGAGTTGCGCACTTACGCAGATATAAGAGTATTTGTAATAGATCGCTTTGATAGGCGCGTTACACAAGATCAAAGCCGTGTATTACGTCGTCATATTATTGATGGTTGCCAAGCCACTAATTTACCTCCTTCTTATAAATATGAGCGTCAGCATGGTGATGATGGGGATGGTATTTATATTCGAGATGGCGTTTCTTTTGCAAAACTATTTAATGTTAAAACAACGAATGTACAAGCGTATAAGGCTCAGCTTATTCGTTGGATGACATTTAATATTTTAGTACGTAATTACGATGCTCATGGCAAAAACATTAGTTTTTTTGTTGGTAAAAATGGTTTAGAGCTTACGCCGTTTTACGACTTGGTAAATATAGAGGCTATTATTGAGCAGGGAAGCATTGACCGTGATGAGGACTATTTACAGCCCAAAATATCAAGATGTTATGCTATGTCAGTGGGTGAGCATAATTCGCAAAGTGCAGGCAATTTTACTAATAAGATTACAGCTTATATGTTAGCTGATTTTGCTGATGAATTTGCTATTTCACTACCACGGATGCAACTACTTATGAGTCAAACCGTTGACTCTGTATTAGCCGCAATTGATACGGCTAAAGTTTCTGCTGTTAAAAATAACTTATCTACTGTTGAATTAGCACACATTGATTTGTGCATAAGAATAATTAATAAAGCTGCAAATAAGCTGAGTGAGCAAATAATACAACTACCAAATATGGATGCATTTATTTAAATTTCAGAAAATAAATACACGTATTTTGAGTAAGTAATTCATATTTTGGTTGTCAGCATCAACGCGATATTTGCAAATTAAAATTAAAAGCGAGAGATAAATTCCGGCTTACAATTTAAAAGCTACGCTTTTCGCGCGAGCAAGCTTCGCGCCTTGTATCTCTCATTGATAAATGATTAGCTATCATTTATCACATCGAAGTCAGTGAGCTTGCCTTCGCGTCTAGT
>NZ_WTKX01000065.1:0-2237 GCF_011378755.1 Pseudoalteromonas sp. Z1A2 | reverse complement strand
GCATCGATGGTATTGAGTGATCTTGATGGATGGTATTAGGTGATCAGCTTAGATAGTATTAGGTGATCGCGATGCATGAGAATATGCAACAGCGATGGCTACATCTCAAAAGTTGAAGCTGATGACGATAGCATTTGGGGCCATTTTTCAAATATTGATACCAATATGGATAACGAAATTAGCCGCAAAGAATTCAACACTTACATGAAGTTAAACAATGGTAAAGTAGCCACTGATTCTGAAGTAAGTGAGTCGGCATTTAAAGCTGAAATCGCTAAATTCGATAAAATTGAAAGCAGCTTTTCAAGCTTAGATAACGACAGTAATGGCTATATTTCGGTAGTTGAAGGTAACGATGATGATATTTCAAATCACTTTGGTTACATGGATAAAAACCAAGATAAGCGCATCAGTAAAAGCGAGTTTATGGGTTACATTAAAAAATACGGTAACGCGGTAGCTGAAGATGATGCATTAGAAGCCATTAAACACAGCTAATATTTGTTGTTTTAAAGAGTAAATTAAAAGCCAGTGATAATCACTGGCTTTTTTGTGTTTAAAATCTAGTTATTTAGTAGATATATTTTCCTAGTTTGGCGTTGTTCTGTCATAATAGATGGCTGTGTATTTTTATTTGTTAAGGGTGTGTATGGCTGGTCGGCGAATTAGTGATGAACAACTAGTTGAGATCATTGAAGCAGCTATTTTTGTTGCAGATAAGCCTGTGAGTAAACGCCACCTTAAAGATACTGTATTAATAGATTTAGCTATTTCTATGGCGCGAATAAACGACGCAATAGATACAATACAAGAACATTTTCAAACTCGTGGTATTCGCTTAGTTGAAGTTGGTAGCGGTTATCGTTTTCAGGCATGTAGTAGTTTAAGCCCTTGGTTAAATAACTTGTGGCAAGAACGCGCACCAAAATACTCGCGTGCTTTACTGGAAACATTATCACTTATTGCATATAGGCAGCCCATTACGCGCGGTGAAATTGAGCAAGTAAGGGGTGTTACTACGGGTTCGAATATTATTAAAACCCTACTCGAAAGAGAGTGGGTTAAAGTGGTAGGGCATAAAGAGGTTCCGGGTAAGCCGGCTTTATATGCAACTACTAAACAATTTTTAGATTATTTTTCGTTAACTGGACTTGAAAACTTACCTGCGCTGCCAACAGAGCAGCAAAGTAAAATTAACCAGTTATTGAGCGATCCTTCTGTGAGAGAACCATCCGAATGAGTATTATACAAGGTGAAAAGTTACAAAAAGTCTTAGCCCGTGCAGGCGTAGGCTCACGCCGTGAAATGGAAAAATACATTGATGCAAACCGCGTTAGTGTAAACGGTAAAGTGGCAAAGTTAGGAGACCGTGTTGAAGAAACCGATTTGATTCGTGTTGACGGGCACACTGTAAAGATTGAAGAAAAAGCAGATAGAATCTGTCGTGTGATTATGTATAACAAACCCGAAGGTGAGTTAAGCACACGTAAAGATCCAGAAGGGCGTCGTACAGTATTTGACCGACTTCCTCGTATTGATGGTGAGCGTTGGATTGCGGTTGGCCGATTAGACGTTAATACTTCGGGTTTGATGCTCTTTACTAATGATGGTGAATTAGCTAACCGCTTGATGCACCCAAGCTATGAAGTAGAGCGTGAATACTCTGCGCGTGTATTTGGTGAAGTAACCAATGAAACGGTTAAAAACTTACTACGTGGTGTTGAGCTTGAAGATGGTCCAGCCAAATTCACGACTGTAACCCCTATGGGTGGCGAAGGCGTTAACCGCTGGTTTAACGTAACGTTAAATGAAGGACGTAACCGTGAAGTACGTCGTTTATGGCAGTCTCAAGATGCGGAAGTATCTCGTCTTATTCGTATTCGTTACGGTAAACTAGAGCTTGATAAGCGCGTGCCACAAGGTGGTTGGATGGAGTATGATTTAGAAACAGTAAACTACTTACGCAAAACCGTTAAATTAGGGCGCGAGACACAAACTAAGCTTTCTGTTATGCCTGAAAAACGCAAAGATAAACGCGCTAAAATCAACCAGATCCGCAAAGCAGTTAAAAAACACAATCAACGTGTTAAGCCTACCAAACGTAAATAATAAATTAGTTATTTATTGCACACAAAAAAGCCGCTAATTGCTGTCTCTTGATCACAAGTCTGACTCAAGAGATTTTGCTAAATCGTAGCCTTCCAGGATGGCTTGTAACTTAAGCCATCCTTTCCATA
>NZ_WTKX01000064.1:0-2324 GCF_011378755.1 Pseudoalteromonas sp. Z1A2 | reverse complement strand
CATCACCTAGATATTGATATTCCAAGGCAATAATTGTTCTATGTCTGGCTCAGGCTGACAAAGCTCATCGAGGCAATGCATGATGTAATCAAATGGCGTTAAGCCGTTGGATCTTGCAGTTTCGATGATGCTGTATAGGTGAGCGCTTGCTATTGCGCCGCGTGAGGTTTGGCTAAACATCCAGTTCTTACGGCCAATAACAAATGGTTTGATAGCGCGCTCGGCGCGGTTATTGTCGATATTAAGCTGACCATTTTCAAGGTAAACTATAAGTTTATGCCATTGATTAGCGAGATAGGTTGCTGCCTCTGCTAACTTGGTTTTCCCGACTAAACGTGGCTGGTTTTGCTCTAGCCATTTATGCAGTTTATCGATAATAGGTTTCGCTTGCTCTTGCCTTATTTCATGCTTTTGTTCTGGTGTTTTATCGTTGAGTTTTGATTCAATGCCGTACAGTTTTTGAATAAGACTCAAGACTACGTCGGCTTTGCCTGTCTTGTTTTTACCCTGCACGTGTTTTGCTTCTATAAATTTACGACGTGCATGGGCCCAGCAACCAACGAGTGTTGATTGCGTTTGTGCATACGCTTGATAACCATCAACCTGTAAATAGCCCGAATAGCCATCCAGATAATTAACCACACAGGAAGCTGCCCGACTGTTTTGATAGTCGTAAAGCACAATGTTTGGTATTGGGTTGTGTTTATTTATAGCCGATGGCGAATCCGTGCCGGTACAATATAGCCACATGTAACTTTTTACTTTGTCGGCGTTGACCACATTGACCGTCGTTTCATCGGCATGTATCGCAGGCTGTTTAAGTAACGCGTGTTTCAGTCGTTGTATCAGCGGTTCAAACAAGGTAGCGGATGCGAGTACCCAGTCACTCATGGTTTTACGGCTAAGCTCAATGCCGTATTGCTTGAACATCGACTCTTGTCTGTGCAGTGGCAGTGCATATTGATATTTGCTGGTGATGATTTGACTTAATAAACTGGACGTGGCCATGCCTTTGTTGATGGCCATGTTTGGCATCTTGGCTTGTTTAATACTGTTATTCGACCCTGACTTATCACATTCACGACACGCGTACTTTGGGCGAATATGCTCAATGACTTTTATCTTTGCGGGGACGAAGTCGAGCTTTTCGCTGACGTCTTCACCCATTTTATGCAACTCATTACCACAGCAGTTACACACCTTGTCTTCTTCGGCAATGTCATGAATCACTTGCTCACGGGGTAAGTCTTTGGGTAATGGTTTGCGCTTTGGTGTTTTGCGTGTGTAGCTAATCTCTTGCGTAGCAAGCTCATCAGGTTGCTCAATGATGTCTTCGGCTTCATTAAACAATTCACCTTGTGCGTCAAAGCCTTCGGTACTTTTACCAAATTGTTTTTGTTGCGCTAGGCGGAATTGCTCCTCTAGATACCGGTTTCTCGCAGTCGCTTGCGCTAACTTTTCAGCGTGCTCTACCAACAGCTTTTTAAGCAACGCCGGATCGTTTGGAAGGCGGTTAACATCAATATTCATCCTTCTATTTTATAATGTTTTTTACCGTAAACTAGCTTAATGCGATGGTTAATATTGATCCCGCGACGATCTAAATAATGCTAGCGTTTTCGATGTTGATTTGTTGATGCCCTATGACATCATACCCAGATAATAACCAGTGTAATTGTTGCTCGGTTAAGTTTAGGGTGTCGGCGCTGAGGTTTTTCGGCCATTTAAATTTGTGCTTATCGAGGCGTTTATACCACAGGGCAAAGCCTGTGTTATCCCAATACAATATCTTCAGCTTATCTCGGCTTTTATTACAAAAAACAAACACGGCACCGGATAGCACTGACAGTTCGAGTTCACTTTCAACAATGGCCGCTAAGCCATTAATGGATTTTCTGAAGTCGACAAACTGATTGCAAAGGTACACGTCGGGCACATCAATAAACATGTTCATGCTTGCAGCGCCTTTATTAAATTAGCCACCCATGTAGGCTCAGATGAGGTTGGTATAGTTAAATGAGTTTCACCATGAGATAACGTGATTGAGGCATTCACTTTATGGGGAATGGCTTTGTTTTGCACTTTCACCAATTTAGGTGCTTTTGCAGCGTCTTGTAACTTAGACCGATATTTATAAAAGTTTGAAGTGGGTAACATGTTTTCTTTACAAAATGCGACAATAGATAAGCCGCTGGTTTGTTGCTGCTCAATCAATTTTTGCCAGTCATTAAGGGTTCTTTTTTGCATAATACCTCCAGTAGAAACTGACGATATTTTCTATTAATTAAATCCACTCTGCTAGGTGTCGTTGCTCGGACGCTTAC
>NZ_WTKX01000063.1:0-2340 GCF_011378755.1 Pseudoalteromonas sp. Z1A2 | reverse complement strand
GTAAGCGTATAGCTAACGACACCTAGCCTTGCTTAATATTCCAAGGTAGCAGTGGCTCAAGGTTACTTGGCTGCTCTGCAATATGTTGCAAGCACGTTGAGATGTAGTCATGCACTACAAGATCATTTGCCTTTGCGGTTTCAACAAGACTATAGAGTATGGCGCTGGCATGCGCGCCATTACTGGTATTTGAGAACAGCCATAAAACCGCCCTATTACGAACGGTTTTATGGCTCGCTCTGCTCGGTTATTATCAATACTGAGCCTGCCATCATCGAGGTAACGCCTGAATTTCTCAAACTGGTTTATCGCATAGGTAATTGCTTTCCCTAGCGCCATTTGGGGAGGGATTTTATCTTTGTGTTTGAGTAACCATTGATACAATTCATCAACGATTGGTTTGGCTTTTTGCTGCCTAACGGTGAATTTTTCACTGACCGATTTACCTTTGATGGCTTGCTCAATACCATAGAGTTTGCGAATAAGGTTAAGTGCTACATCCGCTTTAACGGTTTTTTTATTATTGCCTTTGGCCTCGATGAACTTACGGCGTATATGAGCTAAGCACGCAACCAGTGTTGCCTTCGTTTGCTCGTATGCTTTGTAGCCGTCAACGTGCATGTAGCCTTGATAACCGTCAAGAAAACCAACTACACAGTGGGCCGCGCGACTATTATGATAATCAAACAGGACAATATTAGTGTCTTTACCCGGCTTATCATCGCCACAACAGTACAGCCACATATAGCTGGTCGCTTTCTCTGCGTTAATAACGTTTAACGAGGTTTCATCGCCATGAATAACTGCTTGAGATAACAAGATTTCTTTTAAACGCTGATAGAGCGGTGACAACAATTCAGCACAGCGTAACATCCAGCTCGACATGGTTTGCCTGCTCAACTCAATACCGATATCAGAAAATAACGTTTCTTGGCGATAAAGCGGCAAGCCAAACTGGTATTTACACATGATTATTTGGCTCAGTAAACTGGGCGTGGCGATACTTTTTGGAATAGGTGTTGCGGGCATTTTTGCCGTTTTCACTACACTTTCAATCCCTTCACGCTCACAGTGACGGCACGTATATTTAGGGCGAATAGTTTTGACAACCTTGATATGCGCTGGCACAAATTCGAGTGTTTCACTGCTGCTTTCACCCATTTTGTGAAGTGGGCTTTGACAGCAATCACACACTTTTTCATCCTCATCAAGGTCAACAACCACCTCGACTCGTGGTAACTGTGCTGGCAGTGGCCGGCGTTTCGGTTTGGCTTTTTCTTTCTTTACTAAGGGCGATGTGGCCAATAGCGCTTTATCATGTTCATCAAGAATGTTTTCTGCTTCATTGAAGCGCTCTCCAGCACCGGGCATCTTTTCAGATTTCTTCGCGTACTCTTTGGCAAGCTTCGCGTTATAAGCTTGCAGTAATTCGTGAATTTGCGCATCTTTTTCAGCAACGACCTAGAACAACTCAAGCACCATGCGCTTGAGTTGTTCTAGGTCGTCAGGAAGTAAGTGTGCATCAATTTTCATGTTCGCAATTTAACAGAATTTGACGTTGTTTTCTTGTTTGACGCAAAGATAAAGCAGGCGGTGTGGCAACGATCATTTACTGTCAATATGATCGATTGATACTGCAATTCTTCATGACCAAGCACATCATATCCCGACAACAACCAATCCAATTGCCCAGGACTGAGTTCAAATTCTTGCAAACTGACTTTACTTGGCCATTTGAACTTTTGTTTTTCTAAACGCTTGTACCACAAAGCAAACCCCGTTTTATCCCAGTAAACCAGCTTGAGTTTATCTTTCGATTTATTGCAGAACAAAAATAATGCGCCAGTGTAAGCGTCACGTTCAAGCTCGCTTTCAACGAGTGCGACCAGACCATCAATGGACTTTCGAAAATCCACGGCGTCACGATGCAAGTAAATACGCGCGGGTTCAACAAACATTTTCATAAGGCAAGCTCACGCAACAATTGACTCAAATAAGCGACAGGCATTGTGGGTGGGAAGCTAATTTTCACGCTGCCGATAGTAAGCATGATCGGCAGTTGCTGTTCAGTGGGGGCGACGTGTTTAGTGACTTTTGCTTGAACAAAACGACTGGATTCAGTATTAAGCTTACTTCGTGCCGCATAAAAGCTTGTTTTAGATAAGGCATGTTGCTGGCAAAACTCAGTAATAGTTAAATCGCTGGCTTGTTGTTCTTCGATAATGTTACGCCACTGCTCAAGGCTACGTGTTTTTCTCATGGCTATCTCCTAATTGAAATTAAGAAATAGCTTAATCGGTTTGACGAATTACTGGCAGGTGCACTTTGCTAGACGCTTAC
>NZ_WTKX01000062.1:0-2412 GCF_011378755.1 Pseudoalteromonas sp. Z1A2 | reverse complement strand
GGCATCGATGGTATTGAGTGATCTTGATGGATGGTATTAGGTGATCAGCTTAGATAGTATTAGGTGATCGCGATGCATGAGAATATGCATCTATATTAGTTTACTATCCGCAAATAGACTTACTGCTAAATCCAGCAAATGACGCTACTACAAACATAAAAACGCCTAATTGGGATCAAGCATATAATACGCTAAGAGCCAATTTCCCTTCAAAGCAAGGGCCATGGCGATTAGAAAACACAGGTATAAACTCAGTAATTCCCGCGCGATACTACAATCCAACAGAAACAAAAGAGCAAGGCTTTGCCCCCTTAATGGTATGGCTATCTAGCAGTAGTGATAAAGTAATACGTAAAAACTATTGGGGAAAATACTTAGTAACTTGGATGTACAACTTACATTTTTCATTACTAACAGGAGCAACGGGCACTCTCGTCCTTGGCTATATAGGCATAGCCTCAATAGTTCTTCTTATCTCTGGATTCTTTGCTTGGTTTCCAAAGCCTGGGCAGTGGGTAAAGGCACTAAAATTTAAATCTCGTAGCTCTAAAATAAGTTTGCTATACGACCGGCATAAACTAATTGGTTTAACCTTCTGCATACCGCTACTAGCTTTAACTGTTACAGGTGTTATGCTCGCTATTCCAAAACAGACAGATCCTATATTAACCGCTCTAGTTAGCGATATAAACTCCCCACCAAAAACACAAATTCAACCGAGCAAACAAACCGATATTCCTTTATCACAAGCGGTATTAATAGCTGAAAAAGCATTACCGAATGCGCGTTTAGCTTGGATTGAAACACCATCAAACTTAAATGCTATTTACAGATTAAGATTTCAAACTGTAAACGATCCTTCATATCGCTTTCCACATAGCTATATAGAGGTTAATGCACTTACAGGAAAGTTAGAGAGCGTGTTTAATATAGATAAGCAAAGTACGGCTAGTAAAATAAAAAACTGGATGCACCCTCTACATGACGGCAGCATTGGCGGTAACATTTTAAAAGTCATTTGGGTGTTAAGTGGCTTCGGATCTGCTGCATTGTTCATTATCGGCGTATATAGGTGGTTAGTTAGAACCAAGAGAATACAAAATAAACTTTAGTTGAAGGAGTACATGAATTGCTTTTCAGTAAGTCTTGTCGATAGTTTTTAATATAAAGTATATGGCCTTAGTTAATCTTAGGGTTAAAAATTAATAACACTCAGTACATATGAAATTAAAGCAGCCCCTAACCGCCTATCATGCTATAAAACAATTAATGAAGGGTAGTTTATACTGCAAGTTTAGATAGGCACTCCATGAACACTATTATTTAAAAACCACATGCCCATTAGATTTAAGTTCTATGCGTAAACCTCTGTATTAAACTCTATTTTTATTCTCTTCAGTAACCTACCTAAAGCGTATATAAAGGCTTAAAGGTCATGTTCAATACTTATCACAAGACCAGATAATTAACGCTTTTATATTAGGTCAGATGTTAAACCAATTGGTATTATTTACCCACAGTACAAATGCTACCACTCATTGTCGAACGGAGGTTTTTTATGCTTTTGACGTCGGGAGTCGCTACGCTCGCCCGACCTGCGTGATGATGTTGATATGAGTGTGTGTTAACTGCGCGTAGTTCACTTTTCTGCAGACGTAAAAAGGCCCAACTATTTCTAGTCGGGCTCTCTACAATTTGAAGTCGGTGCGCTACGCAGTAGGATGTCGTAGTGCCCACAGCGGTGGAGAGGCACAGTGAAATGCTACACTCTCTTTGTGTCAGGGCGGCCTTCAGTGGGTCTCGCCTTCGAGCTGTTTTGTTTTACTGCTAAGTGCGGTTTGGGCTCTTGGCTATTTACTAAATCCCAGACAGCAAAAAACCCGTCACATTGCTGTAACGGGTCTCTACAATTTGAAGCCTGGTAATGTCGTAGTGCCCACAGCGGTGGAGAGTCACAGTGAAATGCTACACTCTCTTTGTGTCGGGAGTCGCTGTGCTCGCCCGACCTACGTGATAGGTGTTGATGTGAGTGTGTTAATTGCGCACATTTCACTTTTCTTCAGACGTAAAAAAGCCCGACTATTTCTAGTCGGGCTCTCTACAATTTGAAGCCTGGTAATGTCCTACTTTCACATAGCAAATGCTACACTATCATCGGCGCTGTTTCGTTTCACTACTGAGTTCGGCATGGAGTCAGGTGGGTCCAAAACGCTATTGTCACCAAGCAAATTTGGGCGTTAATTCGTATTTCTACGCATTAACTGAATTTGGAAAATATCTGATAATATTTTTTAAGTCTTTCTGAGTAATATCTACTTTAGTCATATTAACTTCTGTCTAAACTGTCGCATAAAACGCGTTTGGCGTTGTATGGTTAAGCCTCACGGGTAATTAGTACAAGTTAGCTTAATG
>NZ_WTKX01000061.1:0-2432 GCF_011378755.1 Pseudoalteromonas sp. Z1A2 | reverse complement strand
CAAAGTTGTAATCTTGGTGTCATGTTGCTGTAGTGACAGATACTGCATAATATTTGCAGAGGTAGTTGTTAGGACTTTAATGAAGGAATAGTATGCGCTTATTAGTTGTTGAAGATGAAGCAAAAACGGGAGATTATTTAAAACAGGGACTCAGTGAAGCTGGTTTTCAGGTTTCTTTGACGCGCAATGGTCTTGACGGTCATCACCTAGCAATGACCGAATTGTTTGATGTAATAATACTTGATGTTATGTTACCTGACGTATCAGGTTGGAAAATTTTACAGTCGCTACGTGAAGCAGATAACAAAACCCCAGTACTATTTTTATCTGCTCGCGATAGCATAGACGATAGAGTAAAGGGGCTCGAACTTGGTGCTGATGACTATTTAATAAAGCCTTTTGCTTTTGCTGAAGTTTTAGCAAGAGTACGTACTCTTATTCGCCGTCGTGCAGTGCAAACAGTTGACGATATACTGATCGTTGCTGATTTAGAAATGGATATTCCAAAGCGAAAAATACAACGTGCAGGCAAGCGTATTTTATTGAGTAATAAAGAGTTTAGCTTACTTGAACTATTGTTACGGCGCGAAGGTGAAGTATTGCCACGTTCGTTAATTGCTTCTCAAGTATGGGATATGAATTTTGATAGTGACACCAATGTGATTGATGTTGCCATTCGTAGACTAAGAGCAAAAGTTGATGATGACTTTACTGTTAAATTAATTCATACAGTTCGTGGTATGGGCTATAAATTAGAGGTTGAAACTGATGACTATTAAGTCACGACCTTTATCACTTACGATGCGTGTTGTGTTGTTTGTGGCTGTAACCGTTATTGCGTGCTTAACTTTAGTTGCTTTTTTAATAAATAGTTCAATAAAGCATCATTTTTTTCAGCAAGATAGCAGTGAACTACATGTTATTAATCAATCTATTGAATTTGTTTTAACACAACAGTATAAATCAAACCTGAAGCTTAAAAATGAATTATCTAACGCTGTTGCGGGTCATCACGGTGTTTACTATCAGGTAAATACTGCAAAAGGAGATCTCATTTTTCAAAGCTCTGAACGAGATTTTAGTGATTTTGCAATGAGTGCAAAGGCTTCAACTGGCTTTAACAGTAACAACATTATCTCATGGCAAAATGGTACTCACACCTACCGAGCTCTGGTGAATAATTTAAGTACTGGGCAACAGCAATACAAGATTACTACAGCGATAGACATGAGCTTTCATTTACACTTTCTCAATCAATTTCAGCAAAGCCTTTGGGCTATTATGTTTGGTTCAGCTGTACTCATTTTATTGGTGGCTTGGTTTGCTATACATCAAGGATTAAACCCTTTACGAGGTGTAAGTCAGAAAATGCATGATATCCAAACTAATAAAATGGATGTAAGGCCTGATGAAAATAAAGTGCCTATTGAGCTTGTTAATATGGTGCAATCTTTCAATTTAATGCTAGACAGGCTTCAAGGTGAATTTATCCGGCTATCAAATTTTTCTAGTGATATTGCTCATGAACTACGCACACCTCTTACCAATATAATAACTCAAACGCAGGTTGGCCTATCTAAAAAAAGGCAATCCGAAGAGTACCAAGAGTTATTATTTTCTAATCTAGAAGAGTTGGAACGACTAACTAAGATGGTTAGTGACATGCTTTGGCTGGCAAAAACCCAAAACGGCCTAATTAAACCAACCCAAGACATTTTATCCAGCCATGAAGAAATTGAAGCGCTGTTTGAATATTTTGATGCTTTAGCTGAAGAATCATCGCTGATACTTAATAAAGCAGGTGAAAACATCAGTTTTTATTGTGATAAACTACATTTTCGTCAATTGTTATCAAACCTGTTATCGAATGCTATAAGATATGCACCGAAGGGGTCATCAATTACGGTAAGTAGTGAAATAACATCTGTTGAAAAAGTATGTATCTGTGTGAGTAATACCGGCGAGAAAATACCTTCTGCACATTTACCTTATTTATTTGACCGCTTTTATCGACCAGATAAGTCTCGGCAACGCCATAGTGATGGAGCCGGTTTAGGGCTTGCAATAGTTAAAGCTCTAGCGCAAGCAAACAGTGGTGATGTAGAGGTCAGTTCAAATAATCAAACTACCAGCTTTAAAGTTTTTTTTAATTTAGCTAAAAGCTAATTATTAAAATTAATAACTCAATGTTTGCTCTCAGCATTTTGGCGAAGTTTAACTAAGTGTTGTGAGTTAAAGCACTCGATTCAGTACACTGATTAAATCGTTTCACAGGTGTTTCGTAGTCTAAGAAGAGCAATTTAGGTACTTCGCTATTTCTCTGAATGATTTACCTGCTGCTACGTAAGCGTATAGCTAACGACACCTAGCCTTGCTTAATATTCCAAGGTAGCAGTGGCTCAAGGTTACTTGGCTGCTCTGCAATATGTTGC
>NZ_WTKX01000060.1:0-2617 GCF_011378755.1 Pseudoalteromonas sp. Z1A2 | reverse complement strand
AATGAAAGGTAACCCAGCTCCACAAGCCATTAACTGCGAGGGTTGTGGCGATTTATGTTACTTTAGAGGGGAAAATCCCTAGAACCCCATTAAGGTGTATTTTAGAATTTATTGTGCGTCAGAAACAAGTGAGCCACCCCACTTGGGATGGCTCTTAAACTCGCTACCTGTTGTCAATACTCATAGAGCGTAAGAGGACAGGGCTATCACAACAAGAGGCAATGCCTCAGTTGCCGTCATAATACCTAATAAATTTAATAAGGGCAAATAATTTGGATCTTGCAGAAATAAAAAAGGGTCTATCTACGGAAAAACTTGAAACGTATCGTCAAGTATTCTCCTGTAAATCTGACCATGAATTAATAGCTATTTATATGTCAATGCAGAGCATTATGAGCCACTTTTTTACAGTTGTTCAACTACTTGAAGTTACTTTAAGAAATTCAATACACCAGTGTGCGACAGAGCAGTTTGATGATCCAGAATGGTTCAAAACTAAAACAATTAGCGACAAATCAAAAAATCAAGTGACCGAAGCAGAGCAAAAGTGCTTAGATGAAGTGGGAGCTAAATACACAACAAATGATCTTGTATCGCGGCTTCCATTTGGATTCTGGGTTCACATGCTATCGAAAGGCTATAATAATCCAAGAGATAAAAAGCATAATTTGTGGCAATTCAAATTTAACCAATGCTTTCCCAACGCCCAAGCAAGTAAGGTTTCCTTGAATACAATTTTTCAAAATTTTGGCACTTTAAATAAATTTAGGAATAGATTGTTCCATCACGAGCCCGCTTGGAAAGGACGTTCTACTAGAAGTAGGGAGCAGGCAATAAATAACATAATCAAAAAATATCAGGAGCATTTAGAAGTAATTAGGTATTTGTCCACAAGTAAGTATCAGTTAATAACCGCGCTAGGGTTCGAGGATAGATTTTTATCGGAATGTGATATTGCTAACTTAAACACATTTAAGGATATATTGTTACCATCGGAAACTCAAAATGATTAGCTTAAAAATATTTTCACAGAGTTATTAAATGACACATAGCAAAACTAAAACTAGCTTATATAGGCGAGCTTACGTGACTTGGCTGATTAGCGCAGGCGTTAACACTGTGCCAGCAATTATGGAAGCTACAGGAATGCCAAGACGAACAGCTCAAGATACGATAGCGGCAATTCCTGAGCTGTCTATTGTGCTTGAAAATAAAGGCGGTTCATACTCGGTGGTAGACTGGGGGATGTTAAACAAATCTTGGTTAAATGATAATTCACAGCACGTTAGTGACGTGCTACTGTACCCTCAATACTAAATTTTAAATTAACTGGAGATAAAAATGTCAGAACAAGTAGAAGAAAATAATATCAAATCAAATTCTGAAAATGACAATTTCTTTATTAGAAATACTCACCTAATGATTGCTATATTGTGGGGGCTCTGTGGCCTTGGAATATATTTTTACAATTATTAAATTCAGCTAGCTATTCACTATAAATAACGGTTGGAATAATGACGATGGCTAAATACGGTAAAGTTCAGGGGCATCATTGTTGGTGGCTTACAGTTGATGGCAAAGAAGTAGCTAACTTTAGTGATGAAAAACAAGTTGATGACATTGTTAAACTTGAATTAGAAAAAGTTACTGCTGAAAAGTGGGCTGATAATGCGCTTGAAGCATTAGATGCGGTTAAGGCCAGCGGCATAATTAATCAAGACGATGTAATGGAAATGGTTGAGTTAGGCTCATCTGGTAAGCCTCAAAAAACCACTACTCGATTAAGTTAAATGACTAAATTGGAATACAAGCTTTTGCCAGTGGCGTTTAATTAAGCGCTACTCACAAAAGTAAAATGTTCAACTGGCTTAAAGGGAAAAATAATGGCTGTAATAACGAAGAAAGATGAAAAAATCGAAAATGTGGTTGGTGAGTTAAACGAAGGATATTCATTTGATGACTTCATTAATAAGTTTCAAGAGCTTTACCCGAAGGATTGGAGCAAGATTGAGCGTGAACATGCGAAACATGAACGCAAAACTAAGCCAGGGAAAACACATCCTATGCCTGAGCCAATTCAGTACCTCAAAAACGCTCTGAACGTATGGAATAAAAAGAACAAATAGTTTAATTGGAATAAGGAGAGCGTAATGGTGGTAGAAAGCCGAAAATATGGTTCAGTAGTCTGTGGTATTAACGGCAATGTCATAGCTCTACATGGCAAGGTTGCTATTGGTGATAAGGTCGAGTGGCTTGGTCGCAAAGAAGGTAGCTGCATAAACGATGATAAGTTTGTTGTCGGCGAGCACTATATTGTAGCAGCCATTTATCCAATCAATTTCGATCTGGAATTACAAGGTAGTGAGGACGAATGCACTATCAGAGCAGGTAAAACTGAATACAAGTTAGTGAAATTGGATTAAGGGTTTATATGGATGGTTCGTTTGCACAAATGAGTCATTGCTATGAGTTCATTGAGTCAAGACAGAGTGATGAATGCAGTTGTCCAGAAGAGGACTGGATCGTAGGTAAGCGTCTAGCAAAGTGCACCTGCCAGTAATTCGTCAAACCGATTAAGCTATTTCTTAATTTCAATTAGGAGATAGCCATGAGAAAA
>NZ_WTKX01000006.1:0-152147 GCF_011378755.1 Pseudoalteromonas sp. Z1A2 | reverse complement strand
ACGACACAAGTTAACGTTAATAAATAATGGTAAAACACCAATGCAAGCTGTGTGTGCAAATATGCGAAAGCTAATTCATATATGTTTTGATGTAATAAAAAACCAAGAAGCGTTTAAGCTCCAAGAAAGTTAAATACGACCTTGAAGCTTAAAATGAGAGATGGTATCTACAAAACAAACACAAGCCTACACTTTGGCGGTAAACGCAGAGCTTGCTCGCGTGAAAAGCGCAGCTTTTAATTACTTAAAATAAAAACACAGTAATAAATAAGTGTAAATATATGTGTATTTTAATAGCTCACTAAGTGAGCTCTTCGAGCTCTGTAATAAGCGCTAGGGCTTGCGCGTTTGTTGACCCGCACACATCAAACGTGGCGCTAAAATCGCTACACACTTTAGGCCGACTTTCATCACCAAATAACTTACATAAATTACGTTCGTCTAGCTGAATACAGCGCTCTCCGGCTTTTTTACCATTTGGCATACCTGGAATAGGCGAACTAATACTTGGCGCAATACAACATGCGCCGCAGCCTAGCCTGCAATTCATCGATTCGGTTTTCATAATTTCCTCTGAATAAAAAACACTTACTTTAATTTCTTTTTAGGAACTTAATTAGTCGCATAGCGAGTTGTAACACACATATGTAATGCTTTGTTACATCTTAAAACAGCTTGTAAACATTTTATTGCGTATTATTGCTCTGTCACCACCAATTATGAAGGAATGCCTTGTGGCTACTACAAAACAAATAATACTCCCAATCGCTGTTTTAGCAGGCGGCATTGCGCTAGCTATAGCCTTTAAGATGATGAAACAGCCACCTGAAGAAAAGCCAGAGCAAGATTTACGTCCTTTAGTAGCAACACAAAGCGTACTTTTAGATTCTATAACGCTCGATGTTAAATCGTACGGCATTGTTAAACCCAAGTATCGTACCGAGCTAATAGCACAAGTTAGCGGGCAAGTTATTTCGGTATCGGATCAATTTGTTGAAGGCGCGTTTGTAAAGCAAGGCGATATTTTAGCACGAATTGATGCAAATGATTACGAAGCAGACTTTATTGAAGCACAAGCAGGTTTAGCACAAGCAAGCTCAGCACTTGAAATAGAACGCGCGCAAGCACATGTCGCTCAAGCTGAGTGGGAGCGCATTAAGTCAGACTCAAGCGACGCTATTGCATCAGAACTTTATTTACGAAAACCACAGCTGGCAGAAAAATTAGCGCGTTACCGCTCTGCTCAAGCAAGTGTTAAGCGTGCTAGCCGCAATCTTGAGCGTACTTATATTAAAGCCCCTTATGATGCCATTATTAATGAGCGCACAATTAGCTTGGGTTCAGTAGTAAACCCAGGTAATAGTTTTGGTGCATTGAGTGCAACCTCAGTTGCAGAGGTACGTTTACCGGTTGCCGATCAAGAACTGCAATATTTAAAAAATGGCGGCGTAGGCTCAAATGTTACATTTAACGCAGAATACGCGGGTAAGCAAACAATGTGGCAAGCCAAAGTAATTCGCACCGAAGGTGTGGTTGATCAAACAAGCCGTATGAGCTACTTGGTTGCACAACTTGCAACACCTTATGGCGATAAAACACGTCCTCTTCGTTTTGGTTCGTACATTAATGCTACCATTGAAGGCCGCCCGCTTGATAACGCAATTATTGTTGCGCACCACTTAGTTAAAGATAATAAAATTGTAATTTTAAATGACGATTTAACATTGTCGTTTAAAACCCTCAATATTATACGCGAACAAAACGGCATGATTATAGCCAGCCAAGGGTTAAACAATGGCGAGCAAATTGTTACCTCAGCGCTTGAATACCCAACTGAAGGTATGGCAGTAAAAATTGAAGATATTGCGCCTGATAAAACTGATGTAACTCAACTTGCGCTGAAAGAGGAATAATCATGAACACTCGTGAAACAGGGTTAATAGCATGGTTTGCCCGAAATCCCGTTGCAGCCAACCTACTAATGATATTTATATTAGTGGGCGGTATTTTAATGGCAATGACCATTCGCAAACAAATGTTCCCACAGTTTGAAAGCAACTGGATAAGCGTACAAGCAGTTTACCCAGGTGCAGCCCCGCAAGAGGTTGAAGAAGGCATAACCATAAAAGTTGAAGAAAACCTCGAAGGTATTGAAGGCATTAAACGCCTAATTACGTACTCTAACCGTGGTTTTTCACAAGCGTGGATTGAAATAGAAGAACAATACAATCCACAAGAAGTACTTGATGAAATTAAAGTACAAGTTGATTCAATAAACACCTTTCCTGCGGGAATGGAGCGCCCTGTTGTGCGCCGCGATAAGTTTGAGCAAGAGGTAATGATACTCGCGCTTTACGGCGACATGAGTAACTACCAGTTAAAAGAGCTTGGCAACGATATAAAAGACGAGCTACAAGCACTGCCTCACGTTAACCTTGTTAATTTTAACGGCGGCTTAGAATACGAAATTGGTATAGAAGTCAGCCCCGATAAACTGCGCGAATATGGCTTAACATTTAGAGATATTGCAGGCGCGGTGCAAAACTTTTCGGCAAATATGTCGGCGGGACAAATACGCTCTGAAAATGGTTATATTTCGATGCGTGTTGAAAAACAAGCCTACCGTGGTTTTGAGTTTGAAAAACTGCCACTTATTACCCTTGCTGATGGCGCACAAATTTATTTAGGCGATGTTGCAACTATTAATGATGGCTTTGAAGAAGGTCTACAATATTCAAAATACAATGGTAAGAATTCACTCTCGTTTGAAGTAAACGCATCAAAAGATCAAGACATTACCGATGTAGCAAAAGTACTTAAAAGCTACATGGCAACTAAAGAGCCACTTTTACCTGCAGGCGTTAAGCTCTCTCCTATTGTTGATTTAACTTACTACCTTGAAGGTCGACTCGATATGATGGTCGATAACATGATTTGGGGTGGCTTGTTAGTAATGATAGTGCTGGCACTATTTTTACCGCTACGCTTAGCATTTTGGGTAATGATGGGCTTACCGGTGTCTTTTCTGGGCGCCTTTTTGTTTATGCCTATTGGCTTTTTAGATGTAACAATTAACCTAGCCTCTCTTTTTGCCTTTATACTTGTACTCGGGATTGTTGTTGATGACGCCATAGTTGTGGGCGAGTCAGCCAGTGCCGAAATAGAAAAATACGGCCACACACTTGATAACGTAGTACGCGGTGTTAAACGTGTTGCGATGCCAGCAACCTTTGGTGTATTAACTACCATTGCGGCATTTTTACCGCAAACAATGGCAACAGGCCCTGGCGCTGCTTTTTCTAAGGCCATTGGTGGCGTGATTATTTTATGTTTGATTTTTTCACTCATTGAATCAAAACTAATTTTACCTGCGCATATTGCAGCAATGAACCCGCGTAAACCAAATCCTAAAAATCTATTACATCGCTTACGTATGGTGATTGATAGTGGTTTAAAAGGCTTTGTGAATAACTACTACCTTCCTTTTGTTGGCCGCTGTATTCACTACCGCTATACCGTAATTGTTGGCTTTATGTGTTTGCTTATTGTAAGCGCAGGTATGTTTGCAGGTGGTTTAGTTAAGTTTGTACCAAACCCTAAAATACCGCACGACTTTCCACGTATTGATATAGAGATGAACCTTGCCTCATCTGAGCAAGCAACACTTGAAACTGCACGTAAAATAGAAAGCGTGTTGTTACAGGTCGATCAGCAACTACAAGAGCAATACGGTAAACCGATGATCCGCGATTTATCGGTAAGCCTTCGCGGACGAACTGAAGCAAATATTATGGCCATTTTGGTAGAGCCTGATTTACGCCCTATCGACACCTTTGCCCTAAGTGCATTATGGCGTGAGCAAATGCCCGCTCTACCCGGCATTAAAACCATGACCATTCAAGACAGTATAATGAATGGCGGTCGAGATGATGGCGACGTTAGCTTTAAACTTGAAGGCAAAAATGCTGACGAGCTAAAAGAAGTGGCTGGTAAATTAAAAGCCAAATTACAAACAATGGAAGGCGTTGGCGACGTAAACGATTCAATGCAAAGCGCTACCGACGAAGTGCAACTTGATTTAAAACCACTCGCTTACAGCATGGGTTTAACGCTTGCTGATGTAGCGTCGCAAGTTAGCTTTAGTTACTACGGCTTAGAAGCGCAGCGAATATTGCGTGAAGGCGAAGAAATTAAAGTCATGATCCGCTATCCAGAAGACGAACGTAACTCAATAAGTGACATAGCAAGTGTGCGTATTATTACGCCTACAGGCGCTGAAGTACCGCTAAGTGAAGTAGCCGAAGTTAAGCTTGTTGACGGTGTAAACCGTATTCGCCGAGAAAACTCTAAACGCACTGTAAACGTATGGGCTGCGGTAAATACCGACAAAGCCGAACCATTTGCGATTGCAGAAGAAATTCGTGATGAATACTTACCAACATTACTTAAGAGCTACCCTGGCGTTACAAGTGATGTAGCTGGGCGCATTCAAGAAGAGATGGATAGCGCTTCAGAGCAGCTTCGTGATTTTGGTATATCAATGATGATTATATTTGCCTTGTTAGCCATTCCGCTTCGCTCTTACTCGCAGCCACTTATTATAATGTCGGTTATTCCGTTTGGTGTAGTGGGCGCGATGTTTGGGCATATGATTTTAGGTATGACCATGAGTAGCTTATCGATGTTTGGCATTATTGCTGTAGCGGGTGTGGTCGTAAATGATTCCCTCGTTATGGTTGATTTTGTAAACAAAGCACGCGCTGAAGGTGTTGCGATTAAGGATGCTGTAATGCAAGCCGGTGCTCGTCGCTTTAGAGCGATATTACTTACCTCAATCACTACCTTTATTGGTGTAATGCCAATTATTTTTGAAACGAGTTTACAAGCTAAAATTGTTATCCCAATGGCTGTATCACTTGCTTTTGGTGTGTTATTTGCCACAGTAATTACACTGATACTTATACCGTGCCAGTATGTTGCACTAGAAGATGCTAAACGATTAGTACGTAAAATGCGTGGCAAGCCACCACTAGTAGATGCCCAACCAGCGCCTACAAATAGCTAAATTAAGTAACATCCTAACCAAAAAAGCTCGGCATACTATGCCGAGTTTTTTATTTGAAATAACTATGAACCAAGTGTAAGTTATTATTTCGCATTCAAAAAAGACTTTATTAAGATGGCACAATGGCACGATGAGAAAACAAAAATCAAAGATATCTTTGATGCAATTAGAAATTTTGGATTAGTCGGTCTAATTTTTTATACATCTACAATTAGCTTTTTAAGAGCTAATTCATCTGAATCACTTAGCTACATCTACTTATCAATTAGCATTATTTTATTGTTGTTATCATTCTACTTATATTACTTGAATATTAGCTCTTTTTATAAAACAGTTAAAAGAGAATATAAAGCTAACAATGTAGGGCATCTATTCTATATTTTAATGCCAGCATTTATGCTTGTTTTAAGTATTCAAGTTTATATCCTAACTACTGTAGAAATTAAATTAAAAGATGGTAGAAACTTGAGTGAACTAACGATAAAGGACATATTAAATTTTGATAATAAAGAAATATCTTCAAGAGAATAAGTATTTGGGCTTTATTAATAATTCGATAAAAAGAGAGAAAATATTGCTCGTTTTTTATTCCTAATACGTTATTGTATTTAAATAACAAAATAAAATTAAGGAACAGCCATGAATACATCTCCCTCTGATCACATTCCTCAAGAAGCCTTTGATTGGTATGACGAATACGCCCACGGTTTAATGGACCGTCGTACTTTTATGAAAAAACTCGGAGGGCTTGCTGCACTTGGTTTTTCAATGGCTGTACTTACATCAGCATTATTACCTAATTACGCGCTGGCTGAACAAGTGTCGTTTAACGATGACGATATAACGGCAACGTACGAAGAATTCGATTCGCCAAACGGGCACGGTAAAGGCAAGGGTTACTTAGCAACCCCTAAAAACATAGAAGGTAAGCTCCCTGTTGTTCTTGTGATACACGAAAATCGTGGATTAAACCCATACGTAAAGGATGTAGCAAGACGCTTAGCGAAGGTAGGTTTTATTGCATTTGCGCCCGATGCGCTCTTTCCACTGGGTGGCTACCCTGGTAACGATGATGAAGGACGCGCTATGCAAAAAACCATGGACCGCGCTAAGATTCAAAACGATTTTGTAGCCGCAGCACACTTTTTAAAATCGCATGCTAACAGTAACGGTAAGTTAGGCGCTGTCGGTTTTTGTTTTGGTGGCTACATTGTTAATTATTTAGCGGCAGTAGATAGTAATTTAATCAGCGCCGGAGTGCCTTTTTACGGTACTCCAGCCAGCGAAAGTTTACGTAAAAACATTAAAGCACCATTAATGATTCAATTAGGCGAGCTTGATAAACGTGTAAACGCGTCGTGGCCACAGTACGAACAAGACTTAAAAACCAATAACGTTGAGTACACTATGTATATGTATAAAGGGGCAAATCATGGATTTCATAACGACTCTACAGGTCGATATGATAAGGACAATGCCGAGCTTGCATGGCAACGTACCGTTGAGTTTTTTAATAAAAAGCTAAGTTAAGCTAAGTTAGCGAATAAAAAATAATGCCACCTGCTCAAAGTAGGTGGCATTATTAAAGTACTTAGCTATTTTTTGCTTTAAACTTTTTTGCTACGCATAACTAATAACGACAACAAAACGAGTATATAAATACTCAAAGATCCACCGCTGCTGGAGCCATCTTTATTTTCGACTTTTGCAATTTTCTCTTCTTTAACACGTGTTTTAAACCTTGCTAGTTCTTCATCTAAATTAGTACTCATATCACTAACCGCTAGATTAAAACCTTCAGCCGACTTTTCAGATAACGTTTCATCAATACCTATTGCTGTTGTTCTTTTTTCAAGCTTACTTATACCAGGTGCTCTAAATAGCATTTTTCTACTTTTAATATCAAAAACAGCTGTATCCACAAAGGTTTGGATTGTATTTTCATTACCTGGAATAACGTACATACCCACTATTGTCCAATAAAGTAAGGCTGCATTATTTTCATAAGATTGCGTAATTTGATCATATGAAACCAGTGCCATTACATCTACATCGTAAAGTCGCCCTACTTGCTCGAGTGTTGCAAAACCTTCACCACCCTTTAAATAGGTGCTTGGTATAACTTCAATGCGGTCAATGTAATCATATTGAAGAAATGACTTTTTTACTTTTTCGAGTAATTCGACTTGGTTTTGGGTCTCTAACCCGTCTGGCTGCCAGTTTTTAGACGGTACAAATGCAATTCCGACGGTAACAGGGAGTTTTAAAACAGGTATTTCAGGTTTATAGGTAGCACGGCTTTGTTGATCAGGATATAAAAAATCCATTAAGCTACTAGATTGTGTATTTTTACCTGTATTGTTACTCATAAACGAGCTACAAGAAGCAAGTAAGGCCGCCATCAAAATGATTATATATTTATTAAATTTCATATTTATTCCTTTTTATTTTTAATTTAATTCAGTTACGTGCCAAAGCTCACCCGATGGTCCCCATAAGTAAATAACGCTACCCCAAGGTTCTTGCTTTATACCCTCAAAGCGGATGTCAAAACCGTTTAGGTTACTAATGAGTTCGTATGCTTCATCTATATTTAACACACAAAGTTGCAGCATTAAGTTTTCAGCAAACGTTTTATTATAATAACGCTGTAAAAAGAACGTACATTCGCCAAAGGTACACACACATAAATCATTTGAGGCATCTTCAATCTTAAATCCAAGCGCTTTATAAAAGCGCTGAGATTGCTCATAGCTTTTACAGGGAATAAAAACCCTAATATCATCAACTTGCATAACTCTTCCTTAATTAGCTCAGTACGCTTTTATCAATAATTCCTTTATTTACCAACTGCTGCAAAATTGCTTGGGATTTTGCTCTGCATGCATCACGTAGTAAACGCACCGCAGGGGTTATTGACTGCCTACTTGGGCAAATAAGCCAAAGTTCACCATTAACATGTTGATAATTTGGCATTACGGTAACCACCCTGTCGTTAAGCAAATCGTCGGCTATATCAAGTGCCGACTTTACAGCTAAGCCCTTACCCGCAACGCACCAGCGCCTTACTAAATCGCCGTCGTTTGAGGCGCGCCTGCCACCCATTTTAACTTTATATTTTGACTCACCATCACTGAATTCCCACGTATTATTTATAATATCCTGCAACTGATAAAACAAACCTTGATGCGACGCTAGATCATCAGGATGCACGGGAGTCCCGTTTTGTAAGAGGTATTCGTCAGTTGCACATAATAAGCGTGGTACGTTACAAATTTTAAAACCATAAACACTTGCATCATTAGGCGAGCCATAACGAAGTGCTATATCAACTGAGTCACGATAAAAGTCGATATTACTATCACTTATATGTGTTCGTAGGCTTAACTTAGGATAACTATCCATGAGCTCATCAATCCATGGGATCACTAAATTGCGCCCCAAATCAGATGAAAGTGCAACACGTAACTCCCCTTCGATTTCGTCATGTTCACCTTTAAGGTTTTGCTTTGCAAGTTCAAGTACTGCTAAAGCCTGCTCACATTGTGGTATGTAGCGCTCCCCAGCAGCCGATAACCTTAAATGACGTGTTGTACGAACAAATAGTTCACTACCAAGCGCAGACTCAACACGCTTAATAGCAGCGCTTGCTGTGGCTGTACGCATATCTAATTTAGCAGCTGCAAGCGTAATGCTTCTAAACTCAGCGACTTTTAAAATAAGTTTTAAATCTTCTATATTCATATTATCTATTTATATTTGATAATGATTCAATGATTATGCGATTTATTTAATGCAAAGCAAGCTGTATTATTTATACATAAAGTAAATGACGAATACTTTGTACAGCTAATCTTATTTATTTTGGAGAAACCAATGACCCACCCTATTATTAATGACTTAGAAAAGCGTTACACAGCAAAACGTTACGATGCAACGAAACGTGTATCTCAAGACGATTTAGCAGTTATTTACGAAGCTATGCGCTTATCTCCATCATCAATTAACTCGCAACCTTGGAAATTCATCGTAATTGAATCAGATGAAGCCAAAGAGCGTATGCACAGTACATTTGCTAATAAATTTGCGTTTAACCAGCCACATATTAAAACAGCGTCGCATATAATATTATTTGCTCACAACCCTAAATATACCCGCGATGATTACGCACAAGTTATTGATGCAGATATTAAAAATGGTCGTACTAAAGCAGAAAATCGCGAACAAGCTTTTGGTGCTTATGCGTTTGTTGATATGAATACTGATGAGCAAGGCGTTAATGAAGAGTGGACTAAAGCACAAACTTACATTGCACTAGGTAACACTATGCATGCCGCTGCACGTTTAGGCATTGATTCAACCCCAATGGAAGGCGTAGATGCCGAGCTGATTGGCGAAGTCTTTGAAAAAGAACTTGACGGTTACGTATGCGACGTCGCATTAGTACTTGGCTATCATGATAGCGCTGAAGATTATAATGCTAAATTACCTAAATCTCGCTTAGCAAAAGAGCAAGTTATTCAGGTTTTATAAGTAATACGTTATAAACTTAAATGATAACAATATTAAAAAACCACTTATTTAAATAAGTGGTTTTTTTGCTTTAAAGCAGTTTAACTTACTTTGCGCTGTGCAGCCTGAATGTATTGCACTAAATCTTCAATAGAAACCACGGTCATACTATGTTTATTAGCATAATCACTCACCTCAGGTAAGCGCGCCATTGAACCATCAGGATTTGTTAGTTCGCAAATTACGCCAAATGGTTTTAAGCCGGCAAGTTGCATTAAATCAACGGATGCTTCGGTATGACCGCGACGCACTAATACGCCACCCGTTTGTGCCTTTAAACCAAATACATGCCCTGGGCGCGATAAATCACTTGGTTTTGCATTATCCGCTGTCGCTGCTTTTATAGTAGTTACTCTATCAGCAGCAGACACTCCTGTTGTTACGCCATGCTTAGCTTCAATAGTGACTGTATAAGCGGTGTTATTTTGACTCGTATTGTTAGCTACCATTTGCGGTAAGTCGAGCTGTTTAATGCGCTCATCCCCCATGCATAAACAAACAATACCGCTGCCTTCGCGGATCATTTCGGCCATTTGAGAAGTCGTTAAATGCTCAGCTGAAAAAACAAAGTCGCCTTCATTTTCACGGTTTTCATCATCAACAACAAGTACGCCTTGGCCTTGCTGTAGTGCAGTGATGGCGCTTTGTACGCGGGTATGGCTTTCGCCGAATTGAGTAAGTAGAGACTGAATCATCATTATATTCCAAATAAAAATAATAGATTCAGGACTGTGAAAGGATCAGTAATACATCACTTAAATTTAAAGCGATCACTACCAAAATAGCTTAAATAAAATAACAAAAAGCACGCAGCAAAATGCAGCGCACACTGTTATACCAATAACATTAAATTAGTGACTAATTATAGCGCAAAGAAAATAGCTCACTTAACGCGATACAACGGTCATGTCTTTAATAAAATTGGTTTTAGTATAATAAGCCATATTCTCTTTCATCCGGACTGTAACCGTCGGCTCTGGCATCTCACCAGATCTGCTTGACCTTTACTTAACCTAAAATAAGTTAAATAAAGCGCTCGCGGGCTCGTTTAAGTCATAAAAAATATTAAACATACCGCCGGTGGGGAATTTCACCCCGCCCTGAGAATTTACAGTAAGCATTAGCACTTACTGTAGGCATATTATACGCTTGTATTTATTTGTTTTTCAAAACTAAATACAATAAAAACTACGAAAGTTGAATATTTAACGATGCGCGATCTACTATACCTTCGTTTATATCAGCAACTAGCGTACAGGTAGCACCATTTACCAAATTTAAGTTAGGTTGAACGTGCCCTATATCCGCATCAAAAATTACAGGAAATAAACACCCACCTAGCGCTACATCTAACGCATGGCGATAATCAAAGGCATCGTAATGACCTTGTGTTATTTCACTTCTCCCTAAAACCAAGCCATTGATATCATCAAATATTCCGGCTAATTTTAATGACAGTAAAAATCGTGCAACGGTTGTTGGTGTAAGTTCTGAGTTTTCGAGGTATAAAATAAGCCCTTCGGGCGCACTGTCCTTTTTAAACTCATGCAGCGCTAAAAATGGCGAGTCGAGCAATAAACCTACGGTATCTAAACACCCACCAAATAACCGGCCAGACATTTCTATGGTACGTTTATCTGTGTAGTTTAAACATTGCCAGTTTGTGGGCTCACTCGGGCTGAGTAATTCGTTCGGACTTTGCGCGTAATTAGGCTTATTTTTTTGGTATAAAGAAGAAGGACCTTGCTCAAATTTACTACCGGCTTCGTAGGTCAGAGTTTCAAATATTTGTAAGCTGTACGGATTTTTTTCATCTGGGTGTAACTGCATAAGATTGGCGCTGTGAAGGGTTGCCCATTGGCACTTAGCAGTGAGTGCACATGCAATAGTACTCACATCAGAAAAACCAACTAACCACTTAGGCTTTGCTTCTTTAATAGCTTTAAAATCAAGTAGTGGCAGTATTTCCATTGCCAGCTCACCACCCATTGGCGGCATAATCGCATCTATTTCATCATCTAATAAAAAACCCATTAGCTGCTTAGCATGCGCTTTAGCATTAAGCTGTTCACGTGGTTTGTTTTGACGTAAAAACTCGCCTTCAACAACATTATACCCTCGTTGTTTTAGTCCATTTATAACAATATCTAAGCGTCCGTGATACTTTTCTTTTAGCCCAGATGAAAGCGAGCAAATAGCAATTTTAGAGCCTACTTTTAAAGGCGCTGGGTAAAGTATATTAGCCATTGAGTGTTCCTTTTAATGAAGTGATTATGTACCTATATCATCATGCTTACTCTTTATGCAATATGAATACCCTTATCAGTATAGTGATTTATTTAAGGCATAAAAAAACCGATGTAAATACATCGGTTTTTATTTAAAACGTTAAAGTGAGTTATGCGTTAAAGATACTCAACTTCAATGATTTCGTACTCAACGATACCTTTTGGCGTTTGGATAGACACTGCATCGTCTACTTGTTTACCAATTAAGCCACGTGCAATCGGTGAATTAACAGAAATTAAGTTGTTTTTAATATCTGCTTCATCATCGCCTACAATACGGTATTTCACTTCAGCATCCGTATCTACATTTACTATAGTTACGGTAGTACCAAAAATAACTTTGCCCGTATTTGGCATTTTAGTTACGTCGATTATCTGAACATTTGAAAGTTTAGCTTCAATTTCTTGAATACGACCTTCACAAAAACCCTGTTGCTCACGTGCAGCGTGGTACTCAGCGTTTTCTTTTAAGTCACCGTGTTCACGCGCAACAGCAATGTCGGCTATAATTTTTGGACGGGTAACTGTTTTTAATTCGTTAAGCTCTTTGCGCAGTAAATCTGCGCCACGAACTGTCATCGGAATTGATTGCATACTTTTCTCACTTAACACCAAGGCCCTAGTTGGCCTTGGCACATTTCCTTAGTTCAATCGCAGGTGTAGCTCTTGAACTGACGTTACTTTACTACGGTCATCTGCTTTGTTAGCAGTACAGTTAGCAAAAGCCGCGTTCAAGGTTGTCGTATAGTTGGTTTTATTTTGCAATGCACCACGACGTAACACCTTCGAATCTTCGATCGCTTGGCGACCTTCGGTGGTATTAACGATATAGCTGTACTCTTTATTCTTGATATAATCAAGAATATGCGGGCGGCCTTCATATACTTTGTTTACACGTCGTACTTCAATGCCAGCTTCTTCAAGAGCTTGTGCCGTGCCACCCGTTGCGTCAAGTTCAAAACCTAAGTCGGTCATAATCTTGGCTAATTCAACAATGCGTGGCTTATCGCTATTACGAACAGATAATAACGCGCGACCACCGCGTGGTAAAGTGTTGCTTGCACCTAATTGTGCTTTTGCGAATGCTTCGGCGAAAGTATCACCAACACCCATCACTTCACCCGTTGAGCGCATCTCAGGGCCACGAATTGGATCCACACCCTGAAACTTAGCAAATGGTAAAACAACTTCTTTAACGCTGTAATAAGGAGGGATCACTTCTTTAGTAATACCTTGGCTTGCCAAAGACTGACCCGCCATACAACGAGCCGCCACTTTTGCAAGCGCTACACCGGTTGCTTTTGATACAAACGGTACAGTACGTGCGGCACGCGGGTTAACTTCAATTAAGTACACTTTGCCATCTTTTACAGCAAACTGTGTATTCATTAAGCCAACAACACCAAGCTCAAGCGCCATATCGGTTACTTGCTTGCGCATTACATCTTGCACTTCTTGCGATAAAGAATGTGCTGGTAATGAACATGCTGAGTCACCAGAGTGAACACCGGCTTGCTCAATGTGCTCCATGATACCGCCAATAATTACTTGCTCACCGTCGCAAATTGCGTCAACGTCAACTTCAATTGCGTTATCTAAGAAACGGTCCAGTAATACAGGTGCTTCGTTTGATGCAGATACAGCTTCAGTCATGTAGCGACGTAAATCGTCTTCATCGTATACAATTTCCATTGCACGACCACCTAGTACATACGACGGACGTACAACGAGTGGAAAACCAATTTCGACTGATTTAAGTAGTGCTTCTTCAGTTGAAGTTACTGTTGCATTTTCTGGCTGAAGTAAGTTCAAACGCTCAACAAGTTGTTGGAAACGTTCGCGATCTTCTGCACGGTCAATCGCATCAGGTGAAGTACCAATTACTGGCACACCATTCGCTTCAAGCTCACGTGCTAATTTAAGTGGTGTTTGACCACCGTACTGCACGATAACGCCTTTTGGCTTTTCAACACGTACGATTTCGAGTACGTCTTCAAGTGTAATTGGCTCAAAGTATAGTCTATCAGATGTATCGTAATCGGTAGAAACCGTTTCAGGGTTACAGTTAACCATAATTGTTTCATAACCGTCTTCGCGAAGCGCAAGCGAGGCATGTACACAACAGTAATCAAATTCAATACCTTGGCCGATACGGTTAGGACCGCCACCAATAACCATGATTTTGTCTTTATCTGTTGGGTTTGCTTCACACTCTTCATCGTAAGATGAGTACATGTAAGCTGTGTCTGAGCTAAATTCTGCGGCGCACGTATCAACACGCTTGTATACTGGCACGATGTTTAATAGGTGACGTTTTTTACGAATTTCAGCTTCAGATACACCAGCAATTTCAGCTATACGTGGATCTGCGAAACCTTTGCGTTTAAGTTTACGTAGGAAGTCGGCATTTAAACCAGCCATACCTACTTCACCAATTTTTGCTTCGTCTTTTAAAATATCTTCTATTTGTACTAAGAACCAGCGATTAACTTTAGTCAGCTCATAAACATCATCAACGCTCATACCATGGCGCATTGCATCGGCAATGTACCAGATACGCTCAGCACCTGGCTCACGTAATTCGCGGATGATTTTTTCTTTAGCTTTAGGGTCATCAAGTGCAACTATTGGGTTAAAACCTGTTGCGCCCACTTCAAGACCACGTAATGCTTTGTGTAATGATTCTTGTTGGTTACGACCAATCGCCATTACTTCGCCAACTGATTTCATTTGCGTAGTTAAGCGGTCGTTAGCACCGGCAAATTTTTCAAAGTTAAAGCGAGGAATTTTTGTTACAACGTAATCGATTGAAGGCTCAAAAGATGCTGGAGTTTTACCGCCAGTAATATCGTTTTGAAGCTCGTCAAGCGTGTAACCTACTGCTAGCTTTGCAGCAATTTTAGCAATTGGGAAACCCGTTGCTTTTGATGCAAGTGCAGATGAACGTGATACGCGTGGGTTCATCTCAATGATAACCATACGGCCATCTTCAGGATTAATACCAAACTGCACGTTAGAACCGCCAGTTTCTACACCAATTTCACGTAATACCGCCATAGAGGCGTTACGCATAATTTGGTATTCTTTGTCGGTTAGCGTTTGCGCTGGTGCAACGGTGATTGAATCGCCAGTGTGAACACCCATAGGGTCAAAGTTTTCAATGGTACAAACAATAATACAGTTATCGTTTTTATCACGTACAACTTCTGTTTCGTACTCTTTCCAACCAATCAGTGATTCATCAATCAATAATTCGTTTGTTGGTGATAAGTCTAAACCACGTTCACAAATTTCTTCAAACTCTTCCATGTTGTAAGCAACACCGCCACCGGTGCCACCCATGGTGAAAGAAGGACGAATGATACATGGTAAGCCAATTCGGCTCATTGTATCTTTAGCTTCTTCCATTGAGTGAGCAATTTCAGCACGAGGACATTCAAGGCCAATGTTTTTCATTGCTACGTCAAAGCGTTCACGGTTTTCTGCTTTGTCGATTGCATCCGCCGTTGCGCCAATTAGCTCAACGCCGTGCTTAGCCAATACACCGTGCTTGTCTAAATCAAGTGCACAGTTTAATGCTGTTTGACCACCCATTGTAGGCAGTACTGCATCTGGCTTTTCTTTTTCAATAATTTTTTCTACCACTTCCCAGTGAATTGGTTCGATGTAGGTAGCATCGGCCATTTCAGGATCGGTCATGATAGTTGCAGGGTTTGAGTTAACTAATATAACTCTATAGCCTTCTTCTCTAAGTGCTTTACACGCTTGAGCACCAGAGTAGTCAAATTCACAAGCTTGACCAATTACAATTGGGCCTGCGCCTAAGATAAGAATGCTTTTTATGTCGGTACGTTTTGGCATTATTACTCCAGTTAAATTAGTGTTTACGCGCTTGCATCAAATCGATGAAGTGGTCAAATAATGGTGCTGCATCGTGTGGACCTGGACTTGCTTCAGGGTGACCCTGGAAGCTAAACGCAGGCTTATCAGTACGATGAATACCTTGAAGCGTTCCATCAAATAACGATTTATGCGTGGCACGAAGCGTACTTGGTAGGCTTGATTCTTGAGCTGCAAAACCATGGTTTTGAGCTGTGATCATAACTACATTACGGTCTAGGTCTTTAACTGGGTGGTTACCACCGTGGTGGCCAAATTTCATTTTTTCTGTTTTAGCACCTGAGGCAAGGGCTAATAACTGATGACCTAAACAGATACCAAAAATAGGTGTGTCGGTTTCTAAAAAGGCTTGAATGGCTTCAATAGCGTAAGTACAAGGCTCAGGATCACCAGGGCCATTAGATAAGAAGATACCATCAGGGTTTAAAGCAAGTACGTCAGCGGCTGAAGTTTGCGCTGGTACTACTGTAAGTTTACAACCACGGTCTACAAGCATACGTAAAATATTACGTTTTACACCGAAGTCGTAGGCAACAACATGAAACTTTTCATCAGCAGCGTCAAGGGTTTTAAATCCTTCACCTAATGTCCAGCTTGATTCGCGCCACTCAAAATTTTCCTTGGTTGAGACAACTTTTGCTAAATCCATACCTTTTAAGCCCGGGAAGGCTTGCGCGGCTTGTAACGCTTTATTTTCGTCTAGCTCGTCACCGGCAACAATACACCCGTTTTGTGCGCCTTTATCACGCAAAATTCGAGTTAGCTTTCTGGTGTCGATGTCCGCAATACCTAAAATATTACGTTCTTTTAAGTAATCATCTAACGATTGCTCGTTACGAAAGTTACTTGCTAGCAGTGGCAAATCACGGATCACTAGGCCTTTAGCCCAAATTTGATTCGCTTCTTCGTCTTCGCTGTTGGTACCCGTATTACCGATATGTGGGTACGTCAAAGTTACGATTTGTTCCGCGTATGATGGATCAGTCAAAATTTCTTGATAACCAGTCATAGACGTATTGAATACCACTTCACCGACTGACATGCCGTCAGCGCCGATTGCAGTACCGCGAAACACTGTGCCGTCTTCTAGGACTAACAGAGCGGATTTAGTCAAGTTAAACCTCCTAACAGTAAAAAACGGGAGTAAGCAATTGCCTAACACCCCGCCAATACCCAGAGGGATCGTCAAAACCAGATTTTTGTGAGCTTAAATTGTTTTACGCAGTCTTAAATGATGCAGATGTAAAGCATTCAACCTTCAATCATTTTTCTTGCCTAAAACTATTTTCATTCCCACTGAAACCCTGGATTTACTAGCCACTTGGGTATAATTGGAAACACGCATTTAGTAATTTTTGGCAAATTGGCTGCATATTACATGAAGTTGCTATTTAGGTCTAACATTATTTGGTTAATTGTTACAAATAAGTCACTGTAGGTGAAATTAGACCCAAACAGTTAAAATAGCAACTAAACTACTTAAGATCTAGCACATCTTGCATATCATAAAGTCCAGCAGGTTTGTTTTTTAACCAGCTTGCAGCCCTTATAGCACCTAGAGCGAACGTCATTCTCGAACTTGCTTTATGTGTTAATTCAAGCCTTTCGCCCATTGTAGCGAAGTATGCGGTATGTTCACCTACTATATCGCCCCCTCTTAGGACAGAATAACCAATCTCATTTTGAGATTTCGCTGTTTCTACTTGGCTTCGGTCATATACCGCAACCTCGTCGTGATCCCAGCCTTTCGCTTGCGCGATTGACTCACCTATTGCCAGTGCAGTACCCGATGGTGCATCTATTTTATGACGGTGATGCGCTTCAAATATTTCGATATCTAAATCGTCACCAAATTTAGTCGCTGCAGTTTGCACAAGGTTAAGTAATACATTGACACCTACGCTGTAATTTCGCGCAAATACAATAGGGATATGTTTAGCGGCATCGTGTAATAGCGCCATATCATCATTTGTTAAACCTGTTGTGCCAATTACCATAGGGATTTTTTGTGCAACAGCTGTTTTTAAATGGTTTTTCATACCCGCTGGCAGCGTAAAGTCGATTAAAACATCTACATCATCTATTGTACTTTCGTCGCTAAAGCTAACACTGTTATCGGCTGCGCTATTTACTTGATTTACATTAATGCCCAATAGCGATGAACCACTACGAACATATGCGCCTGTAAGTTGTGTTTGCTCTTTAATTGTCGCGGCTTCTAATAGGGCTAAGCCCATTCTGCCGTTAGCACCAAAAACACCTATTCGATTTGTAGTCATGGTTTTTACCTAATTTAATTTGAATCCGTTTATTAGCTATATATCCGGACATTGCAAAATACGCAGGTGGGTATTTTTATGCAGTTGGATAAATATTAATCGCTGAAAATCGCGTTGCTTTATAGATATTATCTAAAAGTCATGCAATAGTCAGGTGACCTTTTAATTTAATAATAATAACAATACCAGTTTACTTTAGCCATCTATACATTTAAGCTTCTCTTTCGCGTCGATTTGGTCTTTGGCTTGCGGACGCTGCGGCTAACAACTTTTTAAAATAAAAAGTTGTACTGCTAAATTCAGCTAAAAGAGGAGTTTTGGCTGTGATAAATTTTACTGGTTATGAGGATTATGATGCAGCCATCATTTAATAAAAACAAAGCAATACTTTCTTTACTTCCCCTACTTACCTTTGTAGCGCTATTTTTAGGCTCAGGTTTGTATTTGCAATCGCAAGGGGTTGATTATGCTTTTTACCAACTACCTGCACCTGTTGCTATATTGCCCGCCATCATGCTTGCGTTTATTTTAAATAAAGGCACGGTAAACCAATGTGTAGAGACCTTTATTAAAGGTGCCGGACACAACAATATTATTACCATGTGTTTAATCTACTTACTTGCAGGTGCTTTTTCGGCTGTGGCAAGTGCAACCGGTGGTGTAGATGCGGTAGTAAATGCAGGCTTATCGCTTATTCCACCTTCGTTATTGCTCCCTGGTTTGTTTTTAATTGCGGCTGTTGTTTCTACTGCAATGGGAACGTCAATGGGTACGATTGGCGCCATTGGCCCTATCGCTTATGCGGTATCAATTAAAACAGGTATAGACCCAGCATTAATGGCCGGTACGATTGTATCTGGCGCTATGTTTGGCGATAACTTATCTATTATTTCGGACACCACTATTGCAGCTACGCGCACGCAGGGCTGTGAAATGAAAGACAAGTTTAAAGAAAATCTTAAAATTGCAGTCCCTGCAGCCATTCTAACAATCGCCCTGTTGTTTTATTTAACACCTGCTGCACAAGTAGTTGAAACTAAAGATTATGATATTTGGTTAGTACTTCCTTATGCCTTTATTTTAGTGTTAGCAGTTGCCGGCTTGAACGTATTTGTAGTGTTGTTTAGCGGTATTATTTTTGCCGCATTAATGGGCTTTACCGGTAGTTACGAAGGCGCAAGCTTTGTAAAAGACATTTACAAAGGCTTTACTGATATGCAGGAAATATTTTTACTTTCTATGTTTATTGGTGGCTTATCTGAATTTATTCGTATCAACGGTGGTCTTGATTACATTGCTCAAAAAATTCAAGCGATTACTAAAATCATTGCAAAATGGCACCGTAAAGTGGCAGATCAATTAGGTATCGCTGCGTTAGTTTTAACAAGTAATGTATGTATTGCTAATAACACAGTGTCTATTATTGTCGCGGGTCCTATTGCTAAAAAGCTAGCAGATGACGGTGAAATAAGCGGTAAACGCTCTGCCAGTTTACTTGATATATTTGCCTGTGTTACACAGGGTTCATTGCCATACGGTGCCCAAGCATTGTTATTAGGTGCTACGTTTAAAATTAGCCCGTGGGAAGTATCAACGTCTTCTTATTACTGCTTTATTTTAGCATTTACAGCCATTGCAGTTATTTGCTTACGCCGTAATAAAGCATAGTTTAAACACCGACACTATGTTGCAGCTTAATAAGTAAGCTGCAACATATGTTAAAATAATACTCTACATATCAATCACTTTTGCTATAATGCGCGCCTTCGCGTGTCACTAAAATTATAGTTAAATACAGATATGAAATTTAAAAAATTACTTCCTCTCGTTACTTTTACATCAATTGCTTTATCGTCTTCTGCTTTTGCGGCTAATTGGAGCAGCACAGCACTACATATTAATAATGGCGACCAAAAAAACCCATTCACTGAGCAAGAGTCAAACACCACTGTTTACTCGGTTCAACATGCATCGGGTTACGATTACGGCGATAACTTCTTTTTTATCGATTACAGTAAAGACGATACCGATGATGGTTACCAAGATGCTGATTTTTATGGTGAGTGGTATTCAACGGTAAGCTTATCGGCCATTAGCGGCGAAAAAATTGGCGCAGGCGCATTATTAGATGTGGGCCTTACCGGTGGTATTAACGTTGCTGGCGACGCTAAAGTAATGAAATACTTGCCTGGTGTTAAATTAAGCTGGGATGTACCTGGGTTTAACTTTTTTCAAACGCTGTTCACAGCTTACATTGACGATAGTGAAGGTGTAGCAAAAGGCGGGGCTCCTATTGAAACAAATAGCTGGATGCTTGATGTTGCCTTTGAATACCCTTTCACTATTGGCTCACAAAAATTTAGCTTTAAAGGCCACGCTGAATACATTGCAGAGCGTGAAGATGAATTTGGTAACGATGTAGAGGCGTGGATACTCGCACAGCCTATTTTAGTATGGGATATGGGCCACGCTCTTCAAATGAAAGAAAACACACTACTGTTGGGTATGGAATTACAATACTGGCACAATAAACTAGGTACTGAAGTCACTGAGTCAGTGCCACAAATCCATATTGAGTGGACGTTTTAAGCTTTAACGATACTCGTTTTACCCTACATTAATAAGCGAAGCTCTATTTTAGCTTCGCTTTTTTCATCTCCAAATTAAACAACGTTGAGCATGACAAAGCCTCAATTGAATAGTACTTAATGTTTGGTTACTATAATGAATTATTCTGAGTTTTATATATTAGAGCTCATATTATTTGTCCTTAATTGGAGTAACCAAATGTCGTCGATTAAAGTTATTTGCTTTTCTACTTTATTGTTATTAACAAACAATGCATTAGCGAGCACAACGCAAGATACCTCTTCACTTTCTTATGATGCACTTTTAAGCAGTTATCAGTACGACTTTAAAGTAAATTACTTTAACATTGAGTCACAAAAACAGTCCCTTAAAATGGCGTATATTTACTTAAAGCCTACCAAATCCGACATGCCTACAGTGACGCTTATGCACGGCAAAAATTTTAATGCAGATTACTGGACTACCACTGCGCAATACCTGCAATCTTTAGGCTACGGCGTATTAATTCCTGATCAAATTGGTTTTGGAAAATCATCTAAACCAACTAATTACCAGTATTCATTTGCGGCTCTTGCTCATCATACTCATGCGTTAATGGACTCACTTAATATAAAAGAGTCAATTGTATTAGGGCACTCTATGGGTGGGATGCTAGCGAGTCGTTTTGCACTAATGTACCCAAACACAACTAGTAAATTAATTTTACTTAACCCTATTGGGCTTGAAAACTACCTGCAGTATGTTGATTACAAAGATACAAATTTTTTCTATAAAAACGAATTTTCAAAAACGCCAGAAGGCGTAAGAAAATACCAACAAAAAAATTACTACGATGGTAAGTGGAATACCACATATTCAGCCCTAACCGACTTTATAACAGGGCAAATACAAGGCCCAGATAAAGAACAAATGGCATGGGTAAATGCAAAAACATACGATATGATTTTCACTCAACCTGTAATAACCGAATTTAAAGATTTAGCAGTACCGGTTAAATTAATTATTGGTACACGCGATAGAACCGGCCCTGGCCGTAACTGGAAAAAAGACGGTGTTGATTACGAGCTTGGTCGATATGATAAATTAGGCAAACACGCTGCAACACTTATCCCTGACGCACAATTATTTGAACTGGATAATTTAGGGCACCTGCCGCACATTGAAGATTTCGAACGCTTTAAAAATGTATTTAAACAAGCACTTGCTGCTGAATAACCACGCTTAAAAACTAAAATAAAACCCCTGTAGGTAAAATACTTACAGGGGTTTTATTTTAATTACGCATTAATACTAAACGTACACTACTTCAGATAGTAAAGCGCTTAACTACAGTGTGCATTGTGGGTTTTTACCCTGTGCTTTAGCAGTGCTTTGCTCGCTAAGTGCTTTACTCATTTGCGCTTGTAGATTTTTAATACGGTTACTTGGCGCTGGGTGAGTAGATAAAAACTCAGGGGTTGTACCGCTGCCCGCTGCACTCATATTTTCCCAAAGTGTAACCGACTCTTGTGGATTAAACCCCGCCTGTGCCATTAAATCCAGACCTATAGTATCGGCTTCTGATTCGTGAGAGCGGCTAAATGGTAAAACAACTCCATATTGTGCGCCCAAACCTAAGCCTTGCATAATTTCGTTACGGTATTGAATATTACCCATTTCAAGTGCAGCACTACCAAGCTGCATACCGGTATCTAAAATAGAGCTTTGTGATACACGCTCATTAGAATGCTCAGCAATTACGTGCCCTACTTCGTGCCCTAGTACTGTTGCTAATTGGTCTTGATTGGTGGCTATTTTTAATAAGCCCGTATGAACCCCAATGTAACCCCCAGGTAATGCAAAAGCGTTAGCAGATTCATCTTCAAATACCACTACTTCCCAATTTTGCGACGCGTATTCTTTTGGTAATACAGCCACTACTTTTTCAGCAATACAATTTACATAAGAATTTGTTTTAGCGTCTTTATTTATTGGCTGAGATGCTTTCATTTCGGCAAAGCTAGCAGTACCCATTTCACTCATTTGTTGATCTGAGTAAAGCGCTATTTGAGTACGTCCTGTTGGTGACGTTTTACAACCGGCTAAAACGGCTGTCGCTAATACTGCAAGTACTAGTTTTTTCATGATAATTCTCTTAAGTAATGAATTTTTTATTGCTTGTAGAATAGCAAACACAGTACCAATTTAAAATATTTGCTTTATGTACCGTTATATTAAAAAAAAAGCAATATGACGATAAACTTAGCGGGCAAACTAAGTTTATCCAAATACAATGCCCTGTTACACTATAACCCTTGTTTTTAGTGATTGTTGAGTTTACACATGGACGCCTCAGCCTCGTCTTTTAATACCCGTATTTTATTGCCTTTATTAGCCAGTATAGTGGCGATTACGCCATTGGCGATAGATATGTACTTACCTGCCATGCTGGTAATTGCAAACGATTTACACACTAATATGCCCAATGTACAAATATCGTTGAGTATTTACTTAGCAGGCTATTCATTAGGGATGCTATTTTTTGGCCCCATTGCCGATCAAATTGGCCGCCGTAAGCTTGCACGTATCGGCTTAACCTTATTTGGTGCAAGCTCACTTGCACTGGCATTTACCACCGAAATCCATGCTTTTTGGACTCTTCGAGCAGTGCAAGCATTTACGGGAGCGGCAGCAACGGTAGTAGTACCGGGTATTATTCGCCATATTTATCAGCAAAATACAGCTAAGGGAATGTCGTATGTGTCGATGATTATGATGGTAGCGCCGTTAGTTGCCCCCTCTGTTGGCTCGTTTATTTTAGGATTTTCTGTTTGGTCAACCATATTCTTGGTTCTTGCTGGGTATAGCTTTTTAATATTGGCATTTGTGCAAGTGTATCTAATTGATATTCCTATTCACAAAAACGAAAAAAAGGGTCTCGCTCTGTTTTTCGACAGCTATAAAACAGTACTCAGTAATAAAGATGCACGTGCCGACATACTCAGTTCTATGTTTGTATCGTTTGGATTTTTTTGCTTTTTGACCTCAGTACCATTTATTTATTTAGATTTATATGAAGTGTCAGAACAGTTATTTGGTGTGTTATTTGCCTTTAACGTAATGGCGCTGATGTTTGGTAACTTTTTAAATACGCGAATTGTACCAAGGCTGGGCTCTCGAAAAATGCTCTATATTGGGCTTACATTTGGATTTGTATCGGGGCTGGCTTTACTAACATTTAGCTTATTGCATTTATCACTTTATTATATTGTGGCTGCTATTGCGCCATTAATGATGAGCTTAGGCGTCACTGCAAGTAATGCTGACTCGCTAATATTAATGAAGTTTGAAAAAAACACAGGCACGGCAACGGCCGTAATTGGCACACTTCGTTTTGGCAGTGGCGCGTTAGTTGGCCCACTACTCGCTATTATGCATGCAAAAAGCGCAGTGCCATTTTCAAGTTTAATGTTCAGCGCTGTTTTGCTTACTATACTCGTACAGTTAATTCACTATAAAAAAGACAAAAAAAATGCCTCAATATGAGGCATTTTTTAAAACTAATAATTCAATTAAGCATCAGCAGCTTTAGAAACCATAACCATTGCAGGGCGTAATAAACGACCATTCAATGTGTAACCTTTTTGCATAACAGCAAGTACTGTATTAGGTGTTACATCGTTACTTGGTTGAATTGACATTGCTTGATGAAAATCTGGATTAAACTGCTCACCTTGTGGGTTTACAATTTCAACACCAAACTTTGCAACAGCATCGTTAAAGCTTTTAACTGTCATATCGATACCTTCAAGCAACGGCTTTAAAGTCTCATTTTCTTTATCAGAAAACTCAATAGCACGCTCAAGATTATCAATTACAGGTAGTAATTCGTTAGCAAATTTTTCTAGTGCAAACTTATGCGCTTTTTCTACATCTTGTGCTGCACGACGACGAATGTTGTCTACGTCTGCTGCAGCACGAACAACACCATCTTTTTGATCAGCAATAGTTTGTTTAGCAGCTTCAAGCTCTGCATATAGCATAGCTATTTCTGCTTCAGGGCTTTGCTCTTCTTCTGCATGTTGATCAGCGGCTTCTACTGCTGCTTCTACATCAGCCTGCATTTTAGAAATTTCTTCGTTTAATTCTACTTCTTGCTCAGGGTTTTGTGTCTGCTCAGACATAAAATACGTGCTCCAATTCTTTACAACTGCGGTAATTATGGGGATTGAATAAAAAGATTCAAGAGTTAGATGCCTCAATTAATTTAAATTCTCGAATTATTTCTTCGATTTGCGCTGATTTAGGGCAAATTATACAAAAGCGGCTTTGGTATTCTTGATTTTGAAAGTACGGCACGCTTATTACGATCAATTCATCACACTCAGTAAAAGGCAATTTTTCGCTATTAAGTACCGATACACCGTTTTTAAAAGCGAGTTTATCTTCTACATAATTTAAAAACGAAACACCAATATTTAAACTTTGCTCACAATCGATTTGTTTATAGAGGTAATTTTCGCCAACTACAATACTATTATCTGAGCCTAATTTTTGACTTAGTTGTCGCGTCCATTGATTAAGCGAATCATGACAATTTCGAGGCGCTGTATTTGCCATCGCCTTCATACGATACAGACCCTCCATAAGAGTTTGTTGGCTAAATACGGTATTCAACCATGTTGCAAACTGATAACGAACAGAATCTGACGAATCATGAGGTTTATCAATACAAATGTTGTGGCTCTGCCCAGCCCTGTCTATTAATAGAATAAGCCAGTCGGTAGAATCAAAATCAAGCACCTCTACTCTAAACACTTGCTGCGAGCTGACTTGTGGTAAACCAACACAACAACATATTTGGTATTTTTGGCTCAAACCATGTGCTAGTTCAACGAGTTGTGATTGCTCTGGTTGCCAATAATTAGCAATGTCAGCGAGTGGAAAAAACTCGTCAAACCAATAATCAAACCCTTCATTTGTGGGCACTCGTCCTGCAGATGTATGAGGTGAATACAATAGCCCCACTTTTTCTAAGCGAGCCATAGCATTACGAACCGTAGCCGAGCATACTGCCATGCCTTTGAGCTTGGCAATTTTTGTTGATGGAACAGGCAAGCCTTCACCATTACAGTACATGTTCATAACAGCTGAAAAAATTTGCTGATCTCGTGAGTTTAGTTTCATGGTATCTACATCTTGTTGCATGAAAGAGATATCGGGGCGTTTAGTTGTTTTTCAAGTCGTGCAGTTAACTGACTGCGAATAAAATTGAAGGTTTATAATATTGCTATAATCTGTATTTTCAAACACTTCTGTTTTGAGTTACTCTACAATTATTAAATCTTTTTGTGCGTACATTATGGACTCTCCTTTTAATACCATAGGCCTAATTGGCAAACCTAATCACCCGGGAGCCGCTGCTACCCTTCAGCGCTTACATACATTTTTACTTGCGCTTGGTTTTGAGGTAATAGTAGAAAAACGCACAGGGAGTCAATTAGACGATATCCCGCATGACAAACTTGTTAAGTTAGTCGACTTAGGAGAACAAGCCGATTTAGCTATTGTTGTAGGCGGTGACGGTAACATGCTTGGTGCTGCACGCGTGCTTGCGCGCTTTAACATTGCTGTAATTGGAGTAAATAGAGGTAACCTTGGCTTTTTAACTGATTTAAACCCTGAAGGGTTTGAAGCGAGCTTAGAGCAAGTCCTCAGTGGTGAGTACCTTGAAGAAAAACGCTTTTTATTAGAAGTAGAAGTATATCGCCACAACGAATTAAAGAGTGCAAATTCTGCCGTTAACGAAGCGGTACTTCATGCCGATAAAGTAGCGCATATGATTGAATTTGAAGCTTTTATAAATAATGACTTTGTGTTTTCTCAGCGCTCTGACGGTTTAATAGTATCAACCCCTACTGGCTCTACGGCATATTCACTTTCAGGTGGCGGGCCAATTTTAACGCCAGAGCTAAATGCAATATCGTTAGTGCCTATGTTTCCTCATACCTTATCTAGCAGACCTTTAGTGGTCGATGCCGATAACGAAGTACGCTTAAAGCTAAGCCTAGAAAATACAGATAGCCTACAGGTAAGTTGCGACAGCCATGTTGTGCTTGCCGTATTACCCGGCGATGAGGTAGCAATTAAAAAAGCGGATAAACAACTGCGCTTAATTCATCCAAAAAATTACTCGTACTACAACGTTTTACGTACAAAACTAAATTGGGGTAGTCGTTTGTACTAATTTTATTGCCAAATTTAGTACTATAAAGCAAAATGGCGGCTTAAAATAATAATCAAATAATTTAGGAACGAGTAGCAATGACTTATGTAGTATTCTTTGCTTTACTGCTATTAATTACACTTTTATACAGTTACCTCAAAATTGAGAGTAATCGCAAAAAAGCAATCGAAGCTAGAAAAAAGCTATTTAATGAACGTGTTTCGCATGTAAATTCACGCCTTAAAGCAAAGCTTAATGATCTTCTTGATGCTAAAATAATTCGCCCAAAATACGTTCCTCGTATTCAAGCTATTGTAAATAATTTTTTTGTTGTGCAATCGCATACAGACGAGAATTTGCAACAACTTGAAGATACCGCTGACCTACTAATTAATACGTTGTCCAACGAGTTAATTAAAACTAATCAAACGAATATAATCCAGCCATTGATTGATAATATACAGTACTTTGTATCTGAGTTACCTCAGCAAGGAATTTTATACAATAAGAGTTTTTACCTAAATACTTTACCTCCACTTATCGGGCTACTTAAAACCGAAGACATTATACAAGCTACTGATATTGTTGATGATCAAATTGATACCTCCCCAAAAACTTCTGATACACAATTTACTCAAGATGTAAGCGTTGCATAAATAATAAAAAATTAATTTGCAAAAAACCAAAACACTGTATAAATTAACAGTTAATTGACTGGATGGATAAACAGTATGTTAATTGGTTTAGAAGTTAAAAATTTTGCAATTGTTAGTAATTTAAGCACAGAATGGCGCAGCGGTATGACCGCGATCACTGGCGAGACAGGTGCTGGTAAATCTATTGCTATTGATGCGCTATCATTATGTTTAGGTGAACGAGCTGAAGCATCAGCAGTGCGCCCAAGCTCTGATAAAGCAGAAGTGTGCGCTCAATTTGACCTAACAGATTTACCGCTAGCTCAATCGTTTTTAGAGCAACATATGCTAAACAATGACGATAATGAATGTTTATTACGTCGTGTTGTTTGCAAAAATGGACGCAGTAAAAGCTATATTAATGGCAGTGCCGTTACCGCATCACAATTAAAAGAACTTGGTCAATATTTAATATCTATTCATGGACAACATGCCCACCAACACTTATTAAAAGCTGAGCATCAGTTACAGCTTTTAGATGCCTACGCAGGGCATCACCACTTAGTAAATGATGTAAATAACAACTATAAACAGTTTGCTAACCTACAAAAAGAATTTAAACATTTAGAGCAACAACAGCAGCAACAAGCAGCGCAAAAACAATTGTTAGAATACCAAGTTGCAGAGCTCGATGAGTTTGCCTTACAAGAAGGTGAGTTTGATTTAATTGAGGCCGAGCATTACAAACTTAGTAACAGCCAAACAATATTAGAATCGTGCCAACGTGAATTACAATACTTATATGAAAGTGATGAACAAAATGCTTGTTCAATGCTGCAGCACAGTGCCCAACAATTCACTGAGCTGGCTCAATACGACGAAAGCTTAGCAGGCGTAGCAGCCCTCCTTAGTGAAGCCGCAGTACAAGTTGAAGAAGCAAGCCGTGAAGTTCGAAATTATACTGAGCAAGCAGATTTAGATCCTGCTCGTTTAGGTGAAGTAGAAAATAGACTAAGCGGTGCGATGGATTTAGCGCGTAAGCATCACATAAAACCACAGCAGCTAGTTGAGTTTCATCAATCGATTGCTCAGGAGCTTGAGTCAATAAGTAATAATAGTAATCGTCTGGAGCAACTAGAGTCAGAAATAGAAAGCGCGTTAATTAGTTATAAGCAAGCTGCCGATGAACTAAGTAAAAGTCGCTATGAGTATGCTAATACACTTAACACACTAATAAGTGAAAGCATGGCTAATTTATCGATGGAAAACGGTGTATTTGAAATAGCTTTAACTCAAGAGAGTAGCCGCGCACCTAATAGCTTAGGGTACGATAATGTGTCGTTTTTAGTATCAACTAATCCGGGGCAGCCACTTCAGCCTTTAGCTAAAGTAGCCTCAGGTGGTGAGCTTTCTCGAATTAGCCTTGCTATACAGGTAATTATTGCCCAAAAAGTAACAACCCCAACGCTTATTTTTGATGAAGTTGATGTAGGTATTTCTGGCCCTACAGCATCAGCCGTAGGCAAACTATTGCGCCAGTTAGGTAAGTCTACTCAAGTGATTTGTGTTACCCATTTACCGCAAGTTGCTAGTAGCGCACACCAACAATTTTTTGTAGCTAAAGAAATAGCACAAGGCGAAACGTTCACTCATATGCTGCCTTTGAATAAAGATGGTCGTATTAATGAAATAGCTCGCTTACTTGGTGGTGATAATATCAGTAAAACAGCTAAAGCGAATGCTAAAGAACTAATAATGGCCCATGCCTAACATTGGTGAATAGAGCTTTGAAGGATTAAATAATGCACAGTACTTTAGTTAATTTTTGTATCATTTTAAGTTGGTTTTTATTAGCGCTAAGCAGCTGTTTAATTATTTTTAGTAAATATAAGCATACTTACTTTAAACAGCGTTTACTGGGGTTTTTAAATAGCTTTTTAGTTCTTCAGATAATCGCCGTAGCCTATTACTTTACTAGCGAAAAAATAAATAACCTAAGTGACTTAGGCATCAGTTATTGGCTATTAATTACAATGCAGATTGCCTGTAATGCAATGTGTTACATGAGCGTAAAGCGCAGAAAGGCTAAAATAAAGCCATCACTTGATTCGTTTTCAATGGATTAAAGTAGATAAACTTTTAAGAAGAACACGTTCTGTTTTTACCTTGCGCTTTTGCTTTATAAAGTAGTTCATCAGCACGCTTGATATCAAGATCAATTGAGCGTTCAGCACTTGCAGAGATAACACCAATACTTAGCGTAATATTGGTACTATCTGAAAATAAGCTCACAACTGAAGCTTTAAGGGCGTTGTGGATTTTTTCTGCAACTTGCTCCCCCTGCTCAACTGTTGCATCTGGAATAACAATTAAAAACTCCTCTCCGCCCCAACGTGATGCAATCGCATTTTTTGGAATACTTTTATCAAAGGTTTTAGCTAACTGAATAAGTGCTTCATCGCCAAAATCATGGCCGAATTGATCATTAATTTTTTTAAAATTATCTACATCAGCTAATAAAATTACAAAGGGAGTATTATTATCTTTCAGCTCACTTTTAAAAGCCACAAGCTTATTCATGGTATAGCGACGGTTTGGCAGGTTAGTGAGTGGATCTATAGTTGCTAAAAATTCATTTTTTTGACTCAAAGCAATTATTTTACTGCTGTATTTTTCTCTTGAAAACTCGTAGTAGCCACTCAGCGACGCGACAATTATAAAAGCGAGTATGATTCTGATAGGAAACTGTTCTGGACTATAGTCATATATATTGAATGTATCAGCGCAGTAAAAGCCTAAAACAATCGCTAATAAAAACAAAATTATATCAAATGTACCTCGCTTAAGTCCGCGTATTGAATAAGTAACTGGAGACACTATGAATATCCATATAGGCCCTGTTCCTTGTGCTCCACCAGTGAGGACTAGGTAAAACATTAGTGCATAAAGGTTGTATAAAATTATAGTGCCTGACTTCTCTACTCCCCTACTTATGCTAAATGCCAATAAATAAACAAACGAAGAAACAACCAAGGTACACGCTAATAAATAACTGCTATTAATAAATGCTAAGCTAGCCATAGAAAACGTTGCTATAAACCCTATTGAAGAGAAGAATCGAACAATGAGTTTCCTTTCCGACTTGTTTGAATATTCGTACATAATTTCTATTTATTTTATTAATATATAAAAGCTTACTTGTAGACAAAAAGTAAGCAAACCGTAAACAGCGTGCGATAATGGACCAACTTTATATTTAAATCAACTCTTAAGATTAGTTATTTCGGGTTGATAAAAGCGAATACTTTAACCATTACTTACCTTTGTTAGGGATAATGCATAACATTAAGAGTTAAAAAATAAATAAGTTTACTTTTTTATTTCCACACTACCCGCACTAATAGTACTGAGTAATAGTAAAAGTAGTGATATAACACACGCAGTTAAAGATGGTATTGACGATGCTGTAAATATGTATTTAGAAAAGCGACCAATCAATTAACTCTTCACATCAAAGTGTTTATACAACGACGAAAACAAAAGTTATAGCATATTAAGCAGCAAAAAAAGCTACAGATTATGACCAAATAACGTTAGCTAGTACTACTGAAGATCCAAAAACTCGAGTTGCTACAAGTATATGCCTGTACCCTTGTGTTGGTTAAGTAAAGCGTAAAGTTTGATGTATGAATTAACCCTCAAGGCTGCTTAATAGATGCCCAAAGCATCCGTATTTAGCTCGAAACAAGCACACCCTCACTAAAGCAAAATAATCCCTCTTGGTAGTTACACTAAAGGTAAAAGCTCAAGGTGTCGCTAAAGAAAGCTATGCTACAGGTGATATTAATATAATACCGTTTGTGGCTAACTACGTTGACATTACATTCGAATCAAACAATAAAAAAGCAAGCCAGTTGGCTTGCTTCTTATTCATTTTATTAATACGAACAATTAAACTTTTAAGTAATCCATAATACCTTCTGCAGCATTACGTCCTTCAAAAATAGCGGTTACCACTAAATCTGAACCACGCACAATATCGCCACCAGCAAATATTTTAGGGTTCGTTGTTTGATGTGTAAATTCACCCTGTTCTGGTGCATTAATGCCGCCCCAGTGGTTTATTTCTACATCGTATTTTTCTAACCAATCCATTTTGTGAGGCTGGAAACCAAATGCCATAATAACTTGGTCAGCTTCAATCACATGCTCTGAACCAGGTACTTCTTCAGCACGACTTCTGCCATTTGCGTCAGGTTCGCCTAATTTAGTTTTAACCATTCTAACGCCAGTTACTTTACCTTTATCGTTCAATACAATGCCTTTAGGCTGAACGTTATAGGTAAATATAACGCCTTCTTCTTTGGCGTTTTTAACTTCACGTTTAGAACCAGGCATATTTTCTTTATCACGACGATAAGCACACGTTACTTTTGCAGCATTTTGACGAATAGACGTACGCACACAGTCCATCGCTGTATCACCACCACCAAGTACAACTACTTTTTGGTTAGCCATATCAATACACGGCTGCTTAGTCTCGTCATAGCCCATTACACGGTTAGTGTTACCAATCAAGAACGGGAGTGCATCGTGAACACCTGGTGCATCTTCATTTTCAAGACCTGCATGCATACTTTGATACGTACCAACTCCTAAAAATACGGCGTCGTAATCAGCTAAAATTTGATCAAGCGTAATATCAACACCTACTTCAACATTTAACTTAAACTCCACGCCCATTTCAGTGAAAATTTCACGGCGCTTTTGCATCACTTCTTTTTCAAGTTTAAAAGAAGGAATACCAAACGTGAGTAGTCCGCCAATTTCTGGGTGACGATCAAACACTACTGGTTTTACGCCGTTACGAACTAAAATATCAGCACACCCTAAACCAGCTGGGCCTGCACCAATAATAGCTACTTTTTTGTCGGTCCAAGTTACATAAGACATATCAGGCTTCCAGCCCATTTTAAATGCCTCATCGGTAATGTATTTTTCAATATTACCAATTGTAACCGCACCAAACTCTTCATCTAATGTACACGAGCCTTCACACAAGCGGTCTTGTGGGCAAACACGCCCACAAACCTCTGGTAAGCTATTTGTACGATGAGAAAGCTCTGCAGCCTCTATAATACGACCTGTGCGTATTAACTTTAACCATTGTGGAATGTAGTTATGTACTGGGCACTTCCACTCACAATACGGGTTACCACAATCTAAACAACGATCAGCTTGTGAGTTAACCTGATTCTCTGAAAAGGGTTCGTAAATTTCTACGAAAGATTTTTTACGTGACGAGATTGGTTTTTTGCGTGGGTCTACACGCTGCACGTCTATAAATTGATATACATTTTCGCTCATACTGCCCCCTTATTGCGCCTGAACACGTAGTTCGGCACTACTGCGAGCGCGATGCCCGAGTAAACTTTTTACGTCGCTTGATTTTGGTTTTACTAATTTGAACATCGGTAAGTACAGTTCAAAGTTAGCTAAAATGCTTTCTGCTCTGCACGAACCCGTAAGCTCTAAATGCTCAGCAATTAAGCCGCGTAAATGCTCTTGATGCGACGTTAATTCGTCTAGTGTTACTATTTCTACAAGCTCTGGATTAATGCGTTTTTCAAAATCATTTCGCTCATCTAAAATATAAGCAAAACCACCAGTCATACCCGCGCCAAAGTTAACACCTACATTACCAAGTACACACACAACGCCACCGGTCATGTATTCACAACCGTTGTCACCTACACCTTCAACAACCGCTTGCACACCTGAGTTACGAACTGCAAAGCGCTCACCGGCACAACCCGCTGCAAACAGTTTTCCGCCTGTAGCGCCGTACAAACATGTGTTTCCGGCAATGGTTGCTTTATGGCTTTCAAAAGATGAGCCAAGTGGTGGACGAATAACTAACTTACCGCCTGCCATTCCTTTACCTACGTAATCGTTAGCATCGCCAACCAATGTCATTTCAAGACCACCGGCATTCCATACACCAAACGATTGACCCGCAGTACCGTGTAATTCAATTGCTACTGGGTCTGCCGCCATACCTTGATTACCGTGTTTATCAGCAATATAACCCGAAAGCATTGCACCTACAGAGCGGTCAGTATTACAAATACGACTCACAAGCGAGATACCGCTTGACGTATCAATTGCCTCTTGCGCTTTAGCTAATAAACTTTCGTTTAACTTACCTAGGTAATGTGAACTGTTAGGCGCACTACAATAAAGCGTTTCGCCAGTTGGGTTGTTCGGCTGAGCAATAACGGACGATAAATCAATTTTCTTCTGCTTTGCAGTTTTGCCTTCAATTTCTTCTAATAAATCTAAACGGCCAATTAAATCAGTTAAATTTGCAACGCCTAGGCTAGCCATAATTTCACGAGCTTCTTGCGCTATAAACTTAAAGTAGTTCATCGCCATTTCTGGTAAGCCGTGATAATGCTTTTGACGAAGTGTTTCGTCTTGTGTTGCAACACCGGTCGCACAGTTATTTAAGTGACAAATACGTAAGTATTTACACCCAAGGGCAACCATTGGACCAGTACCAAAGCCAAAGCTTTCAGCACCTAAAATTGCCGCTTTAATAATATCTAAACCTGTTTTTAAGCCACCATCTGTTTGCAGGCGAATGCGATGACGAAGGCCATTTTCAACTAGTGCTTGCTGTGTTTCAGCAAGTCCAAGCTCCCATGGGCTACCCGCATATTTAACAGAAGTAAGTGGGCTTGCGCCTGTACCGCCGTCGTAGCCAGAAATAGTAATTAAATCGGCATATGCTTTAGCAACACCTGTTGCAATGGTTCCCACACCTGGCTCTGAAACAAGTTTTACAGAAATAAGTGCTTTAGGGTTTACTTGTTTTAAATCGAAAATTAGCTGTGCTAAATCTTCAATTGAGTAAATATCGTGATGCGGTGGTGGCGAAATTAACGTAACACCTGGTACCGAATAACGAAGTTTAGCAATATACGGCGTTACTTTTTCACCTGGTAATTGTCCACCTTCGCCTGGCTTTGCACCTTGCGCTACTTTAATTTGAATAACGTCAGCACTGCGTAAGTAATGAGGCGTTACACCAAATCGACCTGAAGCGACTTGTTTAATACGCGAGTTTTTCTCTGTACCATAACGCAGTTTATCTTCACCGCCTTCACCCGAGTTTGAACAACCACCTAAGCGGTTCATTGCAATTGCTAGCGCTTCATGCGCTTCTGGTGATAACGCACCAATACTCATTGCTGCTGAGTCAAAACGCTTGTATAGGTTTTCTGCAGACTCAACTTCATCAATGCTTATACCTTGCTCAGGTAGTTTAAGCGCTAACATATCGCGCAAAGTCGCAATTGGACGATTATTAACTAAATCAGCGTACGCACTGTAGTCTTTATAATCACCTGAGCGAACCGCTTTTTGCAGTGTTTGAATAACATCTGGATTATAAGCATGATACTCACCACCGTGAACGTACTTAAATAAACCACCGTGGCTTAATAATTTACGCTTACTTAAAGCAAGTTTGTGCAAACTTTGCTGATCGTCATCAAAGTCGGTAAAACATGCACCTTGTATGCGACTTGCAACGCCTTTAAAGCACATTTCAATAATCGCATCAGATAATCCCACCGCTTCAAACAACATTGAACAACGATAAGACGCAACCGTACTTATGCCCATTTTAGACATAATTTTGTATAAGCCTTTATTAATGGCTTTACGATAAGCAAGGGTCACTTCGCAATACGACTTATCAATAATTTTGCTGTCGCTCATCGCAACTAGCGATTCATACGCAAGGTATGGATAAATTGCCGTAGCACCAAAACCTAATAGCACAGCAAATTGGTGCGCATCTCTCACGCTGCCAGTTTCAATGATAATATTTGATTCACAGCGCAAGTTGTTATCAACTAAGCGTTTTTGTACCGCACCTACAGCCATAGCTGCTGGAATTGGTAAATTTATTTCATCAAAGTTACGGTCAGTTAAAATAAGCATGATACAGCCCGCAGCTGCTTTTTCTTGTGCTTGGTCACAAATACGCGTAACCGCGTTTTCTAAACCCTCTTCAACTGTGTAGGTAATATCAATTTTACAGTAGCTGTAGTGCGCTTCATCAGCATTTAATAGCTGCTGCATATCTGCGTACATTAAAATTGGTGTATCAAACTGTAGGCGCTTAGCGTGGCCTGTTGTTTCGTTAAATACGTTTTGCTCACTACCAATACAGGTTGCAAGCGACATTACATGGTTTTCACGTAGTGGATCGATAGGTGGATTTGTTACTTGCGCAAATTTTTGGCGGAAGTAATCATAAAGTGAACGATGCCCTTCACTAAGCACAGCAAATGGCGTGTCATCACCCATTGAGCCTGTCGCTTCTTGGCCGTTTTCACCCATTACACGAATAACGCTATCAAGCTCTTCGTTGGTATAACCAAACATTTTTTGATATTTAGCTAGCGTTTCGTCATCAAATGAGCGATTACCAGCGTCTTGCTCAGTAAGTTCTTCAAATGGAACTAAACGTTTAACGTTTTCTTCAAGCCATGACTTGTAAGGATGGCGAGATTTTAAATCTTGATCGATTTCATCCGAGTGCCAGATTTTGCCAAGTTTAGTATCAATAACTAATAATTCACCTGGACCAACACGGCCTTTTTCAACCACTTCATCGGCAGTGTAATCCCAAATACCCACTTCTGATGCAAGCGTAATAAAACCATCTTGTGTAATTACATAACGTGCTGGGCGAAGTCCGTTACGGTCAAGATTACACGCCGCAAAACGACCATCCGACATAACAATACCTGCCGGGCCATCCCATGGTTCCATATGCATAGAGTTAAAGTCGTAAAATGCACGTAAATCGTCGTCCATTGCACGGTTTTTCTGCCATGCAGGCGGCACGAGCATACGCATAGCGCGGAATAAATCCATGCCGCCAGCTAAAAATAGCTCAAGCATATTATCTAGGCTTGATGAATCAGAACCGGTTTCGTTTACAAACGGCGCTGCGCTTTGTAAATCAGGAATAAGCGGTGACGCAAATTTATAAGAACGTGCGCGTGCCCACTGGCGGTTACCTTCAATAGTATTAATTTCACCATTGTGTGCTAAATAGCGGAAAGGTTGAGCTAAAGGCCAACGCGGCTGAGTATTAGTAGAAAAGCGCTGATGGAAAACACAAATCGCACTCGTCATACGAATATCAGCTAAATCTAGGTAAAAATTAGGTAAATCCGCAGGCATCATTAAGCCTTTATAGATAGTTACCAAACCAGATAGACTTGCGATATAGAAAGCTTCATCATCAACAATGCGCTTTTCAGCGCGGCGGCGTGCTACATATAAGCGACGCTCTAAGTCTTTAGAACGCCAACCTTCTGGCGCGCTAACAAAAATTTGTTCAAAACCTGGTAATTGCTGTACAGCAATAGGACCCAACATAGATGGGTCGGTTGGTACAACACGCCAACCTAAAATATTTAGCGTTTCTTTTTCTAATTCTTCGCTAAGTATTTGTTTTGCAGCTTGTGCTAAAACAGGGTCTGAATTTAAAAATATCATACCCACTGCGTAGTTTTTGCCTAAGTGCCAATTATGTTCACTGGCAATTGCACGGAAAAAGCTATCTGGTTTTTGTAATAATAAACCACAGCCATCACCTGTTTTACCATCGGCAGATATACCGCCACGGTGCTGCATGCGATCAAGCCCCGTAATAGCAGTACGAATAAGCCTATGACTAGCTTGACCATTAACTTGGGCTATTAAGCCAAAGCCACAATTTTCTTTTTCTAACTTTGAGTCGTATAACATAGACCCCTCCCCTTGCTGCACTGTTAGCGTGGATGAACTGCTCGACGATTTGCTAACAGACGGACAAAACTAGCCTCTATCTTAAATAGAGTCAATAGCACTTTGAATACATATTCACATTCTTGAATATTTCTCACTTCATAGCAAGATTTCTTTTTATCATTATTTTTAACATTTAGCGTTATTTTAACCACTATTTTTTCATGACACTGGTGTCAAGTTTAACATATTGTAAAAAACACAAGCACTCAAAGTTGCAGCTTACGTAAACGTAAAGTCAGACAAAAGTGAATAAGTATTCAACACGTGAAGCGCTATTCAGTTAACATTTAGATAGTTTTATGCTATTTCATTACTTTAATGGCTTAACATCCCCGATTATTGCTGCTCATTAGTATAGTTATGAAAGTTCATGTCCTTTTTTGTACATTAATAGTGAATTTTTATTTAAAGCGGTGTCCGATGCGGACATAAAAACTGTCCGCGGACATCATTTTAAAGAACAAAAAATAAAAAGCACTTTAATATCAATGTGATAGTAGTTGGCATATTAATCGTATAGCTTTACATATAATCGCTAATTGGAATTACCATGTTTACTCTAAGCTTATTTTTGCTCTCTCCTATTGCCGCCATTTGCACCGCAGCTTTATTACTGCTGTGCGAAAAATACATAAAAGCAATGTAGGGGGGGATTAAATGATTAAAGATACCAGCGCACAAGACGTACAAGTAAAGGCACCTATAAGCTATAAAAAGTACGCGATCATCACTGCGGTTATTTTCATTGCAGCCTCTACAATTGCTTATATTTTTTTAACGAGTCATAGCGCTAAAAGCTCTATTAGCCGCTCAAAAGTACAGGTTGCCAAAGTACATGTTAAAGCGCTCATTCGAGACATTGCCGCCAGTGGTAAAATTGTTGCTGCTAATGCTCCTAAAATCTACAGCCCAGAACGTGGTTTTATAGATTTAAAAGTAAAGGCCGGCGATACAGTAAAGCAAGGGAACACACTTGCCCTGCTGCAAAGCCCTGAGTTAACTAATGAATTAAAGCAACAGGAGTCTGTACTTAAAAGGCTTGAAGGCGAGCAGCAAAGGCAACATTTGCAAGCAAGACGCCAAACACTCACCTTAAATAAAACACTCGATATGGCACAAGTTGAGCTTAACGCCGCTGAGCGCGAAAATCGTCGTGCGCAGTTATCAATTCAAAAGCACTTAATCAGCCAAATTGATCTTGAAAAAGCAGTTGATGATTTATCACGTTCAAAGCTCACATATAAGCATGCACAACAAGAGGTATTGCTTGCCAAAGACACGCTCGCCTTTGAACTACAAGCAGCTAAAAGTGATGTAACCCGCCAGCAACTTATTGTTGATGATTTAATCAGAAAAGTAAGCAACCTATCTATTAAGGCTTCCGTTACAGGGATCGTGGGTAACCTATTAGTGCAACAAAAAGCCGCAGTGACGCAAAGCCAACCTCTTATGACTCTCGTCGACTTAAGTAATTTCGAAGCGGAACTTCAAGTACCTGAAAGTTACGCCAACGAATTAGGACTCGGTATGGAAGTAGAGCTTAAGTTAGGCAATGAAACAGTGATGGGGAATTTATCCGCCATATCACCAGAAGTTAATAATCGTGAAGTAACAGCACGCGTCCGATTTAAAGCTGTTACTAACAACATCCGTCAAAACCAACGCTTAACTGCACGTATTTTACTCGACAACCGAGAAGGTGTAATGCAGGTGAAACGCGGCGCTTTTATGCAGCATTGCTTATAAGGTAGAAGGCAATATTGCAAAGCGTATACCTATTACAATCGGCGCCACCAGCATTAATGCAGTTGAGCTTTTGAGCGGGCTAAAAGAAAACGATGAAATTATTATTTCAAGCTACAGCGACTTTAAGCAAGCCGATACGATTTTATTAAATTAAACAGACGTTCTCAACCAACGCTAAAAATAATTAGGAACAACCATGTTACAGATGAACAATGTAAGTAAAGTATACCAAACAGAAATGGTACAAACCCATGCGCTTCGAGACTTTAACCTGCAAGTAAACGAAGGCGAATTTATTGCTGTTACCGGTCCTAGCGGCTCAGGAAAAACAACCTTTTTAAATATTGCAGGTATGCTCGAGCCTTTTAACGAAGGTGAGTACCTGTTGGATGGCGTTAATGTTGGCAGCCTAAACGATAACCAACGTGCTGATTTACGAAATCAAAAAATTGGCTTTATATTCCAAGGCTTTAATTTAATCCCCGATTTAAATTTATATGAAAACATAGAAGTTCCTCTTCGCTACAGAGGGATTAAAGCAAATGAGCGAAAACGTCGAATTGAGCAATGCCTTGAACAAGTTGGTTTAGCATCTCGCGCTAAACACTTACCTCAACAACTCTCTGGTGGCCAGCAACAACGTGTAGCAATAGCTCGTGCGCTTGCTGGTGAACCTCGTTTTTTACTTGCCGATGAGCCAACAGGTAACCTTGACAGCTTAATGGCTCGCCAAGTTATGGAGTTACTTGAACAAATCAATCGCGACGGTGCCACTATTGTAATGGTAACGCATGATAGCGAATTAGCCCGCCGTGCTCCGCGTAATATTCAAGTAGTTGATGGGCAACTTGCCGACTTTACGCTTTATCAGGGCTCGCAAACTATAAAAATAGCAACGGGGGTTTAACTAATGTTTATTCATTATTTAGATTTAAGTTGGCGCAGCTTCAAGCGCACCCCACTGGTTAGCTTTTTAATGGTACTTGCCATTGCGATAGGTATAGGCATAACAATGACCAGCCTTAGTGTTTATCACATGATGTCAGCCGATCCTATCCCTGAAAAAAGCAGCCAACTTTACAGTGTGCAATTACAAACAATGGACGATGGTAGTACGTGGTGGACAGAAGATAACATGCCACTGCAACTGACCCATCAAGATGCAGAGAACTTATTAAACGCACCCACGTCAGAGAAAAAAGTGGCTATGATGCGTACCGGCTTTTCAGTTTATTTAGACTCCGACAAAATAAAACCTTTTATAGGTAATGCTCGCATGACAACGCCTGAGTTTTTTAGCATGTTTAATTTGTCATTTTTATACGGGGGGGCTTGGAGCAAAGAGCAAGAAGACTCTGCCGCACCTGTGGTTGTTATTACCCAAGAAATAAACGATAAACTATTTGCTGGAAAAAACTCTGTCGGAGAACTGATTTACTTAGATGATGCAAGCTATCAAGTAGTTGGTGTTATTAATCATTGGCCTCTCAATATTAAATATTATGATTTAAATAACGGTGCATTTAATCAAGTAGAAGAGTTATTTATGCCCTTTAGCTTAATAAAGACAAAAGAGCTAGTAAGTTGGGGCAATAGCAATGGATGGAAACACGAAAACACACCAACCTTTGCAGATAAACTGCAATCTGAGCAAGTATGGATCCAGTTTTGGGCAGAGCTAAATACGCTTGAACAAAAACAAGCCTATCAAAATTACTTATTAGCCTATATGCAAGAACAACAAAAACGTGGTCGATTTAATCGTAAAGAACTTGAGTATAAACTTCGCGATGTAAACCAATGGATGCAATACAACAACGTCGTCACCGAAGACAATAAAATTTTAGTGGGCCTGAGCTTTATGTTTTTAGGTGTCTGCTTAGCCAATATTTTAGGTTTACTTTTAGCTAAGTTTTTACGCAGAGCGCCAGAAGTAGGTGTAAGACGCGCATTAGGTGCGAGTAAAAGGCAAATATTTTTACAGCACTTAGTTGAGGTCGCCATGCTTGGCTTTATAGGTGGCATGCTAGGAATTGTACTAGCACAACTTGGCTTAATGGGCGTAGGGCAAAGCTATGACTACTATGAAAATTTAGCGACAATGGATTTAACCATGCTATTGAGCGCCCCATTGATTGCAATTACAACCTGCATTTTGACTGGTTTGTACCCTGCTTGGCTAGTGTGTAAAACCAACCCTGCTATTTATCTTAAGAGCCAATAAGGAATGTCACAATGTTAGAAATAAAACCTATATTTAACGCCTTATGCCGTTCAAAGGTGGGCGCTGTATTACTGCTAATTCAAATTGCAATTACCACAGCTATCGTCAGTAATGCTGCATTTATCATTCAAGATAGAATTAGTTATTTAAACCAAGAAACTGGCTACCCTGAACAAGATATATTTAAGTTTAATGTAATGACCTTTGGTACTGATATTAACTTAAGCCAGCAGTTTGAGCTTGATGAAAGCATGCTTAGAAAAATGCCAGGCGTAGTTGATGCCGCATTAAGCAGTAGTATTCCGCTATCAGGGGGGGGCAGCGCTTCGAGCTTTAATTTAAAACCTGCTCCACAAGAAGGCCTAAGTGTCAGGACCGCTTATATTTTTATAGATGACCACGCAATTAATACCTACGGCGTTAACTTAATTGCAGGGCGAAACTTTACCGAAGATGAAGTGCTCGTTACAAACGAAATTACACAAAAGCGTACCAACGTCACTATAGTCACTAAAGCCTTACTTGATGAGCTCTACCCTGATGGAGATGGTTTAGGGAAAATAGTTTATTTTGGCGACCTACCACTTAAAGTTATTGGCGTGATCGGAAAAATGAAAGGCCCGTGGCTCAAAGACAGTAAACCCGATAATCTTGCGTTTATTCCTTATATTAAAGCAGCAAGTTATGCACAAGTTGCCGTTCGTACAGAGCCTGGTCAGCGAGCAGCTGTAATGAAAAAAATAGAAAATGCTATGCTCGAAAATTACAGCAAACGCGTTATTAACAACATTAAAGGGCTTGATGAATTAAAAAATGAGTATACCGCTCAAGATCGCCTTATGATGCGCATGCTCATAGTATTAATCACTATTTTAGTGCTTATAACCGCTCTCGGTATTTTTGGCTTAACCTTATTTAATATTAGCAAACGTACTAAGCAAATTGGTACACGCAGAGCACTTGGCGCAAGAAAGTCAGCTATTATCAGCTATTTTTTAGTAGAAAACGCACTAATTTGTAGCCTAGGTTTAGCCTTAGGTGCAATAACAGCAATACTGCTTGGGAAAATGTTAATGCAGTCTTTTTCTGTTGCCGCACTACCACCAAGCTATATAGCCGTTACCGCCATTGCCGTATTTTTAATGAGTTTACTTGCAGTATTAGCGCCGGCTAAACGCGCAGCCAATATTTCGCCCAGTATCGCAACTCGCACTATTTAATTATATGTAAATCACTATGCTACACTGCTTAGTAAGGCAGTGTAGCCATTAAAAAATTATAAAAATAACCTATGACTCATAAAATACTCATTGTTGATGATAACCAAGCAGTACTCGACGCACTTTCATTGTTGCTCGAGATCCACGAATTTTCGGTAGTCACTGCAACAAATCCGTTTGATGCTCTGCAAATAGTTCGCTATCAGCGAATTGAGCTTGTAATTCAAGACATGAACTTTACCAGTGACACCACCTCTGGCGAAGAAGGTAAAGCGTTGTTTTATGAACTACGAGAAATAAACCCACACCTCCCTATTATACTTATTACAGCTTGGACCGAACTTGCCACCGCCATTGAGCTTGTAAAAGCCGGTGCTGCTGATTACTTACCAAAACCCTGGGATGATGCAAAACTACTAGTTTGTATCAGTAATTTAATAGAGCTAGGCAGTGCTAAAAAAATAGTGGCGACGCATAATCGCCATCAACAAGAACGTGAAGGTACATTTAAAAATGCAGACCTTGCTGGGCTAATATTTAAAAGTACTGCGATGGAACGACTGGTTACTATGGCGCTTCAAGTGGCTAAATCTGATATATCTGCATTAATTACAGGCCCTAATGGTAGTGGCAAAGAGTGTATTGCGCATATTATTCAAAAAAACTCCCCGCTTGTATCGCAGCCTTTTATTAAGGTAAACGCCGGTGCACTACCGCAAGAACTTATAGAAGCCGAGCTTTTTGGCGCTGAAGCCGGTGCATATACGGGGATAACCAAACAACGTATTGGTCGATTTGAAGCAGCTGATGGCGGTACGTTATTTTTAGATGAAATTGGTAATTTACCACTTTCAGGACAAATAAAATTACTACGCGTACTACAAACCGGCGAGTTTGAACGTTTAGGCTCAACACAAACACGAAAGGTAAATGTGCGGGTTATATCGGCCACTAACGAAAACTTACTACAAGCAATTCAACAAGGTCGATTTAGGGAAGACTTATATTATCGCCTTAATGTAATTGAGCTCAATGTGCCTGCCCTAAGCGAAAGACAAGATGATGTTTTAGCACTTATTAGCCATTTTTTACCTCACCGAGAGCTGACTATAAACACAGAGCAAGCTCTTCAACACTACAAATGGCCTGGTAACGTTAGAGAGCTAGAAAACGCTTGTAAACGCGTAGCGGTACTAAAACCTACAGGTGCGCTTGCAGTCGATGACTTTGCACTATCGTCACTGGTCACTGCTCAACAAGAAGCAAAAGCAGAGCCGACCAAACAGGAAATAGAACACGCAATGCGCGCTCATCAAGGTGTTATAGCCAAAGTCGCCCGTGAATTTGGTTTAAGCCGACAAGCGCTTTATCGTCGATTACAAAAAATGGGTATTGATTATTAATACCAAACATTATTAGCAACTTTACCCTAAGCCAAAAGGTTGTATTAATTTGCGGGCTTTGTAGCGCGCTGCCTATTGTTATTATTGCCGCGCTAAGTGGCTTTGATATTTACTACACTCTGTTTTTAATATTACTAACGCTTACATTTAGCACTCTACTTTCAAGAACTCTCACCAAGCCAATAAAGCTTGGCATGCAATCGCTTGAAACAGGATTACTTAATTTTAAAGATGGTGAGCTCTCCAGCTTACTAGCGTATAAAAGTAATGATGAACTTGGAAAACTATGCCAACTTTATAATCAAACCGCAAAACAGCTTCGCCAAGAAAAACAATGGATTTACCAGCGCGAGTTAATGCTTGATAAAGTATTGCAAAGCTCGCCGCAAGCGTTATTGCTGGTCAATGATAATAATACGGTGGTATTTAGTAATTTAATTAGCCGTAGTTTATTTAATAGCGCAACTCGCCTTGAAGGTATGCAACTAAGTAAATTACTCGAAAATTCGCCTCTGCAATTAGTAGCAGCTATAGAGCACGGTATTGATGGCCTCTTTAATATAGAAATAGAGAATCAAGACTCGCAAACTTGGCATTTAGCCACTGGGGAGTTTTTACTCAATAATCAAAAGCATCATTTATATATATTTAAACAGTTAACCCGTGAACTTAGTCGCCAAGAAGTTGCGGTGTGGAAAAAAGTAATACGCATTATTAGCCACGAATTAAATAATTCACTCGGCCCTATGTCATCCATGCTACACAGCGCACAATTGCTCGCAAATAAAGTTGATGAGCCTCGCCTTGCCCGTGTATTTGCAACTATTGATGAGCGAATTAGTCATTTAACTGAATTTGTACAAGGCTATGGCAAGTTTGCTAAATTACCTCAGCCACAAAAAACGCGGATTAACTGGCAAAACACACTCGATAATTTAAAAAACCACTGGCTATTTAGCTACGAAATAAAAAATTCACACAATGAATTACAAGCTGATCAAACACAACTCGAGCAGCTGCTGATAAACTTATTAAAAAATTCACACGAGTCAGGCTCCAACGCCAATGAAATACATATTCAGGTCGAGTTTGTACCCCAAGCATGTGTTATAAATGTAAGCGACTGCGGCAAAGGAATGAGCGAGCAAGTAATGGCAAATGCTTTAGTGCCCTTTTATTCTACAAAAAGTACGGGGAGTGGTTTAGGGCTAGCTTTATGCAGAGAAATAGCAGAAGCGCACCAAGGCCATATAAGTTTACATAACAAAATAGAGGGCGGCTTAAACGTACAAGTGAGCCTTCCTTATTCATAAATTTACACAAATTAAAAACAACAAAGCCACTTAAAAAGTGGCTTTGTGTTTAAAGAGCTTAATAACCTGAGTTCAGGTTGAGTAATAAATTACTCTGCGTCAGCTTCTTTGTATTTAGCAGCAGTTTCTGTAATTAACGGCTGTAATTCACCGCGTTGAAACATTTCGATAATAATGTCACAACCACCAACTAATTCGCCATCTACCCAAAGTTGTGGGAATGTTGGCCAATTTGCGTATGCTGGAAGCTCAGCACGAATGTCTGGATTAAGTAAAATATCAACGTATGCAAATGGTTCACCACATGACATTAACGCTTGCGATGCTTGTGAAGAAAAACCACAATTTGGTAATTTTGGTGACCCTTTCATGAAAAGGATTATTGGATTTTCTGAAATTTGCTGTTTAATTTTATCAATGGTTTCCATCTACAACCTCAAAGTAACGATAGCTAAATATATTTAGGTCTTGAAAATAACTCATCGTGACCACAAATATATAACTTAAAATGGGCAAATAAAGCCGCAATTGAAATAGTCTTTCGCAATAGCATTGCTGTTTGCTTAAACTTGAGTAAAATACTCAACAATTATAGTAACACTATATTACCGCTTGGTATAGGTAACTGCTCTGTTTCAACAGGCATTACGTATTACCAAATGGACTATCAACCAAAGAAGATGGAGATAAAAAAATGGCATTTGAACTACCGTCACTACCATATGCAATCGACGCACTTGAGCCACATATTTCAAAAGAAACGCTAGAGTTTCACCATGGCAAACACCACAACACTTACGTGGTTAAGCTTAATGGTTTAATCCCTGGTACTGAGTTTGAAAACAAATCTCTAGAAGAGATCGTATGTTCATCAGAAGGCGGCGTATTTAACAACGCAGCACAAATCTGGAACCATACTTTTTACTGGAACAGCTTATCTCCAAACGGCGGCGGCGAGCCTACTGGCGCAGTTGCTGATGCAATCAACGCTAAATGGGGTTCTTTTGATGCGTTTAAAGATGCATTAAATGACAAAGCCGTAAATAACTTTGGTTCAAGCTGGACGTGGTTAGTTAAGCTTGCTGATGGTTCACTAGACATCGTTAATACATCTAACGCTGCTACACCATTAACTGATGATGGCGTTACTCCAATCCTTACAGTGGATTTATGGGAACACGCTTACTACATCGATTACCGTAACGTTCGTCCAGATTACCTTAAAGGTTTTTGGTCGCTTGTTAACTGGGAATTCGCGAACGCTAACTTCGCTTAATTAGCCTTTAAACGCTAATGTAAAAAAGACGCTTAGGCGTCTTTTTTTGTTTGTTGTTTATCACACCTAAGCGCCTCATCATCTAATAAAACACTTTTAGTAACATGATCTTTTTTCACTTAAATTTTTAATTTTATTGCACAAAAATACACATTCGTGACTAGACTTTAAAAGGTAAGCACCTTTTTACAGCGGGTTTCGGAGGTTATTATGACGATTTTTGAGCATTACCAAGCACGATACGAAGCGGCACAGGAAGAAGAATACAGTATCGCTGAATTTCTTGAGATTTGTAAAACCGATAAGTCTGCCTACGCCAGCGCACCAGAACGCCTACTCATGGCAATTGGCGAACCACACATGGTAGATACCGCAACGGATGCACGACTAAGTCGATTATTTTCAAATAGAGTAGTTGCGCGCTACCCTGCCTTTGCTGATTTTTATGGTATGGAAGACGCCATTGAGCAAATAGTCTCTTATTTAAAACATGCGGCTCAGGGGCTTGAAGAATGCAAACAAGTGCTTTATTTACTTGGACCTGTTGGTGGGGGTAAATCATCCATTGCTGAAAAACTAAAGTATTTAATGCAACAAGTGCCTATTTATTCAATTAAAGGGTCTCCCGTAAACGACCACCCCCTCTCCTTGTTTGATCCTATCGAAGATGCAGACGTACTCAGCAAAGAATACGGTATTAAACCGCGCTACTTAAAAACCATTATGTCGCCTTGGGCTGGCAAACGCTTAAAAGAATTCAATGGTGATATTAGCCAGTTTAGAGTGGTTAAACGCTACCCTTCTATTTTAAACCAAATAGGCATTGCCAAAACCGAACCAGGAGATGAAAACAACCAAGATATTTCAGCACTGGTTGGTAAGGTCGATATTCGCCAGCTTGAGCACTTTGCCCAAAACGATCCTGATGCATACGCCTACTCTGGCTCTTTATGTTTAGCTAACCAAGGGCTGATGGAATTTGTAGAAATGTTTAAAGCGCCTATTAAAGTGCTGCATCCTTTACTTACCGCCACCCAAGAAGGTAACTATAACGGCACAGAAGGTATTAGCGCCCTGCCCTTTAATGGCATGATCCTCGCTCACTCTAATGAGTCTGAGTGGCAAACCTTTAAAAACAATAAAAACAACGAAGCATTTTTAGACCGTGTTTATATTGTAAAAGTCCCTTATTGCTTACGTGTGACTGAAGAAATTAAAATTTACGACAAATTACTTGAGCACAGCGAGCTATACAACGCGCCATGTGCACCGGGTACACTCAAAACATTGGCGCAATTTACGACGCTATCACGTTTAAAAGAGCCAGAAAATTCAAGTATCTATTCTAAAATGCGGGTATACGATGGCGAGACCCTAAAAGACACCGACCCTAAAGCGAAATCGTATCAAGAGTATCGTGATTACGCAGGTGTTGATGAAGGTATGACGGGGCTCTCTACCCGCTTTGCGTTTAAAATTTTGTCCCGTGTGTTTAACTTTGATACCACTGAGGTTGCTGCAAATCCGGTGCATTTGTTCTATGTGCTTGAGCAACAGATAGAGCGCGAGCAATTTTCAAGTGAAATAGAAGAGCGTTATTTAAGCTTTTTAAAAGGCTATTTAATTCCACAATATGTCGAGTTTATAGGTAAAGAACTGCAAACCGCTTATCTAGAATCGTACTCAGAATACGGACAAAATATTTTTGACCGTTATGTTATTTATGCAGATTTTTGGATACAAGACCAAGAATATCGAGACCCCGATACAGGACAGCTATTTGACCGCGCAGCGCTAAACGCTGAACTTGAAAAAATAGAAAAGCCAGCGGGTATTTCTAACCCTAAAGATTTTCGTAATGAAATAGTGAACTTTGTACTGCGTGCCCGCGCACACAACAACGGTAAAAACCCACTATGGACAAGCTACGAAAAACTACGCACGGTGATTGAGAAAAAAATGTTCTCTAATACCGAAGATTTACTCCCTGTTATTTCGTTTAATACTAAAACGTCTGCAGAGGATCAGCAAAAGCACGAAGACTTTGTGAACCGTATGGTCGAAAAAGGCTATACACAAAAACAAGTTCGCTTGCTTTCTGAGTGGTATTTACGGGTTAGAAAATCGCAATAACCTTCATAGTCGTAGTATTTAGGAGGTCAATATGGCGCATTTTATAGATAGGCGTTTAAACGGAAAAAATAAAAGTACGCTTAATCGCCAGCGCTTTATTAGGCGCTATAAAAAACAAATTAAAGAAGCGGTTTCAGATGCGATTAACAAACGCAGCGTTACCGATTCAAGCTCTGGTGAGAGTATTTCTATTCCACAACGCGATATCAGCGAACCTACATTTCATCAAGGGCAAGGCGGGAATAGAGAACAAATTCACCCTGGTAACGATCAGTTTTCTACAGGTGATAAAATTGAGCGCCCTAAAGGCGGACAAGGCGGTGGTGCCGGTGAAGGTGACGCCAGCGATTCGGGCGAGGGACAAGATGAGTTTGTATTTTCAATATCAAAAGATGAATACCTTGATTTACTGTTTGAAGATCTAGAACTTCCTAACTTACAAGAGAACCAGCTTGATAAGTTAGTGCAAATGAAAACCCATCGCGCAGGTTTTTGTAGCGACGGCATGCCAAGTAATATTGACATTGTACGCTCTCTTCAAGGCTCGCTTGCACGGCGTGTTGCCATGAGTGCAGGTAAAAAACGCCGTTTAAAAGAGCTCGAAGAACAACTTGCTCTGCTGCTTGCTGGTCCACATAACGATAAAGCGGCAATTGCTTTATTACAAAAAGAAATTGCAGCATTAAAAGTGCAAATTAAGTCGGTTCCGTTTATTGATAACTACGATTTACGTTTTCGTAATTACGAAAAGCGCCCTCACCCCACCAGCAAAGCCGTGATGTTTTGTATTATGGATGTGTCAGGCTCAATGGATCAGCCAACAAAAGACATGGCAAAGCGTTTTTATATTTTGCTCTATCAATTTTTAACGCGCAGTTATAAAGACATAGAAGTTGTTTATATTCGCCACCACACACAAGCTAAAGAAGTAGACGAACAAGAGTTTTTTTACTCCCAAGAAACTGGCGGCACTATTGTTTCAAGCGCTCTTAAATTAATGAACGAAATAATAAAAGAGCGTTATCACGCAAATGAGTGGAATGTATACGCCGCACAAGCCTCTGATGGCGATAACTGGGCGGATGACACGCCGCAGTGTGGTGAAATATTACGTAATAAGCTCTTAAGCGCAGTACGCTATTTTGCTTATATTGAAATAACCACTCGTGCTCATCAAAGCCTATGGCGCGAATATGAATCAATAACACACAGCCATAATAATTTCGCCATACAGCATATTCAAAGCGTTGAAGATATTTACCCAATTTTTAGGGAGCTATTTAAAAAAGGTCGTCAACAGCAAAACTCTGCATAGCCAAAAGCGAGGTAGCATTATGAATGATAAACGATTGAGTGATGGCCCAGATTGGACCTTTGATTTATTAGATGAGTATCAAGGTGAAATTGCCCGTGTTGCAGCTCACTACAGGTTAGACACCTACCCTAATCAAATTGAAGTGATAACCGCAGAGCAAATGATGGATGCTTATTCAAGCGTTGGTATGCCTATTGGCTACAGTCATTGGTCTTACGGTAAAAAGTTCATTCAAACAGAGCAAAATTATAAGCGCGGACAAATGGGCCTCGCGTACGAAATAGTGATAAATTCAGACCCTTGTATTGCGTACTTAATGGAAGAAAACACCCTGCCTATGCAAGCGCTTGTAATGGCACATGCATGTTACGGACATAACTCATTTTTTAAAGGTAATTACTTATTTAAAACCTGGACCGATGCAGGTTCAATTATTGATTACTTGGTATTTGCTAAAAACTACATAAGCCGCTGTGAAGAAAAGCATGGTATTACACAAGTAGAAGCCCTACTCGACTCATGTCATGCATTAATGAATTACGGGGTCGATCGCTACAAACGTCCACAACAAATATCGCTATTTGAAGAGCAAAAACGCCAACAAGAGCGCGAAGACTACCTTCAATCGCAAGTAAACGAATTATGGCGAACTATTCCTGAGCAACAGCAAGAAACCAAAAAGAAAGTTCGCCATTTCCCTTCTGAACCTCAAGAAAATATTTTGTATTTTATTGAAAAAAATGCCCCATTACTCGATTCTTGGCAACGTGAAGTGATACGTATTGTTCGTAAAATTTCGCAATACTTTTACCCACAAAAGCAAACTCAAGTAATGAACGAAGGCTGGGCAACTTTTTGGCATTACACCATCCTTAATCACTTATATGATGAGGGAAAGCTCAGCGACTCTTTCATGTTAGAGTTTTTACAAAGCCACACCAACGTAATTTATCAGCCACCTTATAACAGTAAGTATTATTCAGGCATTAACCCATATGCTTTAGGCTTTAATATGATGGTTGATATTCGCAGAATATGTGAACACCCAACTGAAGAAGATAAACGCTGGTTTCCTGAATATGCAGGTAGTAACTGGCTAGATACACTGCATTTTGCAATGGAAAACTTTAAAGATGAAAGTTTTATTAGCCAGTTTTTATCGCCTAAGTTAATTCGTGATTTTAAATTATTTACTATTATTGACCATACTAATAATCCCCATCTAGAAATTGGCGCAATACATAACGACAACGGCTATAAGGCAGTGAGAGAAGCACTCTCAGCGCAGTACAATTTAAGTAATCATGAGCCTAACATTCAAGTGTATGATGTTGATATTAGAGGTGACCGTTCATTAACCCTACGCTATGTACCTCATAACAATATTCCTTTAGCAAACTCGCACGAGGAAGTGCTTAAGCATCTTTACAGATTATGGGGCTTTAAAGTAAAACTAGAGCAAGAGTCAAATTCTGGTGAGGTTTCAATGATTGGTCAATGCCCAATAGATGACTCTCGACACACAACACAATAATGAAGGGCAATACAATTTCCATACTGATTGGATTTGCTCAGCAGATTGTAAAAAAACACGGTATTATTTAACCCTAAATTCTGGATATAAAAAATGACGCTTAAGCGTCATTTTTTATATCTTCGTAGGCTATTACTTTATTTCGCCCTGTATTTTTAGACTGGTACAGTGCTTTATCTGCAGCCTCTATCCAGCGCTCATGATTTTTAAAATCATTACTGCTACCAGCCAGCCCTATACTTACCGTCATTGTTATTTCAAAGTGTTTATACTTAACAGGGTTAGTTTCAATCAATACCCTTAAACGCTCAGCAAATACAAAAGCGCCTTCTTTATCTGTATCAAGCAATGTCACTGCAAACTCTTCACCGCCATAGCGCCCTGCAACATCAGTCTCGCGCAGCGTCGTACGTAGTAAGTTAGATAAGTGACGAAGCGATTCATCACCACAGCTATGACCATATTCATCATTTATTTTTTTAAAGTGATCAATATCAAACATTAATAATGTACTACAGCCACCACTTCGCTTAACTCTTAAAAACTCTTGGCGTAGCGTACCTTCCCAGTGTCCACGGTTTGCAAGCTGCGTTAAGCTATCTGTTTGACTTACTTGTTCTAATTTTTTATTTAACTCTTCAAGCTCTTTTTTATTTACCGCGACATCTGTTACATCATACAAAATAATACAAATGTGGCTAACTTCGCCCATCGTATTGGTAAGAGGGATGAATGTCGCATTTTGATACATGTAATCAGCTTTACCAGTAATAGGTCGATAATTTTTAAACCTAAAAATGTATGGCTGCTGCTCCCAAATCGTAAAAGAGCGGTTTTTTAAAACAAAAACCGACTCAGATTTACTTCTAAACCATTTTTCGTCTATTGCAGGAAATAAATCAAATAGATCTTTATCTTTTACTGCGCTTGGTAGAAGCCCTGAATGGTTTTCCATAAAACCATTCCATACACACACCTTATAATCCCTATCGAGTACCACAAGGCCTACATCAACGGTATTAAACATATCCATTAACCAATGGATCTCATTCATTTCTAAATCAGCGGCCATAACTTAATCTTCTAATAGGTAAGCAACTTTGTATTTCAAAGTTTTAAGTGAATCTTCAGTAAATAACAGCATGAGGTCGCAATTTATATCATGGTTTTCAATACCGTAACTAATCTCTATTGCAAGGGTGCGTTGCCAACGTGACTTGTTTGATTTAACCAACTCAGATACATCTCTGTGTTGGCCAAGTACAATCGGGTGCCCTTGGCTAAATGACATATCGAGCTGTTTTGAAAGACCCGTTAAAATAGCGCCTATCAAAATATTACTAATATCCATAAGCAGCTCAAGTTCAACTTTATCGTTTAACTCGCCGTCATAGTTCATCAAAGAAGCTATTTCTTTAAAGCTTGAATCATTTAAAAGTAATAGCGCCTCGCCCGAAATACCACCGCCAATAAAGCCCTGGCACACACCCGATGTAGCTGCGTTATTATCTATAGACTGCAGCGCCATATCGAGTTCATTAACTTCCAAAATATTCACATTAGGAATTGGTAACTCTACAAATACATTAAGAAGACGTGCAAGTAAATCCCCAGCCTGTCCCATAGCAACGTTAGTTAGCTCTTGGTATATATCCCGAACATCAGGGTCGACTTGCTCTCCTAGCGAATGAGAGAGACGCTCACGCATGGCTTTATCTTTAATCCCATGGTGTTCAATTATGCTGGCTAGTTTTTCGGGAGAACATGGTTTTTGAATAAAATCGATAGCACCAAGCTCAAGCACTCTTTGGTGTGCACTTGGTTGTATATCACCAGAGACAACAACAGTGAGAATATTAAGCCCCTGTTCTTTCATAGCGATTAAAACTTCATAACCGTCCATTTCTGGCATGTTTAAATCGAGAAAAAGTATCTCTGGTTCAATTAACTTTATTTGCTTTATACAATCAACGCCGTCAAGTGCAAATTCAACTTTAATGTCCCAATCTTCAGGTAATGAGCGAGCTAGCTGACGCCTAGCTAATTTCGAGTCATCACATATTAATACCGATGTTGACATATTATCTCTCTGTTTCTAAACCAGTAATGAGCATTAAAATCATTTTATGATGGTTTTTATTTTTATTATTGAAGATATCTTTTGTAACTTCATGTTAATCAAAGTTTAGCATAGTTACAATTTTTATATTTCAGAGCTAATACCCACTCTATTAAGCAGGTTTAATCACTTGGTAACTATAGCCCAGTATAATACACTGACGCCCATTGCGTTAATTTAAAAGGAAATACCTTATGTTACGTTCACTTGTCTTTGCTTTGTGTTCATTTTGTTCTGTGGCTATTGCAGCCGACTATCCAGAAAACACGCTTGATGCAGGAAAAGTATCCGCGCAAGGCAAACCAGTCACTTTATTAGGTCAAGGTATCTCAATTGGAGATAGTGCGCCAAACTTTAAAGTTGTTGATGACAACTTTATTCCAGTGACACTTGAGGATTATAAAGGCCAAGCTGTATTAATAAGTGTAGTACCCAGCCTAGATACCGGCATTTGTAGCCTGCAAACTAAGCACTTTAATGAAAAAGTAGCCTCACAATTCCCAAGTGTAGTTATGCTAACAATTAGTGCTGATTTACCATTTGCTCAAAAGCGTTTTTGCAAAGCTGAAAATATCGATAAAATCACTACGTTATCAGATTCTGTTTGGCGTGATTTTGGTCAAAAATACGGATTGATTATTAAAGATATGGGCTTACTAACGCGAACAGTCTTTATTTTAGATGAAAGCCATAACGTCATTTATAAACAGTTAGTTAGTAGCCTTTCAACTGAACCAGAATACAACAGCGTAATTGAGAAACTTAAAACATTGTAAAGTCCATTAAGTAGCACTAATTAAGCAATGCTAAATAGCCTTAAAACAAAAAACCGCCAATTGGCGGTTTTTTAATGTGCTTTTATAATTAACCTAAAAGTTCACCAAGTTGTTGGCTAACAGTTTCAACAGCTTGTGTACCATCTAGTTTATGGTATTGAGTATTACCAGCAGCCGCTTCTGCTTGATAGTAATCAACCAATGGCATAGTTTGCTCGTGGTAAATACCTAAACGTTTACGTACTGTTTCTTCAGTATCATCAGCGCGAACAATTAAGTCTTCGCCAGTTTCGTTGTCTTTACCTTCCACTTTTGGTGGATTATAAACAACGTGGTAAACACGACCAGAACCAGGATGAACGCGACGTCCGCCCATACGCTCAACAATGACTTCATCAGCCACGTCAAATTCAATAACGTGATCAACCACTACGCCATTTTCTTTCATTGCATCCGCTTGCGGGATTGTACGCGGGAAGCCATCAAGTAAAAAACCTTTCTCACAATCCGCTTTAGTAATACGCTCTTTAACTAAACCAATAATAATATCGTCAGAAATTAGTTGACCAGCATCCATTACTTTTTTTGCTTCTAGACCCAGTGGCGTGCCTTCTTTAATTGCCGCACGTAACATATCGCCAGTAGAAATTTGTGGAATACCGTATTTGTCCATTAAAAACTGAGCTTGAGTACCTTTACCTGCACCCGGCGCGCCCAAAAGAATAATGCGCATATTATTGTCCCCTAGTATGGATATTTATTTTAAAGCCTGAATTCTTCCACAAGCGCCGCCGATACTCAAGCAACTTATACTAATTGATGAGCCGTTGGGGTGTTTACAGGGCATTAAAAAAGGGAACACACGTTCCCTTTTTTTTAAAGTACATAATTTATACTTTATTAACTGAGTAAATAGCTATTTGCTTATTTACTTAGTTCAAGCATCAATTTATTTAAGCGAGTAACAAATCCTGTTGGATCTTTAAGTGTACCGCGTTCTGCAAGTAGTGCTTGATCTAGTAAAACGTGTGACCACTGCGCAAACTTATCTTCATCTTGTTCGTCATTTAAGTGCTTAACAAGTTGATGCTCTGGGTTTAGCTCAAACACAGGTTTTGCTTCAGGGGCTGCTTGACCAACAGATTCCATTAGCTTTTGCATTTGTGAGCTCATGTCGTTGTCGTCGCTTACAACACATGCTGGAGAATCTGTTAAGCGGTGCGTAAAGCGCACTTCTTTAACGTCATCACCTAGTGCTGTTTTAATACGTTCAACAAGCCCAGCCATTTCTTTTTCAGACTCTTCTTGCGCTTTTTTAGTTTCTTCGTCGTCAAGCTTACCTAAATCTAAGTCACCACGTGTGATCGACTGTAGTTGCTTATCAGCAAATTCAGTTAGGTGACTCATCATCCACTCGTCAACACGGTCACTTAGTAGTAATACTTCAATGCCTTTTTTGCGGAAAATCTCTAAATGCGGTGAGTTTTTCGCAGCGGTGAATGTATCAGCTACTACGTAGTAAATTTTGTCTTGGCCTTCGTTCATGCGTTCAACATATTGCTCAAGCGACACATCTTGTGTTTGTGAATCAGTGTGTGTCGAAGAAAAACGAAGTAGCTTACAAATAGCTTCTTTATTGGCAGCATCTTCAGCTGGGCCTTCTTTCATTACTTGACCAAACTCATTCCAAAATACTTGGTAATCGTCAGCTTTGTTTTTAGCCATACGCTCAAGCATTTTAATAATACGCGATGTACACCCTTTACGAATAGCTTGCGTTACTTTGTTGTCTTGTAGAATTTCACGAGATACGTTCAGTGGTAAATCGTTTGAATCTAGTAAGCCTTTTACAAAGCGAAGGTAGCTTGGCATGAATTGCTCAGCATCATCCATTACAAACACACGTTGTACGTAAAGTTTTAAACCACTTTGACGTTCACGGTTCCATAAGTCGAAAGGTGCTTTTTTAGGAATATATAAAAGGCTAGTGTATTCAGTTTTACCTTCAACCTTATTATGTGCCCAGCTAAGTGGCTCTTCCCAATCATGGCTTACATGCTTGTAAAACTCTTTGTATTCATCATCAGAAAGCTCTGATTTATCGCGTGTCCACAATGCAGTCGCGCGGTTAATGCTTTCCCACTCACCTGGTACTGCTGGAATTTTTTCGCCGTCTTCACCTTCAGATTCTGGCACTTCTGCTTTAAACATTTGTACTGGCGTTGAGATGTGATCAGAGTATTTAGTAACGATACTACGTAGGCGCCAGTCATCAGCAAATTCTTTTTCTTCATCGCGAAGATGTAAAATAATGTCGGTACCACGGCCTTCTTTTTCAATTTCTTGAAGTGTGTATTCGCCTTCACCTTGAGATTCCCACTCATAAGCGGTTGTTTCACCAGCTTTGCGTGTACGAACAGTTACTAAATCAGCAACAATAAATGCAGAGTAAAAACCTACACCAAATTGACCAATTAACTGTGAATCTTTACTTTGATCACCCGTTAAGTTTTTGAAAAACTCAGCAGTACCCGACTTTGCAATAGTACCTAATGAGCTAATGATTTCATCGCGCGTCATACCAATACCATTATCTGAAATGGTAATTGTATTTGCTTCTTTATCTGCACTAATACGAACACGTAAATCGGCATCACCTTGGTAAAGGTCACCTTGAGATAATGCTAAAAAGCGTAACTTGTCTGCTGCGTCTGATGCATTTGACACAAGCTCACGTAAAAATATTTCTTTATTAGAATAAAGAGAATGAATCATTAAGTTTAATAATTGTTTTACTTCTGTTTGAAAGCCTAATGTTTCTTTTTGTGCTGCAGTCATTTATATATCTCCAATTTGCAAAGTGTCTGCGTTATGCACTTAATATGGGGTGAGGTGTTAGAACTTCAAGGGAAAAATTTAAAAAAGGTGAAACGAAAACAAAGAACCATTAATTTGTTTAAAACGAATGCGGACAATTAATATGAATCTTTTCACCTGTTGTTGGATGTTCAAAATATAAATCGCTGGCATGTAATTGTAACCGCCCTGCCATATATTCACTTTGCGCACTTTTATATAAATCACAGCCTAAAATTGGGTGCCCTATAAACTGGCTGTGTATTCGTAATTGATGGGTACGCCCAGTAATAGGTGTAAATTGCACTAAGGTTCTGCACGGCTGCCTGAGCCGCTCAAGTACTTTATATTCACTCAGCGCTGTTTTACCTGTCGATTGGCAAATTTTAACACGCGGAAAAAGCAGTTTATCTTTTGCAATTGGCGCAGTAATTTGCCCTTCATCAACAGCCAAGCATCCCTCTAACATGGCTACATAACGCTTTTGAATAGTACGCGCTTGAAATTGCTTATTAAGGTGCTTTGACGCAATCGCGTTTAACCCAACAATCATAATGCCCGATGTGCCCAAATCTAGCCGATGCGGTAACTTAGCCTCTGCAAATGCAGCTGTTAAGCCCTTTTGACCATTTACTAAGCGGTAATGCACTGAGTCCCAATTAAGCGGATTTTTACCTGATAAGCTTAATAGTCCACTGGGTTTATTGATCAGTAAAATATCGTCATCTTGATATAATATTTCAATAAACCCGTCGCACTTAGGGGCTACAAAATCATCAACTATAATGGGTTGTTCTGAAGGTGTTTGCGATGTTGAGTTAGCCATTAAGTTAATCATTAAATTAGTCACTATCTTTTGAATGAAGCGCTTTTAATGCCAATACTTTTTCACGTAAATCATCTGCTACTACTTTATCAGCAGCAATCGGGGCACCGACTGCAACCGACACCAAAGACCATTTTAATCGAGGCAATTGCCACTTAGCTTTACGACTAAACATGCTGCCCCATAAACCACCTAAGTGCACAGGAATAACGGGCACAGGTGAGCGCTCAATAATGCGCTCGATTCCACGGCGAAAAATATCCACTGAGCCGTCACTGGTTAGTTTTCCTTCAGGGAAAATACCAACAAGTTCGCCTTTATTAAGCGCAGCAGCTACTTCGTCAAAGGCTTTTTTAAACGCTTCTGGATTGGTTTTTTCACTGTTAATGGGAATAGCCTTAGCCATTTTAAATAACCAATGTAGGGCCGGCGAATAATAAATAGGGGCAAATACCATAAACCGGATAGGCCTTGGTGATGCGGCTAAAATAAACATCCAATCAACAAAGCTGACATGATTACACACGACAACCGCAGCGCCTGCATCAGGTATATTACTTTCACCTTTTGTACGCACTCTGTACATACAAATAGCTAAAATATATATAATAAATCGTAAAAAGAACTCTGGTACTTTGGTATAAATATAAACAGAGATAAGTAAGTTTAGCCCGGCAAGTAACAGTAGCAACTCTGAAATACTCCACTGAAAAACAGACAGCGTTACAATACTTAAAACAGCACTGCCCACCATAAACAGTGCATTTAATACATTGTTAGCCGCTATAACTCGTGAGCGACTCGACTCTTCAGTACGCTGTTGAATAAGCGCATACAGCGGTACAGTGTAAAAACCAGAGCCAATACCAATGCCTGCCATCCATACAAAGTGCCACACCATATCGCCTGTTTTTAATAGCTCCTGAAGCGTCATTAACTCAGGGTGTTGAGGTAAATAAGAGCTAATGGCTGGCTCTTGGCTCAGTAAGTATAAAAACAAGGTAATTAAGATAGCGCCAAAAGGCACAATTCCTAATTCTATTCGAGAGCGAGAAAGCTTTTCACACAGTAACGAACCAATAGCAATACTTAGTGAAAACACAACAAGTGCGCTAGTTACAACCAGTTCATCGCCGCCCATTGTGTGTTTTACATAATTTGGTAGGGACGTTAAAACGATGGCGCCAATTAACCAAAACCAACTGATCCCAAGGACTGATTTACCAACCGATTCTGTTTGCGAATTAAGTGCTGAAAATACGTTTTTTGTCGATGAAAATATATTATAGGTAAATTTTAAGTTAGGCTCGTTTGCTTCACTAGTGGGTATAAAGCGACTGCTCACATAACCCATCACGGCCAAGACTAATACGGCAATACTTATAAGCGTAGGCCCTACTGATTGAGTAATATAATAAGTGCCAAAAATTGTACCCATTAGTATCGCCACAAACGTGCCTGATTCAACCAAGCCATTTGCTTTTGTTAATTCATTAGGTGCTACGTGCTGCGGTAAAATAGAATATTTTAATGGACCAAAAAACGTACTTTGCACGCCCATTAAAAATACGGTGGCTAACATTAGCCACACATACTGCGTTAAAATAGAAACTGCCCCTACAACCATAATAGGGATTTCACATAGTTTTACGATTCTAATCAATTTTGATTTTTCTGTTTTTTCTGCAAGCTGCCCTGCCATCCCTGAAAATAAAAAGAACGGAAGAATAAATAACCCAGCAGCAATATTTGAATAAAGTGCGCCATCTGCAAGCGTTGCAGCCTGAAATATTAATAGAATAAGCACTGATTGCTTATACACGTTATCGTTTATCGCTGAGAAAAACTGCGTAATAAAAAGCGGTAAAAAACGCTTACTACCCAGTAATGCACCTTGATAGGGTTGGTTATCTTTCATTGTATTCCTTACTAATTAGAGACATAGCCCAAAAATAAATTAGATTGTTTTTAAGCTTACCTTAAAAACGAAAAAGCCTACATGATTTAATCATGTAGGCTTTTGTAATTTGTTTTCAAATAGTGACTTAGAGCTAGTCTTGAGTAACTAGGCGCCTGCCGCTAAAGGCATGCATAAGTGTTCTACCATCTACTAAATCAAGCTCACCTCCCACAGGAATACCATGGGCAATACGTGAAGCGCCTACTTTGTATTTATGACAAAGCTGAGCAATATAATGTGCGGTAGTATCGCCTTCAACCGTAGGGTTAGTCGCTAAAATAACCTCATTAATATCGCCTTGAGCAAGCTTTTGCTCTAAAACATCTAAGCCAATCTCTTTAGGACCAATACCGTCTATTGGCGATAAGTGACCCATTAATACAAAGTATAGACCTAAATACTGACCTGTTTGCTCGATGGCAAGTACGTCAGTAGGCGATTCAACAACACATAATATACCGCTGTCTTGGCGTTTTGTACTTAAACAAATATCGCACTGAGCTTGTTCGCAAAAAGTACGACAAGACTGACAGTGCCCTATGGCGGTCATTGCTTTAGTGAGTGCATTGCCCAGCTGAGTGCCTCCCTTTCGGTCGCGCTCAAGCAGGTGAAAAGCAATACGTTGCGCTGACTTTGGACCAATGCCAGGTTGACAGCGCAGTGCTTCTATAAGCTGATTTAAACTATCTGAAAGTTGCATTATTGACTTAAAACGGCATTTTCATACCTGGTGGTAATTGCATACCGCCAGTTACTTTACCCATACGCTCTTGTGTTTCTTCAGCAACACGGCGTACAGCATCGTTACATGCTGCTGCAAGTAAGTCTTCAATCATGTCTTTGTCGTCTTCCATAAGGCTTTCATCAAGCTGAACACGACGTACATTGTGGTTACCAAGCATGGTTACTTTAACTAAACCGGCACCGGCTTCGCCGACAACTTCTAATGTTGCGATTTCGTCTTGGGCTTTTTGCATGCGATCTTGCATTTGCTGCGCTTGCTTCATCATGTTGCCCATTCCACCTTTAAACATAACTTTCTCTCTTTCTTTTAATACATTAATTAACATAAGGGCGATTGTAAGTAATTACAATGCCTGAATACTGTTTTCGTCAATTTCGGCGCTAAATACTTGCTGAAATTGTACTATGTTTTCATCCGATGTGATCACATCGATTGCTTGTTGTTGACGTCCTGCATCTATTTTTTGCTGAATAAGATAAGGAGAATCAATAACTCCCTTAGCAAAATTAATACTTAACGACACGTTATGCTCATAAATACTCGACAATGCGGCATCTAATCTTTGGCGAAGCATCGGTGTATCTAAATGCTTTTGTGATTCATCAACGTCTATATGTAAGCTGTTGCCTTGCTTAGTAAATATTGAATGCAACGCAAATTGGCGCATACGACCACCCAGTCCCATACGTTTAATTAAATAAGCCCATTCATCTTGTTGATGTGCAAATCTAATTTCACTAATTGGACTTTGAAAATCATCAGGCACGGGAATGCTAATTTCCTCGGGCGCTGCTTCAGGTACTTTTTGAGGGTTTATTTGCTCAAGTAGCTCTGGCGCTAGATTTTCGGTAATTGTTTGATGCTTTTCTTTAAAATCAACTTTTCGTGCTGGTTTTGTATTAGCGTGACCATGTGCCTGGCTTTCGCTCCCTGTTAGTGGGAGCTCATGCTTTTTTTCACTTGCATCTGCACTATCATTCACCCAAGGTGGGGGATCGCTAGGTGCTACGTTTGTAACGCTGTTGAGCTCGTTTGTATTTTCAGCGGTACTATCTTGGTGAACAATTTGAGCTTTAGGCATTCTTGGCTGGTGTTCTGGCTTTTTAGCGGGTGCTTGGTTTGGCTGCGCTGCTACATTATTTGCAGAGGTGCTTGTACTCTTGCTTGATAACCTACCCGCACCGGATATGTTTCTATCACGTAAAATACGAGCAATGGCAGATTGCGCCTGCGCTTCTTGTTCAGCTATTGGCGTACTTGCATTGTGATTTGTTAAGGGCTTTGATTGAGGTTCTGAGTTTGCAGTAGGTGCAGGGTTAAAACCCTGATCTACAGCGCTACTCATTATATCGTCAAATTGCGAGGCCAGCGTTTGTTCAGCATCACTATGGAGCATATAAGCTTCATCTTCACTTTGTCGCTGGGCTTGAGCATCTGAAACAACATTGGTTTGTGGTTGCTCTTTAGCTAAAGCCTGTTGCTTTGAAGCGTTTTCACTTTGTTGAACCGGTTGCTCTACTGCAACTTGGGCAGGCTCATTATTACTTTGCACGACTTCATTATTTGATGACTGAGCGGCTGCGTTAGCTGAAGGCTCTATCTCAACGGCTTTAGGCTGCTCTGCATTGCTAACTGGCTTAATATTATTTACTGGAGCACTGCTTTGGCCAGCTACGGTGTTTTGCGATGTTTTATTTTTATTTAATATATCTCGCAGTGCATTTGCACGGCCTTGTTTATTTGGGGCCGGCTCTTCGTTTGCTGTGTGTACAGTTTGTTGCGCGTCTGTAGGCTTAAATGCTAATAATCTTAGCATAATCATTTCAAAACCTAAGCGAGGCTCTGGTGCCCATTGTAAATCTTTTTTACCATTTAACAGTAACTGATAATAAATTTGAATTTGTTGTGGGCTCGTATGTTGTGCAACATGAGCAATATAATCTACATTTTTTTCATCTAGCCCTGCCGCTTCAGGCACTAACTGGGTTAGTTGTGTTAAATGTGTAAGTGCAATTAAATCATCAAGCAATGCCACATAATTAGGATTACGACTTGCCACCTGCGCAATCTCATCCATTAACGCAGCGCCATCTTGTGCAAGTAATGCTGCAAGCAAGCTTTGGCTATAATGAGTATCCATTAAACCAAGCATTGTTTGTACTGCTTGATTATTAATATCACCATTTGTTTGCGCAATAGCTTGGTCGGTTAAGCTAAGTGCATCACGCATACTGCCATCAGCGGCTTTTGAAATAATGCTAAGTGCATCGGTATCAAAGCTAAGCTGCTCTTGAGTAAGTACGTGTTCAAGCTGTGTTTTAATTTCACTTTGCGACAAGGCATTTAAGTTAAATTGTAGACAGCGAGATAAAATAGTAACTGGTAATTTTTGAGGATCGGTGGTCGCCAATAAAAATTTCACATGCTCTGGTGGCTCTTCAAGCGTTTTTAAAAGCGCGTTAAAGCTGTGCTTAGAAAGCATGTGAACTTCATCGATTAGGTATACTTTATAACGTCCACGAGTTGGTGCATATTGAACGTTATCAAGTATTTCGCGAGTGTCTTCTACTTTTGTACGAGAAGCCGCATCTATTTCGAGTAGGTCAATGTAGCGCCCTGCTTCTATATCCAAACAGCTGCTACATTGTCCACACGGATTTGCAGATATACCTTCATCGCAATTTAAGCTTTTAGCAAAAATACGTGCAATGGTGGTTTTACCTACACCGCGGGTTCCAGTGAATAAATAAGCGTGATGCAGTCTATTTTGCGTAAGCGCATTTACAAGCGCTTGCTTAACATGAGACTGCCCAACCAATTCATGAAAGGTTTGAGGACGCCATTTTCTCGCTAGAACCTGATAACTCATCGATTACTCGCCTTCGAATTCAACCAATTTTAGGATTTTAATACCCATTTTTTTGATGCGCTGCTCGCCACCAAGTTCTGGTAGTGATACAACAAATGCTGCATCTGTGGCTTCGCCACCTAGTTTATTAACTAACTTAGCAGTGGCTTCAATTGTGCCACCAGTTGCTAATAAGTCATCAACTAGTAATACTTTGTCGCCAGGTACAATTGCATCTACATGCAGTTCTAGCGTGTCTTCACCGTACTCAAGTAAGTAATCTTGGCGAATAACTTCGCGTGGTAACTTACCTGGTTTACGTACTGGAATAAACGGAATGCCTAACGCATAAGACAATGGCGCACCAAAAATAAAACCACGTGATTCTGTGCCTATGATTTTAGTAAAGCCCTGATCTTTATATTCTGCGATAAACGCGTCAATAGTTGCTTTAAAGGCTTCTGGATTTGCCATTAAAGTGGTTACATCGCGAAACATAATGCCCGCTTTTGGATAATCAGCAATTGTAGTTATGCTGTTTTTGATAATTGCTGGTGTTACTTGAGTCATAATTTTAACTGCTCAATTGTTTATATTACAAAGCAGGTGATTATAACCTTAACTAACCTTTAATTGCGAGTTTGGCGTTATTATAAAAGAAGTATTAAATATGGACGGGGTAATTAAAATAAAGTGGTTCAAGGCTGAAGTTAGCAACAGCCTTCATAAACGCTATACATTTTACGTTAAGCTAGTGATCCAGCCTAATATTGCATTTAAACAACCAATCCCTGCAAATACAGCTAAAAAAGCAAGAAAGTAAGTAACGTTGAACGGATCTTTAAAGTCTTTATCATCTGACATTGGTACAACCTTTTATTAAGCACGGCAAATAAGGCTGCCATAATAGACGATGTAAAATCATCAATAAAGACCTTAGTCTTGATTTTTTGTCACAATTACTCCTCGTTCAACCATAGCATTAAGAGTAACCAGTGCACCTTGAGTAATTTGCTCTGCATTAAATTGTGGTGCATGAGCTAATACCTGTTGGCAGACGTTGTCAAATGTCGCGCCTTCGCTTGTCTCTATGATTGACAATAGCAAAGCTGTCATCGCATTCGTAGCCAGAAATTGAACGTCGTCATTTTCGTCTCTATATACAACAAAATAATTAGGCTGAGGTGATGGCTCTTTTGGTTTAAAGCGATTGCTAATATTTTGAACCGGAAATTGATAACTTAAATTTCTTGCCGTTTTCGATAAATATAAAGCTGAACTAGTGAGCGCTGTTGTTTGTAATTTTTTCTCTTGCTCATCTTCGTGTGCAATGGATACATCTAGCTCTACCCATTCATAATGGGCAAGCTCAAGCATAAACACGGGATCGTATTTTTTCATTTTATAATCACTTGATAAGTAATTAATAAACTCCCCTGCTATGTCTAAAAAGTACGGCGAATGACAATCATATTCGCTAAAAAACTGGCGTACGAGGGCTTGCCATTGCTTCTGGGTATATAACGTTTTTAATACCGGAAAACCTGATGATATAAAACCTTCAATGTTATTAAAAAATAGGTCGCGATAAATAGCCATACGCCTGTCTTCGATACCGCTGGGCTTTTTATTTTTTTGAGGCTCGCGAATATGCGCCATAAATTCGTTTTGTATTTCAATAAAGCTCATAACTAGGCACTCTTTTAATGTTGATAAAGGCTTATATTAAGCTCGTTGTTTTGAAACAGTTGAATCAAAGTGTTTAGCCTGTAGATCATGAATTATATCTAACTCTTTGGTTAAAACATTCATGGTAGGAATATTAAAATCGCGCTCAAGCAAGGTTGGAAATACGCCATGCACTTCGTATGCTTTATCGAGTAGCTCCCAAACAGGATCAATCACATCAGCGCCATGTGTATCAACAATTAAGTCATCAGCCTCATTATAATGGCCAGCAACATGCCCATAGGCTATACGATTAGAGGGTAACCCAGTTAAAAATGCTTGCGCGTTGTAGCCATGATTTATCGAATTAACATAAATGTTATTCACATCAAGTAAAAGCTTGCAGTCAGCTTGCTCTAAAATAATATTCGTAAATTCAAGCTCTGATAATTGCTGTCCAGGAGCACCATAATAGGAAACATTTTCTATCGCAATTTGCTGCTCTAGTATGTCTTGAACTTGTTTAATGCGAGGTACAACATGTGCTATGGCATCTTGTGTAAATGGAATGGGCATTAAGTCATACATATGCCCTGTACCGGAGCAGTAACTTAAGTGCTCACTAAAAATTTTTATATTGTGCTCTTCAAAAAACACTTTTAAAGACTTAACAAATTCAACATCAAGAGGTTCGGGAGAACCGATAGACAGTGATAATCCATGACACACAAAATTATTAGCATCGGTTAATGTTTTAAATTGCTTTTTAAAGCGTCCACCCAGTTTTAACCAGTTCTCTGGCGCAACTTCTAAAAAGTCTACTTGATTAGGTACATGCTCAAGCAGCTCATCAAGCATTTCTCGTCGTAGGCCAAGGCCCACCATCCCAAAATCTTTACTTTGAGTTTGTATCATAACTACCTCTAACTTAACAAAAAAGGGCCTTAGGGCCCTTTTAGCATAACTTATTTAGAATAAGATATTAACGGCCACCACATTTACCTTCGCCGCACTTACCTTCTTTTTTAGTTTTTTTAGCGTCGCCGCCACATTTACCTTCACCACATTTGCCTTCTGTTTTAGCTTTTGCGTCTTTTGCATCGCCGCCACACTTACCTTCGCCGCATTTACCTTCTTTTTTATCTTTTGCGTCGCCACCACATTTGCCTTCGCCGCATTTACCTTCTTTTTTACCTTTTGCATCGCCGCCACATTTGCCTTCGCCGCATTTGCCTTCTTTTTTATCTTTTGCGTCGCCACCACATTTGCCTTCGCCGCATTTACCTTCTTTTTTATCTTTTGCGTCACCGCCACATTTGCCTTCTTTTTTATCTTTTGCGTCGCCACCACATTTGCCTTCGCCGCATTTACCTTCTTTTTTATCTTTTGCGTCACCGCCACATTTGCCTTCACCGCACTTACCTTCTGCAGCATCTAATTGGTAACCTGTTACTAGTTGTTGAAACTCAAATGGGTTAGCTTGTACATCTGCAGATACAAAACTTGCAGAGCCAACTACTACTGCACCTAAAGTTAACGCGATTGTATTTTTTTTAACTGTATTCATTTTATGACTCTCTTTAATCAAGGATTGTAAATCTCAGCAATAAAAATGTATTTTTAAATTGCTTGTATGCTTAAGTAGACCCGTACAAAAATAAAAACTTTCATTTATTTTCATAATATTTACTTTTGCAATTTATACATCAAATATGGGCGGTAATTACAGATTTATCAATGTGTGATTTACAGGTAAACTATGCCCCCAGTTTTTTATCAAAATTAATCTCTTTATGAAACTTGTTTTAGCACCTATGGAAGGTGTCGTTGATTTTAAAATGCGCCAATTACTCACAGACATTGGTGGGTTCGATTTGTGCGTTACAGAGTTTGTAAGAGTGGTTGAAACATGCTTACCTGACAAAGTTTTTCATCGATTTTGCCCTGAACTACATAATAATGGATTTACACGAGCAGGTACTCCTGTGCGTGTTCAATTACTCGGTCAAGAAGCAAATCCGTTAGCCGAAAATGCAATAAGAGCAATCGCATTAGGGTCCCATGGGGTCGACCTAAATTTTGGTTGCCCAGCAAAAACAGTTAATCGTAGCCGAGGGGGGGCTGTACTGCTTAAAGACCCTGACCATATGTATACGATTATTAAAGCAGTCCGAGATGCTGTAGATGATAAACATGAAGTAAGTGCAAAAATTCGCTTAGGCTTTGATGATGACAGTAACAGCCAAGAAATTGTTGATGCTGTGGTAAGTGCAGGTGCAAATAGTGTAGCTATTCACGCCAGAACCAAACGAGATGGTTATAACCCGCCAGCTTATTGGGAAAAAATTCCACCAATAATAAAAGGTAAGAATATTGCAGTTGTTGCCAATGGTGAAATTTGGCAAGTAGAGGACGCAATGCTTTGTCAAAAACGAAGTGGGTGCACTGATTTAATGCTTGGTCGTGGCGCCCTTTCGCACCCTGATTTAGCAAAAAAAATTAAAGCTCATGTAAATAATGAGCAATATGATAGCCTTGAGTGGGAGCATATTATTTATCACTTAATTCACTCAGCTATTCATCAAGACCCCGCGAAGGATGAAAAATACTTTGCTTCACGTACTAAACAATGGCTTGGTTATCTAAAACGCCAGTACCCGCAAGCTATCGATTTGTTTGATGAAATCAGACGTTTAAAAAGTAAAGAAGATGTGGCGAGCGTATTAAATAAATATGCCAAAGCACCTCAACTTGATTCAAATCATAACGACCAACTTAAAGACTCTAGATAATATCAGAATAACGTAAAGCCCATTTAATAAGGTTGTACTGATAATGCATCATCAAAAAAGACTTAACGATGAAATAGCACAAGTTAAATTAAATATATTAACCATGCTTTCTAAATCAGCTTACCCTGCACATCACCATTTAATACAAATTTTAGCTGATACAGCAAATAATGAATGGTTAGACTGCGCAGCAGAGAAGTTAGGCCCTGAGTATGCACTTTTAATCAGTCGCATGACCAAACTAGAAGCCGCACTAAGTCAAATAGAAATTGGCCAGTATGGCTACTGCTGTGATTGTGAAGAAAAAATATCAGCTAAGTCACTTGAACTAGACCCCGCAACTCAACGGTGTACAAAGTGCGCACAATAAGCGCACTTTCAAATCATTATATAATGTGTTGTATAAAGCTAAATGATTGCCCTGGGTAGAGAATTATATCTTCAACCAAGTACTGGGCCTCTTCTGGACTCATTTGTAGGCGCTTTATAAGGTTTACCTTTGCTTGAGGCAAAGTCCACGCATGGTAGTGAATACCTATATCTGATTCCATCATCGCAAGCATCAATGTTTTATCTTTATGAGACATATCCATAGCGATCGCCATTGCAGGTAAGTCTTGATAGTTAGCCTGCCAATCTAAGCCTTCTATTAATTTTTCATCAGATAAATACTGAACTAAAAACGATTTTTGGTGAGAAGTTGGCAGCTTACTGTCGAATGCAACACGATCTAATACTTTTATTTTTTCGTTTAAAAGAGTAACCCATTCTAACGGTGAATGTACTTCGCCACTAAAGTAATTAAGTTTGCTCTGATACCACTGAGTGCCATTTGGCAGACCTCTTAGACCCACACTTCCTCTTGGCTTATAACTAGCTAAATAATCGCTAAAAGCTCTTATATGGCTTTTAAGCGCTGGTTGAACATGGTTACTTGCTATCGCACTTAATACATAGCTTTGTAACAATGTAAGTTCAACCTTGTTCAGCTTTAAATTGCTTTGTTGAGCACTGTCTAGGGTATCTTGGGTTAACTTGAGCCAAGTAATAACATTATCCGGTGTGTTTTTTGAGCCTTCAAAAGCGAGCATGTTTTCTAAAACATTTACTTGGGCTGGCCAATTAAAGTAGCGTTCAGGGAAACGCTCTGCAATTACCAAATAGTTTACTTGCGCAATTTGATTTAGATTAAGCTCCATACCCATTAGGCTCTGATAAATAGTATGGCGTTTTGTTAAGTAAGCATCAGAGAAAACCAATTGATCTTTTTCAATGTTATTGCCTTTAGTAGCACCTGTTTGTACAAGCGCCATGTTTAAAGCTTTTAAAGCGACTTGTGCGTCCTCAAACGACTCATAAGGTTGAGGCTGCTTTGAACATGCAGCTAAAAATAGGCACAGTAGTGATGATAAAAAGAGCTTTTTATACATAGTAGTTCCAATAAAAAAAGCCCCAGAGGGGCTTTTTATAAGTTGCTTAAGCTAATTAAAATTAAATTTTAACACCGTTGCGAGCGGCTTTATCTTTAATATATGTAGACCAACCTTTTGCAAACTTACGTGTGCGAGGGTCATCCATAGCTTTAGTAATTGCAGCATATGCTTGCTTATACTTACCTTGGTAGTAATACGCTTCAGCTAAATCTGAATAAATTGTGCCTTTTTTGTCAGAGCCAAGCTCTAATGCTTTGTTCAAGCGAACAATAGCAGCACTGAATTTTTCAGATTGTAAAAGTAATGAACCTGCTTTGCGGTAAAGCTCAGCGTCGTCATCAAATTTAGCAGCATCTTCGTAGTACTTAGCAGCTTTTTCTAAATCTTTAGAACGATGGTAATTACTCGCAATCGCGCTAACATTCTGCTTTGTACGTTCTACTTTTTCACTCTTAATGGCCTTTTCTAGCGTTACAGCTGCTTTATAAGGGATCTCATTTAGAGAGTAAAAGTTAGATAAGACTTTATACTCAACTTCATTTTCAAAGTAACCATTCTTGTATGCAACTTCCATAGTTGCTAAACCTTTAGAATAATCTTCAGTTTGTAGGTAATACTTACCTAAGCTAACCCAAGCTTTTTTATCATCAGGCCATACACGAACAATTTCTTCGCCAATTTTAACCATGTTTGCATAATCTTTAAGCTCAAAGTATGCGCCAAGTTTTAATTGGTAAGGGCCTTTGTTAGGCTCTTTTTGAAGTTTTATTGCCTTATCTGCTGGTTCAAAAACATCACGGTATTGCTCTAACTGATAGTTAGCTTGAGCAATACGTGTATAAACCGTAGGGTCCTCTTCACCGGTAAAGTCCATCCAAGCTACATATGCTTTTTTAGCTTCTTGGAACTTTTCTGTACCAGCGTATAAGTCACCTAACAACTTAAGAGTTTGTTCTTGATCAGCAAAGTTTAAAACATCAGGTGCAACGGCTTGCTTAGAGTACTTGATCGCTTCGTCATACTTTTCTTTTTGAGCGTACATGCTACCTAAGTAACGATTTACGGTCGCTTTATCAAAGTCATTCGAAGGCTCGATTTCTCTAAGCAAAACAATTGCTTCATCAACTTTTTCTTCGTTGTACAAATCAAATGCTTTAATTACTTTTTTACCAGTACGCTCGCCCATGATTTTAGTTTTTGCTTTTTTACGCTCTTCAATCTTTGCGTAATCCGGCGCTGCTAAAACAGATGCACTTAAAGTAGCACCCGACACAGACATAAGAATTGCAAGAGCAGTTACTTTAGAAAAATTTCTCATTACTCGCCTCCTTAGTTGCCTTGGTTAAGTTTAAAGTCTAATTGAACTTGTAAACCTGGTTGTTTCTGTGGTTTTCCGTCAATGATCTTAGGACGGTACTTCCACTTACGCAGTGCACGTTTAGCTTCACGGTCAAAGATACGTTTCGGTTCTGCGTCAATTACTTCAACGTCAGTTACTCCACCTAGCTCATCAATTGTGAATGAAAGTTGAACCCAACCTTCTTTACCATCACGTGCTGCTTGCGTTGGATATTTTGGTTCTATACGAACGATAGGTGTCGCATCACCATCTCGTCCAAATGCACCAGGACCACTTAGTCCACCTGCCGAACTACCAACATCAATGCTTCCCATATTAAATGACATAGCACCAGGATTTGGATTATTATTTTCCGGCTGTGGCGGCTGCGGTTTAGGCGGCTGCTTTGGCGGTGGCGGAGGAGGAGGCGGTACACGCTTCCTCTCCTGCACCTTAGATTCAGGCGGATTCGTCATTATTTCGACTATGATCTGCTCTTTTTGTTCCGTATTACGGTCAGCCCCACCAGAGATGAGGAATGCCATGAAGTAGAACAAGCCGAAAGTAACTGCCCCACCTGCAATCAGTGAAAACAGAAAACGAATCATTACTGATCTCCAGCTATTGAAATTCTCAGGTTATCACCCGTCGCTTTAATCTGGTCCATAACTTTAACCACTACGCCGTGTTTTGCTTCTTTATCAGCTTGCAAAATTACAACTTCAGTAGGTTGTTCTGCTAATAAACTTTCGATTTTTGCTGAAATACGTTCAACATCAACCTGCTGTTTATCAATCCAGATCTCGCCGTTACTACGAATAGCAATAAAAATGTTAGCATTTTTTTGCTTAGTAGCTTGAGCCGCTTTAGGTTTATTGACCTCGATACCAGCCTCTTTAACGAACGATGTAGTTACGATAAAGAAAATAAGCATGATAAATACGATGTCAAGCATTGGCGTCATATCAACCGCTGCTTCTTCTTCTTCACGAAAACGTTGTTTACGTGCCATATTTAATTCTCTCTCTAGTGATGAGGCATACTATCAATAAGTTTGGCTTTCACCATTTTAGCTTTTGTCTCAAGACGTGAGCTAAAAAATACTCCAGATAATGCCGCAACCATTCCAGCCATTGTTGGGATTGTTGCCATTGAAATACCTGATGCCATTAAACGTGCGTTACCCGTACCCTGGTTGGCCATGGTTTCAAAAACCGAGATCATACCAGTAACAGTACCAAGTAAGCCTATTAAAGGACAAACAGCTACTAATGTCTTAATCAACAACATACGCTGATCTAATTTTTCAGACGCTTCAGAAATCCATGCTTCACGGATTCTGTGTGCGTACCAAGACGTAGTGTCTTGGCGGGCATCCCACTTTGCTACAATTTCTTTCGCTGTGCGAGGAAATTCTGCAAGTAGGAACCAATAGCGCTCAATCATTAAAACCCACATAAGAAAGAGTGCTATCGCGACCACGTATAAAACCTGGCCGCCTGTGCCAACAAAATCCCTGATAGATTCCCATATCTCCATCAGGACTAGCATTAGGCTTTCTCCTTCTCCGCGTGAGTAGCAACGATACCCGCGCTTTGCTCATCAAGGATGTGTAATACCGACTTACTACGACCAGCTACAAGAGCATGAAGTAGAATTAGTGGTAATGCAGCAATTAGACCTAGCGCTGTAGTTACAAGTGCTAGAGAGATGTTACCTGCCATGATCTTCGGATCACCCGTACCGAACAATGTGATTGTTTGGAACGTTAAGATCATACCGATTACTGTACCTAGTAGACCTAGTAACGGTGCGATTGCAGCAAGAATCTTAATTATATTGATACCAGCTTCAATGCGTGGCGTTTCACGTAGAATCGCTTCATCAAGTTTAAGCTCAAGGTTTTCAACATCTTGGTTCTTGTTGTCATGGTACACTTTAAGAATACGACCCAGTGGGTTATTTGTATTCGGTGTAGCAACATTTTTAAGCTGGCTCTTAATCTTACTAGTAGTAAGTGTAAGGTCAACAAAGCGGATTAGAGTAATTAGCATACCTAGGCCAAGTAAAGCCGTGATGATATAACCAACTACGCCACCTTGATGGAAGTATTCCATAAGGGTCGCTTTTTGAGTGTTGATACGTAAGATAGCACCACGAGTCGGATCTATGTAAACACCAGCGTAGTTATCTGGTGATGTATTTTCTAGAGCCGTGATACCGTCTAAGATATAACCGTCTGGTTGCTTACCTAGAGGCTGGATAGACTTAGTCTCTGGTGAATAAATTAAGTAACCATCGTCTGTAACTAAGTTAAAGTTACCGATACGTGTTACTTTTTTCATTGACGGGTTACCGTCAAGACCAGCAACTTCAGTTTCAAAAGTTGAAACTTTAGCTGATTCTGTCATTTCAGTTTGAAGTGAAATCCAAAGTTCTTCAAGTTCGCGAACTGTAGGAAGTTCTTTAGCAGCTGCTAACGAACGTAAGATTTCAGCACGACCTGGTTTTTCAGCACTAACTAGTGACGCTTCGATAGAACCGATAGCATCTTGAGCTGCACGACGTACAACACCAAACATCTCACCTAAAGTACCTTGGGCACTTTGAAGAGCTGCTTCTTTTTCAGCTAGCGTATTTTCGTTTTGTGCATATTGCTTAGCTAAGCTTTCACCACGAGACTTCTCAGAAGCAAGTTGGCTTTTAGCTTTGTTAAGTAATGCTTGCTTGTCAGCACGTTCTGATAAGAACTCTTGCTCACGTTGCTTATTGATTTTACCTTCAGAGATACGCTCTTGCTTTACTTGCTCAAGAATTTTATCTAGAGCTCCAGTATTTGCATGTGCATTAAGCGCGGTACCTGCAGAAACAGTTAGTACTGCTGCAACAGCAAAACCTTTAAATAGTTTCTTCATTATTGATTACTCCGCGCCAAAGATAGGTAGTTTAACAAGTTCTAATGTCGCTTGCTTACGCGCCATACGAATAACTTCTTTAACAGGTTTTAGGTATTCTTCGCCTAATTCTTTCCACTGTTTAGTGTTGTTATCCCACACCCAAGCATGTTTCAAGTCAAAAGACTGAGCAACGTAAGTGATACGACCTAACTGACCGATATCAACGTTAATGCTTTTACCATCAACTTCTAGAGTACCTTGTGAAGCAGATACAAGAGAGCTGTATGCTGTTTCAATAGTGTAAGCTTCAAGTACTTGACGGAATTTTTCAGACGTCGTTACAGACGCAGAAACCATGATCTCACGTAGTCTTTCAACACGTCCTAAACGCGTTTCAAGATTAAATGGAACGTCCGCTTTGATGAATTGCTCAAGCGTATCGATCATGCGATACATCAAAGGCACAACGTTTTGTTTAGTGTTATCAATAGTCGCGATTTGACGATCAAACGATTCAATTGAAGCGTTTTGGCTATCAACCAAGCGCGACACGTGATCGTTATACACTTTCATAAGTTCAGTCTCATCAACAACGCTACGGTACTCAGCGATTAGCTCCTGAGTTTGACCATATACATTGTCAATTTTAGTTTGAGACTTAACCGCAGCCTTTTGAATTTGTTGACCTGCTTTTTGCACGTCATTCAAAGGATCTGCAATCACATTGCTGCTTGCAAATGCAAATGCGCCAACCAACGCAGTTGCTACAAGACTCTTTCTGATTTTAACAGACATAGTTCCCAACCAATTAAGTAATGTTACTTTTATAATTTAATTATCCTCCGAGGAGAACAACCCTGATATCTTTTAATAGATATCAACCTTCCAATAATGCTAAATGCAATTAGCGCTGTCAACTTGATGTTTACTAATCTCAGTAAATAAATAGCTAAGTTAATGCTTAAACGAAAGTACCAGCCCACAACGGTTAACATTATTGCAACGAAGCTTTTTCTTAATATTTCTATTAAAGCCTTTTAAGGGGTGTATTTATTCGCATTGCACTGACATAAAACAACATTATTGCAACATTTAGCTAAAGCTGAATTCGCACTGAAAAAAAACTAAAAAAAATATAAATTGATATAACAAAAGTTATTTTTTACACGATTTTATCGTGTTATATCGCCTCAGTTACACTTCATCTGAAAAAACAAACCATTTGTCGCACAAAAAAACAACACTGGATAATATTTAATATCGGATACTCACGCTTTATATACGTTACTTTTAAAACTATTTTAAAACGTGTTTTTCCATAAATAGTAATAATAAACTCAACAATGCATTTCTTTTAGCAGCATAAAAGCTTTTGATAATTAAACAGGTTGTATTTACCGCTTTAAAGTATTCTTTAATACTATTTTAACGTTAAGGTTAATTCAGTAATTAAGTTAATCATGAAGAGTTACCCTACTTTATTAGTAATACACTATAAATGAAGCTTTACGTTCACATAATAAAGTAATAGAAGCACCTAGAAGCCTTTATCAATGAGTAGCCTTCGTCACACAGAGTAAGCTTGAAACAGAATTTGCATGGATTGATATTGAGCATCGATTTTATTTAAGCTGGTATCAGGCCCATTGAATAAATTCTTATGAATGGTTTTTAAAAGTATTAGAGGATTGTTTTGTCCGTTAGATTATTAGTTGTTTAGCTTTGCAAAGATAGAATGTTTGAGTAGTTTTTTAGATTTAAAAAAAAGGAGAATTTGAGGTATTAAAATAAATAGATTTAAGAAAGGGGAATTATGGTGAAACAGAAACCTGCTTCACCAAGATGAACTAGAGTTCACATAATAAATTATGCTGCTTCTACGTTCTCAGCTTCAGGGCCTTTTTGACCTTGTTTGATGCTGAATGTCACTGCTTGACCTTCGCTAAGAGTGCGAAAACCAGAACCAGTGATTGCGCTGAAATGTACAAACACGTCAGGACCATTTTCTTGTTCAATGAAACCAAAGCCTTTAGCTTCGTTGAAAAACTTTACTTTACCAGTAACCGACATACTAAATTTTCCTGTAAGTCAATAATTAAAATTCAGCCATATTATTATGGCAATATCCTCCCTGAGTCAATGCTCAAAAATATGGAGGTACAGTACAGGAACAAGTAATAACCTAACCGGTAACCTTAAACGCAGCACAATATCCGTAAATTCAATACATAAAAACTCAAAGCAAGGTAAGATTAACACATTATATTTTTTTTCGCTCTATTAATTAGGAATTATTTCTTAAAAATATAAATTTGTTTTAAATCGCCTTTAACTGACTAATTTACAAGCAAAAAACTATAAGTATTATTGTAATATTTATTGCTGTAAGCGAGATCAAAAGCCACCTACAACCACCCTGTCGTCGAATTACGCTTCAATAATATCAAAAGCACAAACAAAAAAGCCGCATTAAAAATTAAGCGGCTTTAGATTTAAATATATTATTGGTTATTCGACAGACCAATCCATTGTATTTTCAGCCTTTATAGGCACAACTTCAGAGTCGCCCAATGTATAACTTGCAGGTACTTTCCACGGCTTTCTTTGTAATGTAATTGTATCTGTATTACGCGGCAATTCGTAAAAATCAGGGCCAAAGTGGCTTGCAAACCCTTCAAGCATGTCCAAAGCTCCTGCATCCTCAAATGCTTCAGCATATAATTCAATAGCGGCATGAGCCGTGTATGCACCAGCACACCCACAGGCTGCTTCTTTTTTATCTTTATAATGTGGTGCAGAGTCAGTTCCTAAGAAGAATTTTTTATTTCCACTTATTGCTGCAGCCATTAATGCTTGCTGGTGAATGTTACGCTTGAGAATTGGCAAACAGTAATAATGTGGGCGAATTCCACCCGCTAACATATGATTGCGGTTATAAAGCAAGTGATGCGCTGTAATTGTTGCCGCTACATTGCTAGGTGCATTAACTACAAACTCTACTGCATCTTTAGTCGTAATATGCTCGAGTACAATTTTAAGCTCAGGAAAGTCATTTACTACATCTCCTAAAATTGTATCCAGAAATACTTTTTCACGGTCAAAAATATCAATCGACGAATCTGTCACTTCCCCATGCACTAACAGCAACATGCCTACTTCTTGCATTGCTTTTAAAACTGGATAAATATTTTTTACTGATGTAACACCCGAGTCAGAATTAGTGGTAGCGCCAGCAGGGTAAAGCTTAGCTGCTACTATTTTACCTGTCGCTTTAGCTTTTATTATTTCATCTGGTGTAGTTTTATCCGTGAGATACAAAACCATTAATGGCTCAAAGTTGCCTTGTGGATTTGCAGACATAATGCGTTCTCTGTACGACAATGCCGTATCTGTGCACGTTGCTGGCGGAACAAGGTTTGGCATAACAATAGCGCGGCCCATGTATCTGCTAATATCCCGTACAGTGTCTTTTAACTGGTCACCATCACGTAAATGTACATGCCAGTCATCAGGGCGAGTGATAGTAAGGGTTGTTACAGAGTTTGTATTATTACTTGTCATTACTTTGTTCCACGGCTGAATTTATCCGATCATAGGCATATGATGTTTTCGAGTAAAGATTTTATTAAAAATAAAGTTTTTATATGGATAAAATTACTGAGGTACTATTTAAAAGCACAATGAGCAAATTCAATGCTATTAGCTTATTGTAATGATTTATGATTAATTAAAACTCGCTATATTAAAACTTTACAGAGTATTGAAACCACTCATCGCTTTAATTTGTACAAAAACCCAAGATTAGGTTAACTTAACTGTGAATTTAAAAATAACAAGAATAATATAAATTGCCTATGTCTTATAAAACTGATGCGACTAGAGCGCTTGAGATAAAAACTGATCAACTAAGTATCATTAATCAATTTTCATCTAGTCTATTGCAACTCGATACATTAGAAGAATTGTTTGAGTATGTTACAACACACGTTGTAAATCGCTTAGGGTTTGTTGATTGTGTCATATATCTAGCTGACAATAATGCAAATACATTAAACCAAGTTGCATCAATGGGTATTGCACACGCGCGGGACAAATATCAAGCGGAACGTAAAATAATACGTTTTAGTGAAGGTATAACGGGCGCTGTTGCAACGACCGGAAAAGCGGTAATTATTAACGATGTAACGAAAGACAGCCGTTATATCGCTGATGAACGCCCTGCTCAATCAGAACTATGTGTTCCCCTTATATATAAAGAACAAGTTTTAGGTGTTATTGATTGTGAGCACCCAATCAAAGGTTATTTTACCAATGCACACCTTGAAATTCTTACAACAGTTGCTCACTTACTCAGTGCCAAGATTAACCAGGTTAATACAGTAAACAACTTACAAAAAACAGTTGAGCAACTCAACAATGCACAAAAATTAGAAAACAGCTTATTACAAATAGCTAACCTAACTTACAAAGCGAGTGACCTAGATACATTTTTTAAAGCCTTGCATTCAATCATAAATAACTTACTTCGAGCCGATAACTTTTTTATCGCTCTATACGACAAAAAAATAGATATACTTGACCTCGTTTACATAGTCGAAGAAGGCATAAACACTAAAACTCATCAAAAAATATCTAAAGAACAACTTAAAGATACCGCTTCATATTACCTTCTAAAAACAGAGCAAACCCTATTACTTAACAAAGATGCCTTTCAAAGTCACATTAATAACGGTGATTTTAAAATGGTAGGTCGGCAATCTGAGTCTTGGTTAGGTGTTCCATTTCAAACAAGTGATCGTATAAGCGGGGTTATTGTTGTACAAAGTTACGATAAAACACTGCATTACAACGAACACGATAGTGCTCTTCTAACGTATGTAAGTCGCCAAATAAGTATGGCAATTGATAGGCAATTAGCCCGCCAAGAACTTGAGCACAAAGCATTACATGACGAGCTTACAGGCCTTGCTAACCGCTCACTACTTATTGAACGTATAAAACATGCTATTTTACGTTTAACGCGTGCTAAAAAGAGTACTAGCCATGCCCTGTTGTATCTAGACTTTGACCGTTTTAAAAGTATTAATGATTCGCTCGGGCATGAAGTTGGGGACCACTTCCTTATAAAAATATGCGACTTGATTAAAGGTACAGTACGAAGCACGGATACATTTGCACGTTTAGGCGGCGATGAATTTGCAATTTTTATGGAAAACATCACGCATAAAAACCAAGTTAATGAAGCTTTAAACCGCATTAAAAACGCATTATCAAAACCTTTAAATATAGATAACCACTTACTCCAAGCATCAACGAGTATTGGGGTTGCCTATACAGATAACGTAAACGACAAAGCTTATATATTACTGCAACAAGCCGATGCCGCTATGTATGAAGCTAAGTCAACCGGACGTGGTCAGGTAAAGTTTTTTAATAACACGATGCGTAAAAAACTTAAAACCCATGCCGATATAGAAAACGACTTACAACACGGTATTGAACACAACGAGTTTGAACTTTATTTTCAACCAATTTTCACAATTACTACCAGTGAAGTTATCGGCTTTGAAGCACTTGTTCGTTGGCATCACCCTACAAAAGGGTTTGTACCCCCTAATGACTTTATACCGATAGCTGAAACTACAGGGCAAATTATAAATCTTGATTTACATTTACTTGATTTGGCGGCCCAGCATATTTCAAATTGGCACCAACAAGGCCATCGCTTTTTAAAAGTCACCGTTAATGTATCGTCACGACACTTTGCAAGCCTCGATTTTGTAGCGCAAATACATTCCATTTATAATAGGTACCAATTACCTCTTGGTTCTTTATGCTTAGAAATTACCGAATCTGGCTTAATAGAAAATCTAGAACTCGCCACTCAAATAATTGAAGGTCTTTCACCTTTAAAAGTAAAATTATGTCTTGATGATTTTGGAACAGGTTATTCAGCACTAGGCTACTTGCACCAACTGCCTATTCATATTTTAAAAATAGATAAAAGCTTTATTGACCATCTACAGGATTCTACTAACCCACTTGTTGAAGCCATTTTATCACTTGCGCAATCATTAAAACTTGAAGTTGTAGCTGAAGGAATAGAAACAGTTGAGCAATTAACTATTTTGCAATCCACCGCGTGCGACTATGGTCAAGGCTTTTTAAAATCAAAACCTGTTACTGCCAAAGAAGCCATATTACTAATTAATAAACCCTTATAAAAAGAGCCAGCGAGTAGGTCGCTGGCTTAGGTATTACGCATATACTCTCCCATTGAGCTAAACTTGAGCTATAAGGCAAAACGACTCTATTTTTTAAAGCACAATCTAAAGTAAGCATTCAACAAACCTCACCTCATACCGTTATCAGCATGGTTAAAACTCACGCTGAGCTAAAACGCACAGCAATCGTTATATTTAAAATACAACATGAAGCAAACTCATCTAAAACTCATCAAACCAGTTTTCAAATGACTTTTATCATTACTAACTCTAATATTTTCACGATTCATAGCGATAAACTGCAATAAAACGCATAATTTTAGCCATCTAGACGTTGAAACGTTTTTTATATAGGCGTAGTATGTAATTAATCTGAGCTGAACTCACTTTTCCCATGAGAATTTTTAAAGATGATTGGTATTAAACATTTAAAAACCATAGCAACCCTAAAAGAAACAGGATCTTTGGTTAATACAGCACGAGAGTTATTTTTGACACAGTCTGCTTTATCTCATCAAATCAAAGATTTAGAGAATAAATTGGATTGCCAATTATTTGAGCGTAAAACTCAACCAGTCCGCTTTACCCCTCAGGGAATGCTATTACTTGAATTAGCTCACGAAATATTGCCAAAAATGGAAGCGACTAAATGTCGTTTAAAAGAAAGCTTAAACCAGCCTATTTCTCAACTACGTTTGAGCGTGGAATGCCATGCATGTTTTCATTGGTTATTACCTACTATTAAAGAATTTAATAACTTTTGGCCTGATATAAAAATTGATTATGAACGTGGCTTTAGTTACGACGCTATTCCTGACTTACTAAGCGATGAGCTCGATTTAGTTTTAACGTCTGATATACGCGAACCCGACACATTAGAATACGCGCACTTATTTGATTTTAAATTGAAGCTTATTGTGGCGCCGGATCATGAACTTGCTAAAAAAGCGTATGTAACAGCGCTTGATTTAAAAAACGAAACTATTATTTCATACCCTATCCCGCGTGAACGCCAAGATATATTTAAGCATTTCATTCAAAATGCTCGTTTTGACGGTACACTAAAAACGGTTGACCAAGGACTACTTATTTTTCAACTAGTAAGTGCTGGCATGGGCGTTGCTGCTTTGCCCGATTGGCTAGTTACACCTTATGAAAGCCAAGGCTTAATTAAATCAATTCCTTTAGGCGCTCTTGGTCTTACTCGCCCTATGTATTTAGCGATGAAAAAAGACATGAAAGATAACCCTGTTTATCGTCACTTTTTAAATACCTGTAAGCTAAATAACGGTCGATAATCATCAATATAATAAGTAATATCGCTGTAATTAACTCTACAGCGTTTAACTCTTATGTTTGTTATTAAAAAAATGATTGGTGGTTTACTTATGCCACTGCCTCTATTTGGTTTATTTGCGTGTCTGATGCTCCTACTGGCATTTAAAGGCCGCAAATCAGCTCTCTTTTTGTCTACTTTAAGTTTAATTGTATTACTTGCATTGAGCACACCCTTTATCGCCAATTTAATTATCCAAAATAATGAACCTGCGTCGCTTGCATTTAATACTCTAAAGCATCCAAAAATAGACAAAATAGTTGTACTAGGTTGCGATATAAACCCAAATCCTGCAATCAGTGCTAATAATCAATTAGGTAATTGTGCGCTAACGCGCTTGGTAGAAGGTGTAAAACTGGCAAAGCACTACCCTAACGCAGAGCTTATAGTTTCAGGCGGGGGTTATAAAAATACCACTAATAGCGGGCTTATGTATCAAACGGCAATTAGTTTAGGCGTTAATAAGAGCCGTATTTTCCAAAATCCAAAAGCAATGGACACAGGTGAAGAAGCTAAATTACTGGCATCAAAATTAGTCGACTTTAAAGTTGCACTAGTAACATCTGTACTGCACATGCCCCGTGCCAAAGACTTATTTAATGCTCAAGGTATTGAAGTCATAACCGCAGCCACTGATTATCATAATTTTGCTGCACTTCCATGGAGCAAGCAGTTTATTCCCAATGCTCATGCCTTACTTGTGGTTACGCAATACAGTCACGAAGTAGTAGGAAATATATGGATAAGTTTGCGCCGCTGGATAGATCCAGAGGCGCTGTAACTTATATAGCCTAATTAAACTGGGTTATCTATGTCTATAAATGTCACATCAAAACCATGCTCTTGAGCAAGTAACTCACCTAGTGCTTTTACACCATAGCGCTCTGTTGCATGATGCCCGGCTGCAAAAAAATCAATGTTTTGTTCACGAGAACTATGAATTGTCTGCTCCGATGCTTCACCCGTTAAATAAGCATCAATGCCTTGCTCTGCTGCTAAGTCAATATATCCTTGCCCACCACCAGTACACAGTGCAATGGTTTCTATTTTAGCTGAACGTACTAAGCTTGTGAGCGGGGTTCGATTAAGCACTTTTGCAATTTTATCTGCAAAATCTTCACCACTTAATGGTGTTTTTAAACGTCCTTTCATTGCTACGCTATTTGAAGTTGGCTCTAGCCCTGTTTCAATTTCAATATCTAATAACTTTGCAAGTTGTGCGTTATTGCCAACTGTTGGATGAATATCGAGTGGTAAGTGATAGCCGAATAAATTAATATCGTTTGCTAGTAGTGCGCCTATACGACGCTTTTTCATACCCGTTATTGGTTGAGATTCCCCTTTCCAAAAAAAACCATGATGAACCAAAATAGCATCTGCTTGTTGCTCAATGGCAGCTTCTATTAAAGCTTGACTTGCGGTTACACCCGTCACAATTTTTTTAATTTCGTTTTTACCTTCGACCTGTAAGCCATTTGGGCAAAAATCTTTTATTAAATGAGGTTTCAAAATGTCATTTAGGAGTTGGTTAAATTCTCTACGTTGCATACAACTTACCTTACTTAGCACTGAATTTTGTGCAAATTTTGGCGTTTATAGGCCTAAAATGGAAGGAAAATCGCAAAAAATTGAAAAACTGTTTTAAAATAGGTATAAATACCTCTTCTTTATCTGTGTTCACAACGTATAGGGTCTCTGATGAGCAAACTAGACAAAACAGAAGTGTTATCTGCCTTTGAAGCAGCGTACGAAACTGCCAATGGTAAAAAACCTGAAATCACAACCAAACCTGGTTGGTACAGCATTGATGGCGGTAAAAATTTACGCCTAGCTGACGTAGCAGAGCTTACTAAAAAATTAAACTCTGGTAAAACAACTAAAACGAAAAAACCAAAAGCAGCTGCTCCTGTTAAAGCACAGAAAAAAGCGCCATTCACTGTTGTTACCGAAAATGAAGAAGGTTACACAGCGGAAGAACTTTGGATTGTAATTTTAGCTCGTAAAGATCATGACTGTCGCTTACCGCGCGGTGTTGTTTAATCAACATTTATGATTTTTAAAAGAAACCGCGTTAAGCGGTTTTTTTATATCCATTATTTGCCAAAAATATAAAGCTTTATAAGTTGTGTAAGGCTAAAAAAAGCGGCTATGTAGCCGCTTTAACAAAGTTTAAAATAAATTACAGTTCTTCAAAATAAAGTGGTTCGCGTTCTTTTTTACCCACTTCATTCATTGTCTCTGCATTGAATAGTCGACCATTGATCATGGTGTAATCTACTTTATCCGAATCTCGAATATTTTTAAGCGGATCGCCATCTATAACCATTAAATCAGCCAGTTTGCCCACTTCAAGCGAGCCTACGTTTTTATCAAGCCCTAAATACTTAGCCGGATCGAGTGTCGATGCACGTATTGCCTCAAGCGGTGTCATTCCGCCTTGTGCAAACATCCACATCTCCCAGTGTGCACCTAAGCCTTCACGCTGACCGTGAGCACCTAAGTTAACTAATACACCTAGGTCTTGCAGCTCAGCAGCAACGCGTGCGTTATTAAAGTGATTATAGTGATGATCGGGCGCTTTAATGCGGCGCATAGAGCGTGGTAATAATTGATTTTTTGGCACAAATTTACTTAAACGCGGGTGATTCCACACATCAGTTTTATCGTACCAGTAGTTCTCACCCCAAATGCCACCATAAGCCACTACAAGTGTTGGTGTGTAACCAACATTACTTTGCGACCATAACTGCTTTATATCGTCGTATATGTTCTCTACAGGGATTGAATGCTCAATACCTGTGTGTCCATCTACAATCATACTTAAGTTATGCTGTAATAATGAGCCACCTTCAGGGACAACCATCATTTCAAGTTCACGGCCTGCTTCAATAACTTGTTGGCGCTGCTCACGACGTGGTTGGTTATACGACTTAACACTAAACGCCCCTACTTTTTTAAGGCGCTCTAAATGAAATTTAGCATCGTCTAACGAGTCAATATGCGACGTATAACCTGGCATATTTGCGCCATATAAAATAGTACCGGTTGAGAAAATACGCGGGCCAACAATCATGCCTGCCTTTTGCATTTCGCTTGCGGTAAATATTTCAGAGGTATCGTTTGATGGATCGTGAATTGTAGTTACACCCAGCGCTAAACCTGCAAAGTTTTTCCAGTTTTGCTCAGGTATAATTTCACCGCTTGCTTGCGAGCCATGTGCATGAGCATCAACAATACCAGGCATAATTGTTTTGCCTGTTACATCAATAACCTCAGCACCTTTAGGGATGCTTATCTCGCTGGCTGTACCAATTGCTTTAATATGCTTGCCATCAGTGATAATTACACCATTTTCAATAACCTTTTCGCCGTCCATCGTTATAATTTTTGCACCAGTGAGCGCAATCATGCCTTTAGGCTCTGCCATTTTTTTACTGAAACCGATATTATCGCCACTTTTCACTTTAAAGTCGGCATCTTCGGCTTTGTTAATAGCAAACATCCCCTCAAGGCTTGCATGATAAAGCTCAGGCCCTAATGTCCAATAAAGTTTGTTGCTCTTAGCACTCCAGCTAATGTTTTCACCAGCACGTACCGATAACTGCTCTATTGGGAATTGACTGTCTTTAGGCCCAATATTAATTGTTTTACCACTTTGAACAAACGGCGTTACAAATACTTTAAATCGCTCAGCAAAAGCGAGGTATTGCCCATCTGGTGATACTCTAAATTCTGTCGCATGTTCTGACTCGTACAGTTTACGAACTTTTTTACTTTCAAGCTCTACTACGCTAAGCGTTGGTTTTGGCCAAGAACTCATTATAAAAACGCGATCGTTTGCATCTCCAAATTGTGGTTGATAACCACTTTTTGAAATAAGCTCACTTTTACCGCCTTTTGCGCTTACGCTATAAACCCCCGGATTAAGTGACCATTTAGGGTTTAAAATACTGCCGCCAGTAGCTTTTCGATAAACAACCGTTTTACCATCTGGGCTAAAAGTTGGCTCTACATACTTGCCTGGCTGCGTTGTAATGGTATCGCCACGGCCACTGCGCGCAGACACAACCCTCACAGACCCTTGTTTGTTATCATCCCATGTGGTGAAAACTATTTTTTTACCATCGCGAGAGTACTGTGGAAATAATTCGTAATGATCTGTTTGCTTTGTTAAACGCTTAATTTTACCCGACTCTAAATCACGTTTATAAATATGCCCAAGCGCTTCAAATATTGCCGTTTCGCCATCTGGGCTTACTTGCACATTACGCAGCATTTTTACATCAAACTCATCAGTATCTAAGTTTTGTGTAAAGCGCACCGCTTTTTGAATTTTTTTACTTGTTTGCACTTTAAAAGGAATGGTTTTTACAGATTTGTCTGCAACATCGAGCTTGTGAATTGTACCACCAGCCCAAAATACCAGTTCTTCATTATCGGGTGTCCATGCAATGGTTGGGTATACACCATGAATAGCCCAGGTTTCTTGCATATCTCGCTCAAGCTTATCGTAAAGCTTAGTGTGCTCACCGCTGGTTAAGTCATATAAATAAAGACTAGTTTGAAAATCATCACGCTTTATATACGCCAGTTTTTTTCCATCAGGTGACGGTGTAGGCCTAATAGCACCGCCCATCGTATCGATTATGGTTTCAATTTCACCCGTTTCACGGTCGTAGCGCTTAATTTTATAAATGCCCGCTACAGAATCTTTTGAATAATGAAAGGTTTTACCGGGTGTAGCATCATGCGAAAAGTATACATAACGACCATCCGGTGAAAACATTGGCTCACCTAAATCTTTTTGATCGTTCTCGCGTTTTGTAAGCTGTACGCCCTTGCCACCCGCTTTGTGATACAACCACACTTCACCGGCACCTAATGAACGGCTAGCTGTAAAGTGTTTACGTGCAACTAAATAGTCACCATCAGGACTCCATGCAGGGCTATTTAGTAATCTAAAGGTTTCATCGGTAACAGCGTGTTGATTTTCGCCATTTAAGTCCATAACCCAAATATTATCGCCACCACCTTGATCGGAGGTAAACGCAATACTTTTACCGTTAGGACTAAAACGAGGTTGCATTTGCCATGCAATATCAGAGGTGAGCTTTGTAGCTGTACCACCACTCATTGGCATAGTGTAAATATCGCCAAGTAAGTCAAACACCACGGTTTTACCATCAGGGCTAATATCTATATTCATCCATGTGCCTTGCTCAACGCTAATTGCAGCGTCAACAAATTGCCCCTTAGGTGAATCTACTTGCCATTTTTGTTCGTCTTTTTCGGCGGCATTTACCTGCCCTATCGCTAATGACACCGACAATGCTAATACTGTATGAAGCATTTTTTTCATGCGTTTCTCGCTTGTTATTGTTGCAGTAAAAACTATTTCACATGATTGCAACAAAAACAAACCTAACTTGCCAGCGTTATATGATAAAGCGCGGTTTATGTAGGTTTAATGCCAAACAATAGGGTCAAATTGGTAGTAATTAACTAGCATGCTATAAATTTCAGGATCGTATCGGCGAAGCTCTGCGGGTTTTTCGAGGAAGGTTTCGGTGAGTACAGCAAAAAACTCAGCTTCGTTAGTCGCACCATAGCTGTGAATAACATGCGGCATGCTATAAGCAACGTGACTTTTTAACTGGGTGAAAGCACGGCTAAATACTCGGCCCCACTCTTTGTAATCTGCTGAGCTTTTTAAAATGGGTGTGCCCGTTGTTTTACCTGTTTCTTGATCGAGTTGATGCGCAAACTCATGAAAAACTAAATTATGTCCATCACTTGGCAAGCGGTTACCCTCAAGCACATCATGCCAACTGAGTACAAGCGTGCCGCCAGGCCATGACTCGCCTAGTCTTACCGTATTGTGGTAACTCACAAGTCCTGCACTATCGCGAGTTGATTGTGGGGCGTAATAAGCACTGGGGTATAATAAAATTTCTTTTACATTTCTATATAACGGCCACGGCTTATTAAGCACTAATACACACGCATCGGCGGCAACAATTAACTTCATTGCAGACGTTAGCTTTAAGCCATCACAACCGACAAAGCGTTTTTCGTTTAAAAACCACGTAATATGTCGCTCTAACTTCTCTCTGTCGGCATCGGTCATTTTTTTATAGATGGGCATGCAACGCAGTAAAATATCTTTTTGCTGCGAATTTAAAGCAAAGTCTTTATATTTACTGCGCCATAATCGGTTTTGAATTGATGGCCAACGCCAGAAAATCACCACAAAAAGAATTAAAACAACAATTAACAGTCCATTTATCATGGGGATTTCCTGAGCTAAGGTATGGTATATAAATATGTCCAGCACACGTGCTTTTCAAGCATATAAGGTTATGTATTTGAATAAAAAGTAATTCACATCGCATTGCTTATAGATTACTTATAGATTACTTATAAATTGTTTACTGCTTTGCACTGCCGTTAAATGACGTGTTTAAAGTTAATTTTTGCAAAAAGAGTCAAATGTACCCTGCAATGTGTTTATAAATTTCGCTACGTGCAAACCATCCATTAATGAGTGGTGTACATCGATAGCTAAAGGTATTGTACCTGTGTGTTTATCAAACTGACCAAATACAAATTTAGGAATGCCTAAACTCTCCCCTTCACTAAATGCATGCGAAAACGCACTAAAATTCAGCCACGGCAAAACAGATATATGAATTAGGTCGGCCTGCCCTTCTGTTTGAGCAAATGCATCAGAAAATAACGGCTGTAATTTCGCTTTTTTGCTTACGTCACTTGCATGATTTGCAAACTCTTTAAAATCGCTTGCGCTATTAAAATAACTAAAAACAAACGTATCGTTTTCAGACAACTCAACCACACTTGCGCGAACACTATTAAGTAGCCATGGCTTACTATCTATTATACGTAGCATTATTGAATCGTACTCATGGCACGCTTTTAAGGTGCAATATACATATGCTTGAAAAAAAGAAAATTGATTGGTTTTGCAATAGTCGTAAAGTGCTTGAGCATCTAAACGCACACACACATTAAAATAAGGCTGAGAAAAGTGTTTAAATAATTCAAAGTGTTGCTTTCTAGGCCAATTATCTAAATCGATAGGCTGCATGAGAGAAGTTGAGGGAGTCATAATTTGCCGCACAAAATTAAAAATAAAGTGTACCGCTGTTCAGTAACAATTGCATTAACTTACAGATAAACAAAAGGTGTGCAATTGCACACCCTTATATAAATTAGAACTTAGATCACAGACCGTTTTTAATGATCTCTTGCGCTAATTCGTCAGCAATTAAATGCGTTGATTTTTGCTCTTTTTCGCTACGGGCAAAGATTTCAGTTAACGTATTAAAAATACCTTCAACATGTTTATTAGACGCTGCTGCACTGTAACCATCTGGCGCTGTTTCGTAATAAACATTAATAATACCACCGGCGTTAATTACGTAATCTGGTGCATATAAAATGCCTTTTTCACGAATAACTTCACCGTGGCGAGATTCTGCCAGCTGATTATTAGCACAGCCTGCAATAATAGTCGCTTTTAAACGCGGTATCGTTAAATCGTTAACGGTTGCACCTAATGCACAAGGTGCATAAACATCAACATCTAAGTCGTAAATGTTATCAATGCCAACCGCAGTTGCACCAAAATCACTTACTACACGGTCAATGGCAGCTTGGTTAATATCAGTTACAAACAACTCAGCGCCCGCATCATGTAAATGTTTACATAAACCATAAGCAACAGCACCTAAACCTTGAACAGCCACTTTCACACCTGCAAAATTTTGATGACCGCGTTGATGCTGTAGCGCTGCTTTAATTCCTAAAAACGTACCGTATGCTGTAAATGGCGATGGGTTACCGCTTTTACCTTCAAGACCCAGTACGTAATTAGTTTCTTTATTCATGATAGCTACATCAGCACATGTGATGTTTACATCTTCTGCTGAGTAATAGCTGCCATTTAATCGCTCTAACTGGCGGCCAAATGCACGGAATAATTGCTCAGATTTAATTTCTTTCGCGTTACCTATAATTACAGATTTACCACCACCAAAGGGTAAGCGCGCAACTGCATTTTTATAAGTCATGCCCTTTGATAAACGTAGCACGTCATAAACAGCATCTTCGTCGTTCGCATAATCCCACATTCTACATCCGCCAACTGCAGGACCTAGGTTGGTATTATGTACAGCAATAATTGCTTTTAAACCCGACTCTTCATCAGAACAAAAAACCACTTGTTCATGGTTATCAAATTCAACTCGATTAAACACAGCCACTTAAAATACTCCGAAATAGTTAACCCGTGAGAGGGTATGCGCGCTGGAAATTGCCGAGACTTTATCACTTCATATACGTGTTCGCCATACTCACAGATGATAAAACCAATGAAAACATTAAACTTAAATTAAATAACCTAATTAAAACTTTTATACAGATAAAAAATTCACAAAACCATCATTTGTAAGTTTTAATTACTATGAATATAAGAATCTCACTAACTTACGTTTACGTACACGTAACACAGCGATTGCATGTAAAGTTTAATATACAAGTGCTACTTGCCCGACACGTACTGCTGCCTATAGGTTTTCAGTAAAAAGTGAGCTTTTTCGCAAACTGGTCAGAGCTGTAAACTTACTAATAACCCTATTTAAAAAAACAAAAAAGCGAGCACTAGGCTCGCTTTTTAAAAACACAAAACGTACGTTATTTTAGCTTGCTATCAAGCTCTTCAATTTTAGCTTTCCAGATAGCAGGGCCTTGTGTATGCGCATTGGCGCCTTCACTGTCTACTGCAACAGTCACTGGCATATCTTCTACTTCAAATTCGTAAATAGCTTCCATACCTAAATCTTCAAAAGCTACAACACGCGCTTTTTTAATCGCTTTAGATACTAAGTAAGCTGCGCCGCCTACAGCCATCAAATAAACAGATTTATGCTCTTTAATAGACTCAACAGTCGCAGGGCCACGTTCAGCTTTACCAATCATGCCTACAATGCCTGTTTTTTCTAGCATCATATCGGTAAATTTATCCATGCGAGTGGCTGTTGTGGGGCCAGCAGGACCTACTGCTTCATCGCGTACCGCATCCACAGGGCCTACGTAATAAATAAATTTATTATCAAAGTCTACGCCCTCAGGTAAACCTTCACCTGAGTTGATCATATCTTGCAAACGTTTATGCGCTGCATCACGACCTGTTAAAATAGTACCCGAAAGTAAAACGGTTTCACCCATTTTCCATTCTTGAACATCTTTTTTAGTCAGTGTATTTAAATCAACACGACGTGTGCCTTCGCCCACTTCAAATGTTACTTGTGGCCAATCTTCTAGTTTAGGTGCTTTTAAATTAGCAGGGCCAGAACCGTCAAGCGTAAAATGTACATGGCGAGTTGCCGCACAATTTGGGATCATTACTACAGGTTTTGAAGCTGCATGCGTTGGTGCTGTTTTAATTTTAACATCAACAACCGTTGTTAAACCGCCTAAACCTTGTGCGCCAATACCTAATTTATTAGCACGGTCAAAAATTTCTAAACGCAGTTTTTCTTCAGTTGTCTCTGCGCCGCGTTCCATTAATTCATGGATATCAACCGGATCCATTAACGACTCTTTAGCCATTACTGCTGCTTTTTCAGCCGTACCACCAATACCTATACCTAGCATGCCTGGCGGACACCAACCAGCACCCATTGTTGGTAGTGTTTTTTCTACCCATGCAGCAACATCATCTGACGGGTTTAACATAACCATTTTACTTTTGTTTTCAGAGCCACCGCCTTTAGCCGCAACCATTACTTCTACTTTTCCACCCGCTACTAAATCAATATGCACAACCGAAGGCGTATTATCTTTAGTATTTTTACGCGTACCAGCAGGGTCTGCAACAATAGATGCACGTAAAGGGTTATCTGGATTCAAATATGCACGACGAGTACCTTCATCAACCATTTGTTGAACGGTTAAATCTGTTTTATCCCACTTAACATCCATACCTACTTTAACAAAACAGGTAATAATACCGGTGTCTTGGCAAAGTGGACGCTTGCCTTCAGCCGACATGCGTGAGTTAATTAAAATTTGTGCAATGGCGTCTTTAGCCGCTTTACTTTGTTCTTTGTTGTACGCTTTTTCGAGTGCTTGAACAAAATCAAGTGGGTGATAGAACGAAATATATTGCAATGCATCTTCAATGCTATCAATAAAGTCTTGCTGACAAATTGTACTCATAGTGGTTCCTTAAGTTACCGTTACGCGTTGTCGCGTAATCTAAATCAAACCGGTGACGGTGGTTTGCACTGTTTTTTGCAGCTTAGTGCTGCCAAAAAATTTGACTTATGATACCCTCCCAGCCCGTTTCGAGCCAGTTCTTAAAGGGGCAGTAAATGCTAAACAATAAAAAAAATTGTATTAAATTAGGCATAACACAAAACTGCATTGACGTTTTTGCGCATTTTTCACATTTGCCTTATGCAATTCTATTAGATTCTGCAAATAGTAATCATATAAACAGCCGTTTTGATATTGTTGCTATTGAGCCGCAAAGTACCCTTGAAGTAAAAAATAATAAAAGCTTTTTAAATAATATAGAAAGTAGTGATAACTGCTTTGAAATTATGAATAATGAGCTTTCGCATCTTGCTAAAACAAAAGCCGATTACGATTTACCCTTTAACGGCGGCTGGCTTGGCTACTTTGGCTACGACTTAGGGCGTACAATTGAAAACATCCCCACTCGTGCTATTGAAGATATTAATCTTCCCCAAATGGCTATTGGCCTTTACTTAGATGCCCTTATTTACGACAAGCAGCAACAAAGCTGGTTTTATGTATCGCAGCCAAACACCGATCGATTAGCGCTTTATGAGCAATACTTAAATACACACGCTAACTCCCAAGTTAATACGCAGTCCTTTGCCCTAAACAGCGACTGGCAATCAAATATGAGCGAAACGGAATACGCTGCAAAGTTTGCCCAAATTGAGGAGTATCTAAAAAGTGGCGATTGTTACCAAATTAATTTAGCGCAGCGCTTTAACGCTCAGTTTGAAGGCTCCCCTTGGGCGGCTTATATTAAACTGCGTGAGGCAAATAAAGCGCCATTTTCGAGCTTTATAAATCACCCTCAAGGGGCAATTTTATCAATTTCCCCTGAGCGCTTTATATCTGTAAATAATAACGTTGTAGAAACCAAACCTATTAAAGGCACTCTGCCGCGAAAAGCGGATGCGCTGGAGGATCAACGCCAAGCCCAAATACTCGCAGCATCAGCTAAAGATCGCGCTGAAAATGTCATGATTGTTGATTTACTGCGTAACGACTTAGGCAAAGTGGCAAAACCTGGCAGCGTCCACGTCCCTTCCCTTTTTGCTATTGAAAGCTTTCCGGCAGTGCATCATTTAGTAAGCACGGTAACCTCAGAACTTGATGAAGGCAAAACAGCGGTCGATCAGTTAAAAGCGGCTTTTCCGGGTGGCTCAATCACCGGTGCGCCCAAAATTAGAGCGATGGAAATAATTGAAGAACTAGAACCACATCGCCGCAGCATTTATTGTGGTTCAATTGGTTATTTAAGTGCATGTGGAAATATGGATACGAGTATCACTATTCGTACCTTGGTGTGCCACAAAGCGCAAATTTACTGCTGGGCAGGTGGCGGAATAGTAGCTGATTCTAAAGTCGAATTGGAATATCAAGAAACTTACGATAAAGTAAATAAAATCCTCCCTTTATTAAAACAGTAGGTCGCTTTGAATAGTGAACACATTATGGCGCGGTTTCTGTTAAGCCCTACAGCTGCGCCAAACCAGTTAAAAGACACGCGTAAAAAACGTGCTAGCGCTGTTATGCTGCCAATTATTGATATAGATAATCATGCACATATTTTACTGTGTAAACGCCCTACTTATTTACACCATCACCCTGGGGAGATTTGTTTGCCCGGAGGTAAGTTTGAAGTAAGCGACATTACCCTTCGCACCACAGCCCTTCGCGAACTAAAAGAAGAGCTAAATATTGCCCAAAGCAACGTTAATGTATTAGGTCATTTACCTGAGTATTCAACATTAACGGGTTTTAGTATTAGCCCCTATGTGGGTTTACTTAATAAAGGCACCACCTGGGAAAATGACTATAATGAAGTACAAGCGAGCTTTTTACTCTCGGTCACTGAGTTAAATAACGAAGCTAATTGGCAACCCTTACCTTTTCAACGATTTGGGAAAACGGTTATTTTGCAAGGTTTTAAAACGCCACATGGTTTACTTTGGGGTGCGACTGCAAGCATTATAAAAAACTTTACAAAACAACTCGCCTTACCAGTTTAAATCTTCGTTATTAGTAGTTACACAATCACAATTCCACGTTATCATGCTCGACCGTTCAAAGAGCAGCTTCGTGCTGATAAAACAAAGTAGAGACACACATTATGATCAGTGCATTTGATATGTTTAGCATTGGTATTGGCCCTTCGTCATCACACACCGTTGGCCCAATGCGCGCATCACGCTTATTTGTTAATGACCTACAAGAACAACAATTATTAGCAAATGTTACCGATATTAAAGTAGAGCTTTATGGCTCTTTGGGACAAACAGGTGTTGGCCATGGATCGGGTAAAGCCGTAATTCTTGGTTTAGCCGGTTATGACCCTGAAACTATAGATGCCGATTTAGTCGACGACATTTTAGCGACCATCGAAAAAGATCAGGTTATTTATCTAAACAAAACACACAAAGCTAAGTTTCCAAAACAAGGCGCTATTGTTTTTCATCGTCGCAAAACGCTGCCTAAGCACTCTAATGCAATGGAAATTATCGCCTCAAACAACGGCGAAAAAGTTTACAGCAAAGTATATTACTCTATTGGCGGTGGCTTTATTGTTACTGATGAAGAGTTTGAAAACGAAAAACAAGCAGCCCTTGATATTAGAGAAGAAAACCCAGCTCCTTTCCCTTTCAGTAGCGCAAAAGAGCTACTAGAGATGTGTAAAGAGTCAGGGCTTAGTGTTTCAAGCTTAATGATGAAGAACGAAAAAACACTACGCACTGAAGATGAAATAAAAGACACGCTGTTTCATATCTGGAAAGTAATGATGGCCTGTATTGACCGTGGTATGCGTACCGAAGGTATCCTACCTGGCGGCTTAAAAGTAAAGCGCCGAGCGCCTAGCTTATACTTAAAACTAAATATAGAGGTCAGTAACGACCCACTTCGTGCAATGGACTGGGTTGATTTATTTGCCCTTGCCGTAAACGAAGAAAATGCGGCAGGTGGCCGTGTAGTTACCGCACCAACTAATGGTGCTGCGGGTATTTTACCGGCTGTGCTTATGTACTATCACACATTTGTGAAAGAAGTAGACCGCGATATAGCCACACGTTATTTATTAACGGCTGCTGCTATTGGTATTTTATATAAAAAGAATGCCTCTATATCGGGTGCTGAAGTAGGTTGCCAAGGTGAAGTTGGCGTTGCGTGCTCTATGGCTGCAGGCGCATTAACAGAAATTGTTGGTGGCAATGTTGTGCAAGTAGAGAACGCAGCAGAAATTGGTATGGAACATAATTTAGGCCTCACGTGCGACCCTGTTGGTGGCTTAGTACAAGTACCGTGTATTGAACGTAATGCAATGGGCGCGATTAAAGCAATTAATGCCTCACGTTTAGCTATTCGTGGCAGTGGCGAGCAAAAGGTATCACTTGATAAAGTGATTAAAACCATGCTTGAAACCGGCAACGACATGAAAACCAAATACAAAGAAACCGCTCGCGGTGGATTAGCAGTTAATATTATCGAATGTTAATCAGCTCGCTATAAAGAGAAAAAGCTGTCTATTTTAAAATAGACAGCTTTTTTATTGTTCGTTCAATGCAATCACCTTATTTAACGGGTAACTCTATATCTGCAAATAACTTATCTACGTCATCTTGGTTACGTAACAAGCTTGCTCGCTCTACGCGCTCTTTAGTTAAGTGCGGTGCAAAACGTTCAATAAAATCATACATATAGGTACGTAAAAAGCTGCCCTTTCTAAAACCAATTTTGGTCGTGCTTGCTTCAAATAAGTGGCTTGCATCAATACACACTAAATCGGTATCGCTCACTTGATCTATCGCCATTGAAGCGACAACACCAACTCCTAAACCCAGTCGTACGTATGTTTTTATAACATCAGCATCGGTTGCAGTAAATACAATGTGTGGTTCAAGCCCGTGTGCGCTAAACGCTTTATCTAACTCTGAGCGGCCCGTAAAACCAAATACATATGTAATGAGTGGATATTGGGCAATGTCAGCAACAGTTAAACTATTTGCCTTTTTAGCGAGAGGATGGTCTTTAGCAACAACAATACTGCGGTTCCAATGGTAGCAAGGCAGCATAACTAAATCTGAATACAAATGCAGTGCTTCTGTTGCAATAGCAAAGTCGGCATCACCGCGTGCTGCAGCATCCGATATTTGCTGTGGAGTACCTTGGTGCATATGAAGCGATACCGCAGGGTATTTTTTCATAAACCCTTGAATAACGTTAGGCAAAGCATAACGGGCTTGGGTATGTGTTGTGGCAATATTTAACTTACCTTGATCAGGTAGCGTATGCTCATTAGCAACGGCTTTAATACCTTCTACTTTGGAGAGTATTTCACGAGAAATATTAATTATATCTTCGCCAGCACCGGTTACATGCGTTAAATGTTTACCACTGCGACCAAAAATTTGTACACCCAACTCATCTTCTAACATGCGTACTTGTTTAGAAATTCCTGGCTGCGAGGTAAATAAACTCTCAGCAGTCGCTGAAACATTTAATTTATGATTTTGTACTTCTACGATGTATCTGAGTTGTTGTAATTTCATGGCTGCAAATTTTAACGTTATTATTCATATTATTTATAAAGGCAATACCGCTTAAAACCAAGTGTTATTTGCGTAAAATATCACTTTAGGTCTTTAGGTGTGCAATTATCTGATTAGAGCTCAAGGCTAGCATAATAAATATGCTTCAGGTAGCGATGTTTATTCAGCTTTAGTTTATAAGCCCTTAGGATGACTACGGTTTATAAAGAGCTCAACCTATCAATTTTTTGGTGTATTTTTTAAGTTAATCGGCGCAAAGCTACCCTGTTAACGTATATTTAATGTAAGATTAAATAATTAGGTTATATATCCGAGAATTACACCATGATCGTTTCTATTATAATAGTGCTTATAGTTGCATTGATTGTGATTGCACTTTGGGTAAGTGCTGTACAACAACACAAAGAAAAACAAGAAGCGGAACGCCGCAAAGAGCTAACAAAACAAAAAGCTATAATAGAAGAAACAGAAGAAGCACTAATGAATAGTGCCAATATACCTCTTTCTGAAAATATAATCCGTGTATTGCAACGCCGTATTTACGAAGCATTAAACACGATGGTTACTAGTTCGCCAACATCCAAAGCACTCAAAAGCCGCTTAGGTGAGGCTAAAACGCACCTCACCAATGCAGTTCTAGACAACAGCAGTGAAGCCCTAACGCTACCGAGTAATGACAAGCAGCTTGTTGGCCTAATTCAAGGTATTAAAAAATTACGCTCAATTTTACGCTCTGAACATAATAAAGGTCGTATTGATAGCCAAGTTTTTGTTTTAGAAGATAAACGTCTTGAAAAACTACAACTGCGTATTAATATCGAAAGCCAAATAAAACGTGGCTTATCTGCCCGCTCAGCGAGTATGGTTGGCTCTGCAAGGCAGTATTTTGAAAAAGCACAGGCAACGCTCAATGCAGTTACATACACCGATGAATATGTAACAACAAAACGCCAAGAAGTTGAAGGTTACTTAGAAGCAATTAGTGTTGAACTTAGAGCTTCTAATGCAAGCGCACTTAAAAAGAAAACAGAAGAAGAGCAAGACGACTTAGATATATTGTTTGCTCCTAAAAAGAAATGGTAATTCTTTTATAAAAGTATTAAAAAAGCCTGCACAAATTAAATTTATGCAGGCTTTTTTGTCTATTTGTTAGTCATTAAGACAAAAATGCAAACTTGAAAACAAACAAGGCTGTCAATATCCAAACACTAATACTGATTTGATCTTGCTTACCACACAATACTTTTACCGCTGTATAAGATATAAAGCCAAGTGCAATACCGTGCGCAATCGAAAACGTTAATGGTGTCATTAGTAATACTACAGTAACAGGAATTGCATCGGTCATATCATCCCAATTTACAAACTTTAAATTTTGTAGCATCAGTACAGCGACATATAAAATAGCACCTGCCGTAGCATAAGCCGGTACCATTTGTGCAAGCGGTGCAAAAAACATCATTAGTAAAAAGCAAATACCTACAACTACAGCCGTTAAGCCAGTACGTCCGCCAACAGAAACACCAGCAACCGATTCTATATACGATGTAGTCGTAGACGTGCCTAGCATCGCACCTGCAATTGTTGCTGAGCTGTCAGCACTTAGTGCGCGTCCTAAACGAGGCATGTTACCTTTTTCATCAGCTAAACCAGCTTTTTGAGTGACCGCAACTAATGTACCCGAAGTATCAAAAAGATCGACAAACAAGAATGCAAAAATAACACTCATCATTGATATATCAAAAGCGGCGGCAAAATCTAATTGCATAAAAGTAGGCATTATTGATGGTGGCATAGCCATAACACCGTGAGATTCAACTAGCCCTAAACTTAGTGCAATGCCAGTCACTAATAAAATACTAATAAGTACACCGCTTTTAAAATCGCGGTATAAAAGCGCTGCAATTACAAAAAAGCTTAATATAGCTAATAATGGGCCTGGGGAAGTAATGTCGCCCAATTGCACTAATGTTGCTGGGCTTGAGACAATAATACCTGCATTTTTAAGGGCAATTAAGGCTAAAAAAGCACCTATACCTGTTGCGATAGCTCGCTTGAGCACCAGAGGTATGGCATTAATAATCCATTCTCTGACTTTAAATAAGCTTAAAAATAAAAATATACAACCCGACATAAAAACAGCCCCTAATGCGGCTTGCCAGGTATAACCCATTCCTAATACGACGCCATACGTAAAAAAGGCATTTAGTCCCATGCCAGGCGCTAATGCTAATGGATAATTAGCCCACAAACCCATTATAAAACAGCCTATCGCAGCTGCTATACAGGTAGCTACAAATGCAGCCCCTTGGTCCATCCCTGCCTCAGCAAGCATAGCCGGGTTTACAAATACAATGTATACCATAGTGATAAAGGTAGTTAGGCCAGCAACGCATTCGCGTTTAACTGTTGAGTTATTTTCGCTGAGTTTAAATAAGGCTTCAAACATAATAAACTTGTGATAGTAAAAAGTGACGAGATTTTAACATAAAAATTATCTTTTACAGGACATTTTACCTTGCTATATACTAAACTGTTAAAGTAGTTAAAATAATAAATGAACCAATATGCTTAAAACAACACCTTGTGAGCAAGACTTAGAGCAACAGCTAGACAACATTTTAGGTTTTGTTACTCAACCAGAAAGCAGCCCCGCGCCCATTGATAATAAAAAAGATGAGCAAAGTACTATTAATAAAGCCCTATATTATTTAAAAAATAATCAAGCTCCATTGGCTGTAAAATGGATGCGCCTTGCTGCAATGGCAGGAAACCATAGAGCCCAGTTTTATTTAGGTTTATTTTTTGTAAAAGGTGAAGGCGTGCCACAAAGTGTATTTCATGCTGTAGCGTGGTTGAGCTTAGCGAGTAGCCAAGGATACGCACCTGCCACTGCAGCGGTTACAGATATACGCAAACATATCGAAACTAAGCGATTTAAAGATGCTCAATGTTATGCAGCAAGTTTGTACGAACAAATTCACCAACTCCAGTTTTCTCATATGATCCCTCGCACGAGTGAAGACACATAAACCAACTAAGTTATAAGTACTGTATACAGTGTTGAAAAATACTGTATATAGTTACAAAGATACTCCTACACAGTATAAAACCCACAAATTAAAACATTACTCAAAAATTTATTTTTGAAATACCCCCTCAAAAACAAGCCTATAACAAGTTGATTAATAAATAATTATAGATTTAAAAATAAAAAACAATGATCAAAGGCTGAATAACTGTACAAATAAATAGCATAAAATGCTTGCACGAAAGCACTGTATAAACTACTGTATAGGAATACTGTATAAAAACCCAGTGAGTGAAATTATGTTACAGCCTATTACCGTAAGAACAGTTAAAAGTTACCAACAAGACGAGCAAAGCGATTGCGTAAATTTGATCCAAATTGAAGATGAAATTTCAGCGACCTTTGAGCTTTTAAAAGTATTACACCAATACAATAGCTCTAATGCATGGACGTTACTAATTGCGCCAGATCATGTACCGAGCAAAGCTTTACTTGACTCATGCTCTATTGATACAAGCAAATTACTTGTTATTAGACAGAAGCACCTAGTAAATTTAGAGTATGTATTAAATTCTGCGTTACATAATGGAAACTTTGCAGCGGTAATTACCTGGACCGATATAGTTAATAACCAACTACTTACAAATCTATCGTTCGATTTAAGTAAAACGAATACAAAACTATACTGTTTTACTAAAAACGCTCAAACAACAGAGATACCACTCGCTCAATAAGCTTGTTAAACTAATGTTTTAGATTCTGTATTATTATTATGACTTCACTCAATACCACATTATGTTTTTGCAGCAGTGGGCACAATTATGCCGATTGCTGCGAGCCGCTTCACTTATCTGTAAAGCAAGCTGACACTCCTGAACAACTTATGCGCTCACGATTCAGTGCTTATGTTATTAAAAATGCAAAATATGTTTATCAAACCTACGCAAAAGAAAAACAAGCTGAAAACCCGGTTAAAGAAATCAATGATTTTGCTAACAGCTGTCGATTTATAAATCTTGATTTAATTGACTCAAGCCATGATGGCGATACTGGAACTGTAGAATTTAAAGCCCAATATTTTTATCAAAACTTATTTTGTGAGCTTCACGAAAAGTCGCAGTTTATTAAAGAAAACACTCAATGGCGTTATTTAGATGGCACTATATATCCTGTTGAAGATATTAAAGTAGGCAGAAATGATAACTGCCCATGCGGTAGCAATAAAAAGTACAAAAAATGTCATAGCATGTAATAAATAATCTTATTTAATATTTATCACCTAAAAGGTGTTTTTAAGTGGCAGAGTGATTTATTAGCTAATTAAACTTAAAAACACACTTTGTTACGCCCTTGCATTTTAGACTCATACATTTTTTCATCTGCGATCTGCAACGTGTTTTTGTTATTTACGTATGGTTGTAGGGTTGCACCGCCAATACTAATAGTCACAAAATCATATTCTGAATATTTGTGTAATATTTCTAAATCGGCCACATTCTGTTTAATTTTATCAGCAACACAAATTGCACCTTCAGTGCTTGTATGCGGTAGAACAACTACAAACTCTTCGCCGCCATAACGCGCAACAAAATCGGTTGGCCTTTGCAAACTATTAGTAATAGTTTGTGCTACTAGGTTTAACACCGTATCCCCCTGCACATGACCATAGATATCATTGTATTGCTTAAAATAATCTATATCGATGAGTAATAATGCATAGTCAACTTTTTCTCGTAAGGCGCTTCGTTCCATTTTAGAAAAATGTGCATCAAAATAACGGCGATTGAATACTTTAGTTAAATCATCTAAAAATACTTTTTGATTGAGTAAGTCGTGTTGTAATTTTAACGTTATATGGGCACGAACCCTTCTAAATAGTGTTTCTTTTATAATCGGCTTTTTAATAAAATCAACAGCTCCGGCTTCCCAACACTCTTCTTCTTCGTTTTCAAAGGATGTAACAAAAATAACTGGGATATCCTGTGTTTCAGTATTATTTTTTAATTTTAAACATGTATCAATACCACTCATTCCACCCATACTAATATCGAGTAGGACTATATCGGGTACATTTACATTACAAATTTCAATTGCTTCTTCACCACTTCCAGCTGTTGTCACATTAAAATGCTCAGATAATATTTTTTTCAATACGATTAAGCTTAATAACTGATCGTCAACTATAAGTACTTTAGAATTCTTTAAACTTAGTTTTAATTGATGGTCAGAGTAATTTATTGGCATAGTAAAAATGTTTTGTTTTTTTAATTAAAAACAGCCTATAGCATCACATTTTGTTATGCAAATGTTAATTAACAGGGGTTCTACTTATTGGTTACTAATAAAAATGCTTTTTAGTAAATCTTTATTGCATAAAAACAAAAAATGAGCCACTTGGGCTCATTTTATAACTTTGAATACTTAATTTAGTTAAGTATTATTCGTCATCATCTAAATCTAATTGCTGACGTTGAGCAGGTCGAGCTAAAATCTCTACGTAGAAAGAGGTCAAACCTTGCTTTTCAATTTCGCCAATTTGGTTACTTAATTCAGCAACGTGCACAACTTGCGCATCTTCAGCTGTGTTACCAAACTTACAGTCAAATGCCCAATAGTCAGCATCTTCAGGTAGCGTTTTATTACGCTCTCTTTTCAAATATTTTTTCACTTCGTGCTTTGCAGCATCAACCATACGAGGGTATTTGATTTTCTCGTGATTTAGCGTGAATGTTTTCTTCATTACGTTCCTAATTACCTTGGTTTAATGATAATGGCATTTCATGTCATACCATTTGACGCCATTATAGCAATTGCATTTAATTTTTGGATGCTTTTTTTTCATTAAATCAATTATTAGCAAATATATAAAGCAGACCCGTTATAAAGCATATATTAACTGATGATTATTACAATCATATATCACACCGCAATAAGCTGAAGTGGTTGATGTATTGCATCATTATTAAGGCTGTCGTAAAAAGCAGCTGCATCTATAGGAGGATTAGCAAGTTGTGTTTGTTCGCTTTTAATTCTTCTTCTGACAGCAAGCTCACAGTTATCTATTATATTAAGTGGAATATGCTTATCATCATTTCTAATCGCAAGTGGTTCAGGCTTTAAGCACTGTCTTAACTTAATACTTGTCATACCGCAGCGCTCTCCTTCTTGAGATATTAATGATGCATTAAACTGTCCAACCAACATATTGTATTCATCAGGGGCTAAAAGTTGCTTTGGACCTGCGCCTAATTGCTTTCTTAATGCCTCTTCTTCTATAACTAAATTATCTATTTCAGTTTTTGGTAAATGAAATTGGCTAAAGTCAAGTGCGTCATGTGACAGCATCGCTAATAATAGAGAAAATTCGCCACGGCGATTTTCATGCACACTATTATTGAGCCTACTGTTTAACTGACTCTCTGTGATTAACAAATCATCTATTTGCATAGTCTTTAGTCGATTGTGGTAACTGATAGATATTTATCGGCTTTATTTCAATTTTCTTTAGCTTTTTTCTTTACTTAAATACGCAATTTGCTATTATCAGCGCCGTTGCATTGGAGGGGTTCCCGAGCGGCCAAAGGGATCAGACTGTAAATCTGACGGCTCAGCCTTCGCTGGTTCGAATCCAGCTCCCTCCACCACTTTTCTTACCGCTAAGTTAAGTGGGGCCAAATGCAATAAAATTAGTGTGGAGGGGTTCCCGAGCGGCCAAAGGGATCAGACTGTAAATCTGACGGCTCAGCCTTCGCTGGTTCGAATCCAGCTCCCTCCACCACTTCTCTACTATTCCTATATTCCTATATTCCTATATTCCTATATTCCTATATTCCTATATTCCTATATTCCTATATTCCTATATTCCTATATTCCTATATTCCTATATTCCTATATTCCTATATTCCTATATTCCTATATTCCTATATTCCTATATTCAGGTTAACTTCAAAATACCCATTGTAAACTCATGCTATTTTTCTTTAGCCATGTTGATGATGCTTTATAATTAGGAAAAAAACGCTCAACGTGTTGCCAAAAAGCTTTACTGTGGTTTAAGTGACGTAAATGCGCTAACTCGTGGACAATCACATAATCAATAGCATGATAAGGCGCTCCAATTAAATGCAAATTAAATGTTAGCTCTCGCTTACTATTACAACTTCCCCACTTACGCTTATAAATAGCTACTTTTAGACTCGTAGGTAATTCTTCACCCATTTGTGCGCAGAAGTACGCTAAACGCATTTCTATATATGCAGTTAGTTGCTCTTTTAAATATTCTTCAAGAAGTTGCTGATATTTTTGCGAAGTATTTTTAACGCGTGAAGAGTGCGTAATAAGCAAGCTGTCGTTACAGCTTATTACTTCGGACTTATTACCTTGCTTAAATTCTATATTTACAATGCTATCAAAAATTAAAATTTGTTTGTCTTTGAGCGGGTTCTGTCTGCTATCAGCAATATTGTGCTGTTTAGTTAATTGATCATTTACCCACACCTGCTTATCAAAAAGCCATTCTTGAATGTGTTTATTACTAACAAACTGAGGGGCATATACAGTCACCTTCTTGTTATGTACTTTAATGGCAACCGTTTTACGTTTTATACTTTTCTTTAACTGATATTCAAACACTTTCATACTCATTAATGATATTGCTACGAGAAAATTCACCAGCAATTAATAAAACCAAATAAAGTGTACTTTTCGCTTAGTTAAGCCAATTCATTAGTTTTCTTAAGGTTGCTCGATAGAAACTTAAATATGACCATATAAATCGAACTTAGCCCCGTTAAAGGCAATACATTAGAATAAAAAACACCAACTAAAAAACTAATCCCTGATAAATAAAAGAAAACGAAAAGTAATAAATTCGTTATTTTATTCACTTCATTGAATTAACGGTTTATTTATTAATTAATTAGATTAAACTTGATAAATAAAGATTATATTTTGAGCCATTATGTTATCAGCTTTTTTTATCACAGACCAAGATCCTAGCTTAATCATTAATGGCGTTTACGATCCTCTATTAGTTTCAATGTCATTGCTAATTGCTATTTTTGCAGCCTTTTTCACCATTCGACTTATAGATCTCGCAAAAGCAACTCAATTTCCCAGCTACCAACGTTTAGCAAATGTGACCGCTGCTACTGTTTTTTCGGCTGGTATTTGGAGTATGCACTTTATTGGTATGCTTGCCTTTTCACTGTGTACTAATATTGATTATGATCCAACAATCACTCTCCTTTCTTTTATACCAGCATTTATAGCATGTCAGTACGCTGTATCAATGCTAGTAAATAGTAAAGGGAATCTAAAAGTATTGTCGATTTGCTCTGTGTTACTAGGAGCCGGCATTGGCACTATGCATTATAGCGGCATGGCTGCAATGGATCTTGCTCCTTTACTTAGATATGATCCATTGATTTTTGCGTTATCAATCATTGTTGCTGTAGCCCTCTCCTTTATAGCCCTTTACAGTCGCTTTAATCTTGAGCGTTTTTTACCCTCTTTATCACCTCTTCAAAATAACTCAATTAGCGCTGTTATTTTAGGGTGTGCTGTTGCTGGTATGCACTACATGGGTATGGCCGCTACACGTTTTGTAGCTACATCGCCACTAATCTATGATGACGCTAATGCAACCGCAGGACTAACTTTTATCGCCATTGCAGTCGCCACAGCAACTATCGCGATTACAAGCGTGGTTGGTGTAATAAATGGTATGGTTCGCTATCGCATGCTACTTGAGGAGAAGTCGGCAAAAGAATCCCGTCTAAATGCTATTTTAGGCACCGCTATAGATGGCATTGTTACCATTGACCATACTGGTATTATTTTAAGTTTTAATGAAGCTGCAAGTAAAATTTTTGGCTGGCAAGAAAACCAAGTTCAAGGCAAAAACGTAAAAATGCTGATGGACGATAACATTGCCAAGCACCACGACGAATACCTCTTAAACGCTCACAATGTTGATCTAGGTAAAATAATAGGCATAAACCGTGATGTATATGCAAAACACATGAACGGACATGTTTTTCCTATTCGCTTAGGTATAGGCGAAGTAAATCAGCCGGGCCATAACCCTTTATATGTTGGCTTTATTACCGACTTGACCGAACAACGCGCTTTGCAACAAAGTTTAGAAGAGAAAGAACAAAAATACCGCTCTCTTATCGATAACATGCCCGGAGTAGCGTTTAGATGCAAGTTTGATGACAACTGGACTATTTTATTTATTAGTCCAAATATAATTGAGCTTACAGGGTATAACCCAAACGAGTTTACAGAGCATTGTATCGAGTTTAATGACTTGGTCTTGAAATCAGACCAAAAACAAATAGTTGATGAAGTCACTAAAGCTGTTGATGCAAAGTCTCAATATTCTATTGAATACCGAATTAGACATAGAAATGGCAAAATTTTGTGGTTGTTAGATAAAGGGAGTATCGACTTTGATGCTCAAGGCAACCCAAAGTGGATTGATGGTGTTTTAGTCGATATTACTGAACGCAAAGAATATGAAGAAAAACTTGAGCAAGCTAAATTTAAAGCTGAAGAAGCTGCTCATGCAAAGCAATCTTTTATGGCTAATATGAGCCATGAAATACGCACCCCAATGAATTCTATAATAGGTTTTAGCGATCTATTAATGGACACCCCACTTGATCAAGAACAACAAAAGCACTTGGTTACCGTAAATAATGCAGCGCGTTCATTGCTAAGATTGTTAAATGAAATTCTCGATTCTGCAAAACTAGAACGCGGTAAGCTCACCATTGAGCCAGTCCACTTTAGCTTAAAACCAGTGATAGACAGTATTATTTCTACTTTTTGGCTAGAAGCTAAAAAGAAAGATTTAGAACTTAAACTCCATATTAAAGAATCAGTAAGTTCTACGTACTACGGCGACCCAGATCGACTCAGACAAGTACTCACTAATCTAATTGGTAACGCGATTAAGTTCACCGAAGAAGGCTCTGTTACGGTCACCGTTGGCATGACACAAAATCAGCATCTGTTTTTTGAAGTGCAAGATACCGGAATTGGTATTGCAAAAGATCGTATTCAAGCTGTATTTCAACCTTTTGAACAAGCCGATGGCACTACTACTCGCCGCTTTGGTGGTACAGGCCTTGGTACAACCATAAGTAAACAACTTGTAGAGCTTATGGGCGGAACAATAAACTTAGTAAGTGAGCTAGGTAAAGGCACCTGTTTTTACTTTTCATTGCCGCTTACTTTAGGTGACGAATCTAAAATAGATTATTTTGATGGTCTACACACCCAACTGCCTGCACTTAGAGTGCTAGTAGTTGATGATATAGAGCAAAATACAGAACTACTGTCTTTGCTTCTGTCATGCGATCAGCATTCAGTTACCAAAGCGTCAAACGGACTTGAAGCGATTAAAGTATTTGAAGAACAAGACTTTGATGTCATCTTAATGGATATACATATGCCCTTGTGTGATGGCATACAAGCAGCACAAAAAATAAGAGCAATAGAAAACCAAAGGCAGCTTAAGTACACGCCAATTATCGCGCTCACAGCAAGCGTATTACAGCAAGATAAGCTTACGGCTAAAAAAGCAGGCATGAATGGCTTTGCCAATAAACCCGTCGATATAAATCAGCTTAACCAAGAAATAGCGCAAGTGCTGGGGCTTGGTATTGCAAAAGAAATGGTTATATCGCAAAGCGATCCTAAAGCGCAGCATATAGATTTTGAAAAAGGATTAGCACTTTGGGGTTCTAAGTGTAAGCAACTTACAGAGATTACTAAGTTTGTTAGTGATAGTGATAAGCGGTTTGAGAGATTATTTAATGATAAATTATCAAACATAAAAGATGTCGATAGCCTCATTCACACACTCAAAGGTGTTGCTGGTAACTTAGGGCTAACAACGTTAATGAAGTTATTAACCGATTTAGAGCACAAGCAAAGTGATGCTAAAGTTATTAGTCTTTTAGACGATATCAAAAACGAACTACTTATTATAACGCAACTGCTGTCATCAAATACTTGCGATGAGCCAAATAGCAAGCCTGAAGATGATAGCTCCGACACTCTATCAATAGATGAGATTAAGCAATTGTGTGAAACACTTCATCAAGATGCGCAAAACGCAGAATTAAATGATGAACTACTCGCAAAGTTGCAACGCGGCGCACCTTCTACCTTTCAAAATGAAGTTGATGATATAGCCGAAGCCTTTGATGAATTTGATTTTGATAAAGTACACGTAATACTAGAAACCTTAATTGAAAAACTAACAAACAATGAGTATTAATTAATGGATTTTACGACAGATAGGCCACGGGTATTAATTGTTGACGATGAGCCTGCAAATCTAAAAGTAATGCGCGAAGTGTTAGGTAATCAATATCGTATGTCGTTTGCTAAATCTGGTGATGCCGCACTAGCACTACTTGAAAAAGAACTACCAAAGCTAATTTTGCTCGACATAATGATGCCAGATATGAATGGCTTTGAAGTGTGCCAAATAGTTAAGAGAAATCCTAAAACATCACACATCCCAATTATTTTTGTAACTGCGCTTGGCGATGAAAGCGATGAATACAAAGGTTTTGAGTTAGGCGCAGTAGATTATATTACTAAACCAATAAGCCCTGCCATTGTAAGAGCAAGGGTTAATACTCACTTGTCGCTAGTACAAGCAGAGCAATTAAAGCAAGCTCATTTAGATTTAGTAGAACGTCTAGGCCGTGCAGCGGAATATAAAGACACCGACACGGGTGAACATATAGTGCGTATGAGCCAATACAGTAAAGTATTAGCGTTAGCACTAGGTATGGATGAACAACGAGCAGAACTTTTACGTCAAGCTGCCCCAATGCACGATGTAGGAAAAATAGGTATTCCTGACGCTATCCTACTCAAACCTGGAAACTTAACCTCTGAAGAGTTTGATCATATGAAAGAACACGCCACCATTGGCGCGCAAATTTTAGCAAACTCATCATCTCCTTTACTACAACTTGCGCATACACTTGCAATTGAACACCACGAAAAATGGGATGGCTCAGGCTATCCTAACGGGATCAAAGGCGAAGAAATATCAGTTGAAGGTAGAATTGTTGCTATAGCTGACGTATTTGATGCACTTACCTCAAAACGCCCTTACAAAGAGGCTTGGAGCGTAGAGAAAACAGTTTTGCATATGCAAGAGCAAGCAGGAACTCATTTCGATCCCGCTCTAATCGAGCTATTAGTAAAAAACTTAGACGATATTATTGCTATAAAAAATGCAAATCAAGAAAGCTAATTCTTTTTAGCACTGTGAGAGCCAAGCTCAACATTTGGGTAATAAGATTTTATATAACGATAGTCATGTGACGTAATTTCATGGCTATTGCCACTTTCATCTTTAAAGTACATAGAAAACGTTACACCATGATCTGCTAAAACTACTTTTATATTTAAACTCTCAAGATGAATACGCCATTGAATAAATTGATCCCCTGAGGCCAAAAATGCAATCCCTTTACTGCGCCCCTCTCCTTCAAACAATGCTAAACGAGAGGTTGAACAAGCATCCTCAAGCGTTAAAGGGCCTCGCCCATGCTCATTCCAAAAGGCAAGCTCTGGCACTACGCTAAAACCTAAAACCCGTTCATACCACTTAACGGCATTAGCTAAGTTATCAACATTTAAATGGCAATGATCAATGCCAGATAATTTCGGTATGCTTGTATTATTCACATTACTCACCAATTTCTGACTTTAATTGCTCTAAAAACTCATGCATATACCTTGTTCGTCTATTCGCCTCTGCTTTAGCTGATGGGGTATTCATACTATCGGCAATATGTAATAACTTTATGAAAAAATGATCAAGCGTGTATGTTTTATCATCAGCCTCGCGTTCAACACAAAAAGGGTCATTTGGGTTATATAATAACCGAGAAATTGAGCCACCAACTTTCATGCATCGGCTAACGCCAATAGCGCCCAACGCATCCATTCTGTCGGCATCTTGTACTATTTGCGCTTCAACTGTTTTAATTTTTATATTTGCGCTGAAGCTATGCGCTGCAATTGCATGATGAATCTCATCAAAAAGTGACTCGTCATAATTAATCGATTTTAAAAACTCCAATGCCTTATCAGCTGCCATAGTAGAGGCTTTTGCACGATCAGGGTGGTTTTTAGCCACCGCCACACAGTCGTGCATCCACGCTGCAGGAAATACTACTGACATGTTTGCCTGCTCCGCATTACATAACTGTATTGCAACACGCACCACTCGCTCTATATGAGTAATGTCATGAGCAACATCAGCATGCACTAAAGAGGCGATAAACCCTCTACATTGTGAGTTAAGTATTTCTAAATCAGGGCTTAAAGCGACGTCAGACAAAGTTAGGTTCCAAAAAGCTAATTAATCAATGAATTATCCGTACTTTACCGTGCTTTATGCCCCCCTTGCAAAACATTCATTGTATGTTGCTCCTTGCTTGACTAAAATACAGCGCTTATTTATTACTACTGAGAAGCCTTATGTCATCTGCCGTTTACCTACAAGCTGGTCGCGATAAATCATTAAAAAGAAAACACCCTTGGTTATTTTCAAAAGCCATCAAAAAAATTAAAGGTAAACCTGGATTAGGCGACACAGTAACGATTCACGACAGCGAAGGTAAGTTTTTAGCAACTGCTGCGTATAGCCCTCACTCACAAATTCGTGCACGTGTTTGGAGCTTTGACGAAAAAGAAGTCATCGATCAACACTTTTTTGAACGCCGTTTACGTCGCTCATTAGAAGCCCGTAGTCAAGTTATTGAAGAAGGCGGATTAACAGGGTTTCGCTTATGTGCTGCTGAGTCTGATTACTTACCAGGCGTTACAATAGATAAGTTTGACAATGTATTAGTGTGCCAGCTATTAAGCGCCGGTGCCGAGCGCCATAAAGGCGAGATTGTAGGCGCATTGATGTCTATTTTCCCCGGCTCTAGCATATATGAGCGTTCTGACGTAGATGTACGTACTAAAGAAGGCTTAGAACCAATTAAAGGCGCACTTTGGGGGAATGAACCAAAAGAGCCTGTGCTTATTGAAGAAAACGGCTTAAAAATCGAAGTTGATATAATTGAAGGTCACAAAACAGGATTTTACTTAGATCAGCGTGACAGCCGTGCTGCACTTGAGCGCTTCTCAAAAGGTAAAACTGTCCTTAACTGCTTTAGTTACACAGGTACATTCTCGTTGTATGCCCTGCGTGGTGGATGTGAGCATGTAACTAACGTAGATGTATCGCAACCCGCTTTAGATACAGCAAAACGTAATGTTGAGCATAATAACTTAGATTTAAACAAAGTGAGCTTTGTTAAGCAGGATGTATTTAAATTATTACGCCAATACCGCGACGAAGGTAGACAGTTTGATACCATCGTAATGGACCCACCAAAATTTGCTGATAATAAAGCGCAGCTAACGGGCGCGTGTCGTGGCTATAAAGATATCAACATGATTGCCATGCAAATACTAAAACCAGGCGGAACACTATTAACATTCTCATGCTCTGGTTTAATGGAACAAAACTTGTTTCAAAAAGTAGTAGCCGATGCAGCACTTGATGCAGGTAAAGACCTACTGATAATGGAGCGATTAAACCAGGCAGCCGATCATCCAATTGCTGGCAGCTACCCTGAAGGCTTTTACTTAAAAGGCTTAATCTGTAAGGTTTTTTAATATCTACTATTTAGTTTAACTGAATTCGATTTAGTTAAACTCAATGATTTCAAGACCTGCTGTTACCGTGCCATCATCTTCTTTGCTGGCACGTATTACTTTTGCAGTTGCATTTAAAGGCGCAATACTTGGATGAGTCGAATCAATGTTCACCGTCAGTAAGGTATTAGGTTCAAGCAATTCATCTAAATGAATTGATAAACCTGTTGCACTTAAATCCACGCACTCTGCGGCAAAACTTAAACCCGCTATTGGTTCTATCGTTGTTAAATTTGCAGGAGTGTTAATCTGCATGCGTCTAAAATTTCGCTTATCATCAGTAAACATATGTTACCTCTAAACAACCGTGTTAATTTTTTCCAACAAAGAACCCACTGAAAATGGCTTTACAACATACGCGTTACAACCAGCATCAAACCCTGCTTGTTTTTCAGATGGGGACTCTAGGCCCGATACCATAACAACAGGAATATTTTTTGTTTCAGGTGTGTGCTTTAGCATTCGGCATGTATCATAACCATCAAGACCAGGCATACAAACATCAAGCAAAATTATATCTGGCGGACTCGCAATTGCTGACGCAAGGCAGCTTTGCCCTGAATCTGCGTAACTAACATCAAATTTCGACGCGAGTGCGGCTTTGAGCATTTCAAAATTAAAATACTCGTCATCTACCACTAAAAGTCGCTTTGTTTTATGTTCAATCGATGAGGACATAACTATGTCGCTTCCTTTTCAAAACAAAAATAAATCCTTCTATTAAGGTACTAAGCTTAATAGAAAATGCAAGTTTTATTCTATCTCTTTTATCGCATTAAGTACCCGCTTGGCTGAAATTGGGTAAGGCGTTCCTAGTGTTTGAGCAAATAGCGACACTCTAAGCTCCTGTTGCATCCAGAAAATAGCGGTTACCTCTTGTGGTATAGGTAACCCTTTAGGCGTTTTATTAACTACTTTTTTATACTCTTGCGCAACTTTATCTAGCTCTAGTACGCATAACCTATCACGATTTGGATCCACAGGCAGCTTTTCTAAACGTTTTTGAATCGCTTTTAAATAACGAATTAAATCCGCTATTTTATCTGCGCCATGCACGCTCACAAAACCTTTAAATATAAGTGACTCAAGCTGTGACTTAATATCGCCGTGCGCAGTTATCATGGTTAAATCAACGCGCCCTTTCATTTTTTTATGCAGCGCATGAGCAATACTTAATACTTGCTCAACTTGCGTTGCAATCGATACAACGGCATCGCCCAGCTCACCGCGTATTTGCTCTTTTACTGTTTCAAATGCTTTTTCGTCGCGTATATCACCGTGTTTTACTAATAAGCTATCAACACCTGCGGCAATACAGTCATCAATTAAATCAGCTATTTTACCAAATGGGTTAAAGTACAAACCCAGCTTTGCCTTATTCGGTAAGTTTTGTTGTAAGTACTTAATTGGCGATGGCACATTTAATAGTACTAAACGGCGCAAACCTTGTTGATGTGCTTGCTGCGCTTTTGCTTCGCTATCAAAAAGCTCCACTGCAGCGGCTGATTTTTTATCCACCAGCGCAGGGTATGCTTTTATCTCATATTGACCTTGTTTTTTAACGTATGAAGCGGGTAACTCACCAAAATCCCATTGTGTTAGGTCTGACTTTTCAATGCCTTTATCGGCTACTTTAGACAGTGTTTCGGTTACTTCACCTTGCAGCTCTGCTTTGAGCTTGGCTAAATCAAGTCCTCGTGCAAGTAACTTATCGCTCTCATCACGTACTTCAAACTGTAATCGTAAATGCGGTGCAAGCGCGGTTAAATCCCATGCCTCGGGATCAACTCTCACACCTGTCATTCTTAATAAACGCGTGGCTAAAGCATCAATTAAACTACCTTGCATTGGCTCAATAGCTGCCAGCACTGCATCAGCATAGTTTGGTGCTGGCACAAAATTACGACGAAGCGATTTAGGCAATGACTTTATAAGCCCACTTATTAGCTCATGCCTAAATGCTGGTATGTGCCAGTCAAAACCACTTTCTTGTACTTGATTTAAAAGCGCTACTGGTATTTGTACCGCAACGCCATCAACTGCTTGGCCTGGATCGAAATGATAAGCAAGCGGCAATATAATATTGTCTTGCTGCCATGTGTCAGGGTAGTCAAACTCAGTGATATTACTTGCACCATGCTGCATTAGCTCTTCACGAGTCATGTGTAGGTAATGCTTATTTTGTTGTTTTTGTGTTTTATACCATTTTAAAAATGCAGCTCGGTTATTAATTTGTTTGGGTATTTTTTTATCGTAAAACTCAAATAACGTTTGCTCATCAACTAAAATATCACGACGACGTGACTTATTTTCCAGAACTTGAATATCTTCTATTAGCTCACGGTTAAACGCTAAAAAGCCCTCGTTTAAGCCCAGTTCTTGCTCAACTAATGCTGTGCGCACAAAAAGCTCTCGACTCACTTTAGGGTCTATGTTGCTATAAACACAGCGGCGTTTATTTACAACAAGTAAGCCGTATAAAGTTTGCTGTTCAAACGCGATTACCGCACCTGGCTTTTTCTCCCAATGAGGTTCTGTGTAACTACGTTTAACTAAGTGCTGTGCTAATGGTTCTACCCAGTTAATGTCTATTTTTGCATTTGTGCGGGCATATAACTTACTTGTCTCTACCAGCTCCGCTGACATGATCCATTTAGGGCTCTTTTTAAATAAACCTGAACCTGGAAAAATATGAAACTGACTATTACGTGCGCCTTTGTATATTTGTTTTTCATCTTTAAAGCCAATATGGCTTAGCATCCCGCTTAACAACGCTTTGTGAACAAGTTCGCCATCAGCCGCTTGGCTGGTTGCTTTCATGCCCATTTCGTTACACACAGTACTTATTTGATAAACAATATCTTGCCATTCACGCAGGCGCATATAGGCTAAGAAGTCTTTTTGACACAGCTTTCTAAATTGGCTATTAGTAAGCTCGCTTTGCTGCTCTTCTAAGTAATTCCATAAGTTTAAAAAAGCGATAAAATCAGAATCTGGATCATCAAAACGACCGTGTTTTTCATTAGCAGCAGCACGTTTTTCTTGTGGGCGTTCACGTGGGTCTTGAATAGACAACGCCGCCACAATGATAATCACTTCACGCAATGCGCCAAGTTTATGGGCTGTTAGCACCATTTTTGCTAAACGTGGGTCAACGGGTAATCGACTAAGCTCTCTGCCCGATTGCGTTAGGCTGGTTTTACTATCGCGTTTAGCTGGTTTTACCGCTTGTAGCTCTTCAAGCAATGTTAGGCCATCATTAATATTGCGGCTATCTGGCGCTTGTACAAACGGAAATTGCGCCATATCACCAAGCCCTAGCGCCAACATTTGTAAAATAACAGATGCAAGATTAGTACGTAGTATTTCAGGGTCAGTAAACTCTGGGCGCGATAAAAAATCATCCTCAGAGTACAACCTAATACAAATACCCGCTTCAACACGTCCACAACGACCCATACGCTGATTGGCGCTTGCTTGCGATATAGGCTCTATTGGTAAGCGCTGTACTTTTGTACGATAGCTGTAGCGACTTATACGCGCAGTACCTGGGTCTATTACATAACGAATACCCGGCACGGTTAATGATGTTTCGGCTACGTTAGTCGATAAAATAATATGACGACGAGAATGCGGCGCAAATATACGGTTTTGCTCTGCGTTAGATAAACGCGAGTAAAGTGGCAATACATCGGTGTGTTTTAAATTACGCTTGCTAAGTGCATCTGCGGTATCGCGTATTTCACGCTCACCATTTAAAAATATGAGAATATCGCCAGGGCCTTCAGCGCACAGCTCATCAACGGCATCAAAAATACCTTGTAGCTGATCGCCCTCCGCTTCCATATCATCTTTATTAATATCAGTAATAGGGTTGTAGCGCACATCAACAGGGAAAGTACGACCCGATACTTCTATAATGGGCGCATCATCAAAGTGCTTTGAAAAACGCTCAGGATCGATAGTCGCTGAGGTAATTATTATTTTTAAATCAGGGCGTTTTGGAAGCAGGTTTTTTAAGTAACCTAAAATAAAATCAATATTTAAACTACGCTCATGCGCTTCATCAATAATAATCGTGTCGTATTGATTTAAAAAACGGTCTTGCTGAATTTCAGCCAGCAAAATACCGTCGGTCATTAATTTAATATACGTATTATTAGATACCTGATCGCTAAAACGAATTTTAAAGCCAACTTGCTGACCAAGTTCACACTTCATTTCTTCAGCAATACGATTAGCCACCGTACGCGCTGCTAATCGACGTGGTTGCGTATGACCAATTAAACCATCAACACCGCGACCAAGCTCTAAACACATTTTAGGTATTTGCGTTGTTTTGCCTGAGCCCGTCTCACCGGCAATAATAACCACTTGGTTATTTGCAATGGCGTCTTTAATTAATTCCTTTTTTTGACTTACCGGCAATTGCTCAGGGTAAGTCACTTTAGGGAGGCCAGCTAAGCGTTTATCGCGAAATTCTTGGCTACGGGTTATATCAGCCGCTATTTTTTCAAGCGCGTTGGCATGCTTGTTTTCATCGGTTATTTTTTTTACGCCATGTAAGCGTTTTTTGAAAATGAATTGATCTTTTTTTAAGCACGTTTTTAGCTCGCCAAACAACTGACCTAGGTTTACCACCCGCATACCTTATAAAATTAGTTAAAGAGCCGTAATTGTATCAAATTAAACGGCTGGGGTTAATCCTACAAAATGCATAACGCGGGGTTGTTTGTTATATAAACGCTGCTATTGAACTAAACTGTGAATAATAAATTTATTTTAAACAATTATTTTCAGGGCTAACTACATTGAATAAATTAAATGACGTTGGCTTATTCGTCACTAAAAATGCCCACGTAGGTCGCTTGCGTATTCGATTTACTTGCTCGATACATGCCAGAGGTATTAAACGGTAAGCTAATATTACCCTTTGTATCAATAATAATTACGCCGCCAGTGCCACCAATAGGCTTAAGCACGCCGTGTATAACTTCATCCCCTGCCTCAGCAATGGTTTTACCTTGGTACTTAACTCGCGCACATATATCGCTTGCTACGTTATAGCGAATAAAATATTCACCATGCCCTGTTGCCGATACCGCGCACGATTCATTTTCAGCAAATGTTCCGGCCCCAATTACCGGCGCATCCCCCACACGACCATAACGTTTTGCGGTCATACCACCTGTTGATGTACCTGCCGCTAAATTACCATTTTTATCAAGCGCCACTGCGCCAACCGTGCCCATTTTGTAAGAGTTAGGTAATGCTTTGTGCGCGGCTTGGTACTCTTTACTGGTTGCTTTGGCTTTATCTAATTTTTGTTTTGCTTTTAAAAGCGCTTTGTAGCGAGGCTCGGTATCAAATAAGTTATTTTCGACAAGCTCAACACCTTGCTCTTTAGCAAACTCTTCAGCGCCTTGCCCACTAAGCATTACATGTACAGAGTTATCCATTACCAAACGTGCTAAGTTAATTGGGCTCTCAATATGCTTTACACCCGCAACTGCGCCTGCTTCACGGTTTCGACCATCCATTATGGATGCATCAAGCTCATGCCCGCCATCGTAGGTGTATACCGCTCCACGCCCTGCATTAAAATAAGGGGATTGCTCTAATACTGCAATTGCTGCAATTACCGCATCTAAGCTTTCGCCGCCTTGGTGTAATACTTTATAACCTGTCTCTACTGCTTGCGTTAATTTTGCACGATACTCTTTTTCTTGAGCGGGTGTAAATCGTGCTTTTTCAATTGTCCCTGCCCCACCATGAATCGCAATGGCAAAAGGAGTCTCTGCAGCTAATGCACTATTGCTTAAAGCAACAAGGCTGCTCGCAAAAATGGCTAATAATGGTGTTTTCATAATGAGTTCTTTTATGGGGAAGTTATAAACTAATGTGAATGGTTACGGACTTAATTTCAACTAAAGTGAGTTTAATGGCATAAAAAAAGCGCCTTAAGGCGCTTTTTAAAATTTTACGTGTTTGTAATTAAGCTTGTTTAGCTTTTAAACGCGCTAAACGTGCTACTTGGTGAGTAGACGTTAAGAACGAGTAAATTGGTGCTAAGTAACCACGTTTACGAAGCTCTAAGAAATCAGCATCGCTTAACTCGTTTAGTTTTTTCTCATCGATAAGGTAAATACCGTTGATGTCTTTTTTCTCGCCTTTAATGTCTACTGTTAGCGTTTGCGCAATTAGTAGCTCTTTATCAGCAAGGAATTTAGTGAACGCTTCAGTTACTTGAGAAAACTCAATAAATGATACTAGCGCTTCTTTACGACGTTTTAGGTAATCTGTTTCTTCGCCGTTTTCAAATAATGCGTTACCTTCGTCTTCACCAACAAGCGCACTTGCTTCGTCAATTACGATACCGTATTGATCTTGATCTGGGTGTTTAACTAAACCAAGTGGGTAACGAGTAGATGCCATAGGTGCAAATGCTGCAGTCCATTTACCATCTTCTACAAAAAGGTTTTCGCCTGGCTCTAAGCCAAACATAGCAACTGCTTGAAAAGTGCCGGTTTCGTTATTTTTAACGAATGACATTGGAAACTCGTTTGCTACACGTGCAAACTCATGTGCAACTACTGGCACTAAGTGTTGAGTTTTCATGAATTCTACATTGATGCCGTTTTGAATTTTAGTGTTGGCATGTTTTTCGTTGTGTAAAGGCTGTACTTGTTGCTCCGCCATGTTACTGCTCCGTTTATTTTAATTTATATGTTTCATTGTTAATGCCTTTAGGCTAATGCTTTTGAGCTAAAAAAGGAAGGGAAACTTTTATGACAACAACCATGAAAAAATAAAATTTAACTAAATCTGAACGTTGTTAAAAAACATACAGCTCAAACTCATAAATTTTGTTCAAAAACAACACACTTCGTGGTTGATTTTAATACAAACCAAAGTTATTCATTAACATTGGTTAACAGTTCAAAGCTATTTTTTTGCAGTGTTTAGGCTTAAATTTAAGCAAATAAAAAAGGCCGCTTATATAAGCGGCCTTTAAAAGTTAAATTGGCATCTAAATTAAGGTGCCCAATATACTTCAATATTGATACTTGGATGGTTAAGCACAGCGCGTAGTGGCATGTCATTCACATCGCCGCCCGCTTTTGCTTGCTTATAAACAGCGAGTTTTTCTTCACCGCTAATTAAAAGCTTAACCACTTTAGATTGCGCAATGGCATTTAACGTAAGCGTCATTCTCTCGGTAATACTACCGGTTACTTCACTTTGTATCGCATTAATTGCACATACCGATTGCTCAGTTGTTAAACCATGCTCTAAACCGTCTGCATTTGGGAATAACGACGCTGTATGGCCATCTGGGCCCATACCTAAAATAGTTACATCATATGGGCTTTTTAGCTCGCTATAAGCCGCTTCACACTCTTGTGCGCCCTGTTGAGCCGTTGCTGCAGCGTTCTTCATAGTAATAAAGTTGGCAACACTACCATGATTTTGTAATAAAGTACTTTTAATAAATGCTTCATTACTTTTTTCATGGCTTGGGTCTACCCAACGCTCATCAACCATAGCAACATCAACATGTTGCCAATCTAAATCAAGCGTTGATAAATGCTTATAAGCGGGCGCAGGAGACGAGCCGCCCGACACCATTAATACAGCACGGCCATCGTTTTTAATGCCATCACGTAATGATTGCTCAAGCGTTGCAGAAAGCTCAGCTGTTAACGCGTCTTTATCATCAAAAAACTTTTCAACTAGTGTTGCCATGCTTATACCTTATCGCCTGTGTTAAACCATACATGATTGTTTTCTGCCAATAATTCATCAGCATCATCAGGTCCCCAGCTACCAGCACGGTAAAGCGCAGGCTTGCCTTTGTCTTGCCAACGGTCGATTATTGGATCAATCCACTTCCACGCTTGACGAACTTCATCACGGTGAATAAATAACGACGGGTTATCAGCAGCGGCATCAAGCATTAAACGCTTGTACGCATCTGAGTGGAAACCATTGCTGTAAGCTTGTGAAAGCTCAATATTCATTGTTACTGGCTCAAGTTGCATTTGAAGATTATCAAGGCGCTTAGACATAAGCGTTAGTTGAATTGTTTCCTCTGGCTGCAAACGAATAACAAGACGATTTGGCTCGATATTACCCACGTTATCTTCGTAGATATTGTGAGATACTTTTTTGTATTCAACCACAATTTCTGCACAGCGCTTAGCCATACGTTTACCCGTACGAAGGTAAAATGGAACACCTGCCCAGCGCCAGTTATCAATATGCGCGCGAATAGCTACAAACGTTTCTGTTTTACTAGAACCTTCATTTAGCTCTTCTAAGTAACCCGGTACAATTTTACCGTTTAAGTCACCTGGTACGTATTGACCACGAACAATATTTTCATCAACATCACCATCTACAAGCGGGCGAAGTGCTTCTAATACTTTTAGTTTTTCGTTACGAATGCTGTTAGCGTTAAGCTTATTAGGCGACTCCATTGCAACTAAGCAAAGTAGTTGTAATAAGTGGTTTTGAACCATGTCACGAAGTGCACCGGCTTTATCATAAAAACCAGCGCGGCTTTCGAGACCAACCGTTTCTGACAAGCTAATTTGAATATTATCAATAGATTTAGCATCCCACATATTTTCAAACAATGAGTTTGAAAAACGCAGCGCCATTAAGTTTTGTACTGTTTCTTTACCTAAGTAATGGTCAATACGGAAAATTTGTTCTTCATTAAAAAACTCTGCAATTTTTCCATTAATTGCTTCAGCAGAATCACCGCAATAACCAATTGGCTTTTCAACAACAACGCGTGATGTAGGTGTAATTAAACCTTTAGTCGATAATATTTCACAACATGTGCCGTAAACAGCAGGCGGAAGCGATAAGTAAAACACGCGAGACTTAGTGCTTTCGTGCTCATCTAAAATGCCTTTTAGCACATCCCAGTTGTCGTCTGCTTCTGTAACATTACTTACCACTGGCACTAAAAAAGTAGAAAACGCTTTCCAATCTTTAGCGTTAAACTCACCTTTGCTTAAAAATTCTTGTAATGCTTTATGCGCTGTTTCTATGTATTCAGCACGTTTCGATTCTTCGCGCACTGTTGGTAGGATACGTGAGCCTTCAGGTAAGTTACCTTCTTGATATGCTCTGTACATTGCAGGTAGCAATTTGCGTAACGCAAGATCACCACCGCCCCCAAAAATTATAATATCAAAAGGATTAAGCATAGTTACTCTCTACGTTATGATACCCAGTACATTTTGTAAATGCGCGGGTATGCCTATTTATTGCTAGATTAGATGGCTTTTATAGCTGTATTTAAATAAAAGCCTGCTGAATTGTTCTGTATCGATGATTTATTATTATTGTTTATCATTGCGCTTATTAAATGAGCCTTAGGGGCCCTGTATCTCCTCTCACAAAAATACAGACCCTAAGCACTCCAGCGCTACCCGTTCAAAGGTACTCGGTTTACTTACTTGCGTAAGCGAATTTTTTACTGCGTACGGTTTTGTTTATAGTACGCCATTAAGCCGTTTGTAGAACTATCATGAGCGTGTTTCACGCTATCATCAGTGAGTTCACTCTCAATTTTAGATGCTAAACCTTTACCCAGCTCTACACCCCATTGGTCAAACGAACATATTTCTAAAATAATGCCTTGGCAAAATATCTTATGCTCATACAGTGCAATTAAACGGCCCACTGTTTTAGCATCTACTGTATCTAATAGCATAGACGTTGTAGGACGATTGCCTTGATGAATTTTATGATTTAATAACTCATCAATCTCTGCTTGCGATTTACCCTTAGCGGTTAAATCAGCTGTAACTTGCGCTGCATCTACACCACTCATCATCGCTTCTGTTTGTGCAAAGAAGTTCGATAATAAAATATCGTGATGCTTATCAACATTCACTTGTGGCTTAACTGATGCAATAAAATCTGCAGGTACAATTACATTACCTTGGTGTAAACACTGATAAAAGGCATGCTGACCATTAATACCCGTCATGCCCCAAATAATTGGAACTGTAGTATAAGGTACCGTTTCGCCTGCAAAGTTAACGTGTTTACCGTTACTTTCCATTTCGCCTTGCTGTAAATACGCAGGCAACATATGCAGTGCTTGATCGTACGGTAATATAGCTTGCGCTGTATAACCTAAAAAGCTCGTATTCCATACACTAAGCAATGCCATAATTAATGGTATATTTTGCTCAAACGGCGCAGATTTAAAGTGCTCGTCTATTTCAAACGCACCTTCTAAAATTGCTTCAAAGGCGTCGTAGCCTAAATATAAAGCAATTGGTAAGCCTATCGCACTCCAAAGTGAAAAGCGACCACCAACCCAATCCCACATAGTGAATACGTTTTCGTCGCTGATACCAAAGGCTGCCGTTTTTTCTAAATTTGTACTTACTGCAACAAAATGCTTTGCAATTGTACTTTCATCTTTTGTTGTTTGTAAAAACCAGTCAACCGCAGTTTTTGCGTTTGTCATGGTTTCTGACGTCGTAAATGTTTTTGAAGAAATAACAAATAATGTTGTTTCAGGGTCAATGGCTTTTAATATAGACGAAATTTGTACACCGTCAGCATTAGATACGTAGTGAACATTTAACGTATCATCAGCAAGTGCTTTTAATGCCTCAGTTGCCATTTGTGGACCAAGGTTAGAGCCACCAACACCAATACTTACAACATCTTTTACCGCTTTGCCGGTATAGCCTAACCATTTACCGCTACGAACTTTTTCTACAAACACTTTAATTTTAGCTAACTCGTTGTCTACGGCTTGTGTCACGTTTTCGCCATCAACAATTAATGGAGTGTGAGCACGATTACGAAGTGCCGTATGCAAAACTGAGCGATCCTCAGTGATATTTATTTTTTCACCGCTAAACATTTTATCGCGCCACGATGCAATATCGCATTCTTTAGCAAGCGACATTAAGTTAGCAAAAACATTGTTATCAATAAGTTGCTTAGAATAGTCGAATAATACGCCTGGTACTTGAGTAGAAAACTGAGAAAAGCGCGTGTCATCTTGTGCAAATAACGTTTTTAGATGTGTTTGTTTCATCTTAGCTGCACTTTGTTCTAGTGCTTGCCAACTTGCTAGTTGCGTTCGGTTAGACATGGAAATATCCTCTATTTTTTTCAATCAATTGATTTAAAAATGTTTTTTATAAAAGCAAAACTCTTAATACTACTTATTCACACTAAATTAAAGCGCAAATAGTATAACTAAAAATGCAAAAAAAGTGCTGTTTTTATAATTTTATGTGCAGATGATAACGCAATTTTTAGCTTTTGACACCGGTATCATAAAAATTTTATAAATTAATTTACCTGTAATTTTAAAGGCAACAGCATAGCTTAATCAATCAAAATGAAATATTAATGAATTTTTATAAGCGCTGCTAATTACTTTTCATAGTTATTCACTAATTACTGTAATTGTTTGCCTTGCAAACAAATAAACCTTAAAAACAAAAAATCGGCTATAAAGCCGATTTTGTATAAATTACAATCTTTGCTTAATTACTAAGCGCTAGCCCACCACTTAGATTATAAACCGTTTTGTATCCTAGCTGCATTAAATTGCTCGCAGCAATCTTTGAGCGGTTACCACTGCGGCATAATAAAATATAGTTGTTATTTTTACTTAACTGCCCTTCAAATACCGCATTTGCCATTCTGCTAAGCGGTATATTTAATGTTTTTTCATCTAGTGTATTAAATAACTGAGCAACATTATTTGCTCCATGTTCATACGGCTCCCGAGTATCTATTAAATATGCATCGCTGGTGTTTAACATTGCTTTAGCGTCATCAAAATTTAATTGCTGTGTATCAATCTCAGGCAATGCATTTACATAGCCACACAATTGCGTGTTATTTACTTGCTTTGAAGCGTCGTGCTGCTGCTTTTGTATAGTAAATTCATCAACTGAAATACTGCCGCTTACTAGCGCATTAAGTAATGGCGTTTGGTTTTGTTGTACAGCCCAGTTCATGGCAAAACATTGTTGGTAGTCGTGCCCTGAGCAAATAATGCTGGTGCTATTAAGTTGCTCGCTTATTGCTAAAATAGAGCGTGCCATTGCTTTTGCATCCCCACCTATAAGCGATGTATTGCCAAGTCCTGCAGGCAAAATTAAATCACCACAAAAACAATAACGCGTTTCGCCATTAATATTTTTTAATAAATAACTTACGCTATCTTTGCTGTGCCCAGGTGTCGCTATTTTTTCAAGTACGTCATTTGCTAAGCTAATACTTTCTGCATTTAGTGGCCAACCTAAAGCATCAACCTCACCTTTTACAACTCTTGATGCAAGAACACTGGTTAATAAATGAGTCGCTGACTCTCGCTCTTGATGCAGATGAGTATTAAGCACCGCTGATATAGTTAAGTTTTGTGTATTAGCTATTTTTTCAAAGCGCGGAATAAGCTCAACAATCGGGTCTATTATAACTGCGTGCTTATCATCGCTTACATAAAGCCAACTACATGCTCCTTGGTGCCTAAACTGAGTAAGGCCAAGTGCGCACACTTCTTGCTGTGGTGTAGTGCTATCAGATACAATTAAACAGTTAGCCTGTAGTATTGCTTTAAGAGCGCGAATACGCACACAAGCATCATCAATATCGTGTTGTGTTGCTGCAGGTCCAAACGATAGCCTAATCGCGTTTTCGCTTTGCCTCTTACTTGCACCCATTGCATCTAAAACAAAACTTGTAGATGCACCCGTACTACAAGCCGAACCACCACTTACGCGAATGCCCGCAGCATCAAATAAATCAATCACTTCTTTGCTCGTTAAATCGTTTACCGCAAAGTTAAGTGTGGTAGGCACGCTATAAGCAAAATCATGATTAAATGTAATATCGCCAAAGGTGTCTTTTATCGCGCTTTGTAACTGGCTTCGATAAGAGTTAAGTATGCTAATTGGTTTAAATGTATCGTCTGATTTATCAAGCAACATACTAAATAGTTTATTTAACCCTGCAATACCGGGTAGATTTTCGGTGCCTGAGCGCATTCCACTTTCTTGACCGCCACCCGCTATAAAAGGTGTGTACGCACTGCCACTACGAATATATAAAAAGCCAATACCTTTAGGTGCGTAAAGCTTATGCCCCGAAAAAGGAGCGTAATCAATAGTTGTATTACTCAGTGCGAGCGCTTGTTTACCGAGTGCCTGCACGCAATCCACCATCCACGATACATTTTTGTTACGGCTACGAATTACCTGCTCTATAGCGGATAAATCTTGATATACACCGGTTTCGTTATTAACGGCCATGGTGCAAATCATCAAAGCGTTATTAATATGCTCTGCGATAAAATCTAAATCTAAAATACCGTTACTATCAACCGGAATAGCAAGCACCTGAGCATTAACGTCAAGTACGCTATTCCAGTGCTTGAGTGTATTTGGCACCGCTTTATGCTCAGTAGCGCCATATAATAATACAGGGTTTTTAATAGACTGCTTTTTAGCATTAATTAGTGTAGAAACCACCGCAGTTTGAATACCCTCCGTTGCACCAGAGGTAAATAGGATATCGCCATTAGTTGCGCCAATAACCGTGCGTGCCTTTTGACGTGTTTGTTCTAATAAATGCTTGGCTTGAATACCTGTGATGTGCGGGCTTGAAGGATTACCAAAACATATTTGCATGGTATGAGAAACAACAGCAGCAATACAAGGCAACACAGGGGTCGTTGCATTTGCATCAAGGTAAACTTGTTTTACTGGCTCATCGTGCAATAAAAACTCAGACATTAAAAAACGCACCTTATTACTAAAAAATATATCTTATTACCAATAGTACATAAATTTACAGGTAATGAGTAATAATCAATTAGCACTAGAGGTGCGTTTACTATGCTTTTTTAAACTAAAAGTCTGTTTGCTTAACTATTCAATGAGCTCTTTGCTGATCTCTTCGTGCGTTGACGACCAAGCTGTTATTAGCGCTTTTACTAATGAGGCCAACGGGATGGCAAAAAATACGCCCCAAAACCCCCATAAACCACCATAAACCACCAAAAAATAATACCGCGACAATTATAAATACCGGATTTAAATCAACTGCCTCAGAAAACAACAGCGGTACAAGTACATTGCCATCAAGCGCCTGAATAATTCCGTAAATAATTAAAATGGTCCAAAACTGTGTTTCTAATCCAAACTGAAACAGCGCAACTGCCGCTACCGGAATAGTGACGAGTGCCGCGCCAATAAATGGAATTAATACCGAAAAGCCAACAAGCACACCAAGTAAAGCTGCATAGCGCAAATCTAAAACAGTAAATGCAATGAAAGACACACCACCAACAATTAAAATTTCGAATACTTTACCGCGAATGTAATTCATAATTTGTTGGTTCATTTCGTTCCACACTTGTAAAATCAAGCGCCGTTGCTGCGGGATCAGTTTAGCTATACTCCCTGTCAGCTCCAGCTTATCTTTAAGCATAAAAAACACCAGTAACGGCACAAGCACCAAATATATAAGCCAAGCAACAACATCTTTTAAAGACGTAAGTGAAAACGATAATACCGCTTGGCCAAACTCAATAATTTTAGCTTCTACGATTGCAACAATTGCTTGTACTTGTTCTATATTAATTAAACTTGGGTATTGTTCAGGTAAAGCCATTAAATAAGACTTCCCCTGCTCTAGCATATGCGGTGTTTCTTGCACTAAGTTACTGGTTTGCTTCCAAAGCACTGGGCCAATAACTAAAATAAGGGTGAGCATAATGCTAATAAATATCAACATTACAATAATTGTTGCTGTAAAACGTTTTAAGCCAACACGCTCTAAATGAACAACCGGCCAATCTAGTAAATAAGCGATAACCAGTGCAACAAGCACAGGAACAATTAACGCGCCAAAAAAGTAAAGTAAGGCAACTGATACCAATAATAAAAATAATAAGGTAGACGAATGAGGATCCGAGAACTTCCTTTCGTACCATGTTTTTACGTATTCAAACATGTAATGGCTCCACTAATAACAACCCACGTTGTTTATCAAAATTGTAACTATAAGCATTTTTTTGCAAAAAACGTTCAATGTCGTTCGCACTTTCACCTTTATTAAGACTAAAAGTGATGCATTGTTTTGATGACTGTGCACTTCGAAGCGCAAGCTTGAACTGCACAAATTGCTGAGGACACTTAAACTCTTTTAAATCGCGCTCTACCATAACTACTTTATCCGTATAGTAAATGAATAATAAGTCGCATATTTACGGTCTACGTATTTATGTACTCAAACCGTTGTAACTTTTTGTTAAAACAATTCCTGCAATAGTTTATCCTTATAACATAACTAGCAGTAAGGATAAGTTAATGCCTGGCACGCATAATAAAGCGCAACTACCAAGTAATCCAACACTCAAAGAGATTAATTGGTTTAAAAAGCAGATTAATTGGGGCGAACTACCTCCTTTTTATCACCTTGTTGCCTCATCAATAAGCGAATCAGAAGGAATTTTAGATCATGGGTTCGACAATGCAGTTAAACAACTTTTAGATAAACGCAATTGGAACTTAGATTTATTAGAAGGCTATGAAGATAACTTAGGTGAAATACATACCAAACATAAGCCACGTATTGCGCTGCACCAAGTATTTACCGACAGAGGCTTTGAGCTATGGGCACAGCCTTATGCTAAAGATGTTATTGTTGATCAATACATAAAAAACAATCGCTTTATGGAATTTAGAGTGTGGGACCCACATTCAATGAAAAACTTGATCAGAATAAGTCAGTTACATAAGTTTATTGGCTTTTATTTTGAACGAGGCGACAAAGCAGATAAAGCCATTATTTTACATGCACACAAAGTAGTACATAAAATTATTACTTTTTTGCAGCGAGAATTGAACGTTGTAAAGCTTGATGGAGTCACAATAAAAGAACTGTACCAATTGTGCGAAAAAGACAGCCGTGCAAGCAGTGACGAAATAGACATAGCCAAAATTGCAATTGGCGAACAAATTAACAAGGAATAAAATGCAGCTAAAATCAGCATTTATCACTTTATGCAGTGCTGCGCTTACGTTTAGCTTATTAATAAGCGAACCTTTAAAAGCGCAAACCAACTTTACGCTTCCTGATTTAGGAACATCTGCATTACAAGCACTGCCACTCGAAAAAGAACAAGCCATTGGCGAAGTAATGATGATGCAAATACGAGGCTCATCACCAGTAATAAACGACCCAGTGCTAGATGAATACCTCACAACTATTGGTCGTAAACTCGTTGCTAATGCTAATGACGTGCGCTTTCCGTTTTCGTTTTTTTGGATAAACAACTCAGAAATAAATGCCTTCGCCTTTTATGGCGGCCATGTAGGCGTACATACAGGGTTAATAGCTCAAGCCGATAACGAGAGCCAGTTTGCCTCAGTGCTTGGTCACGAAATTGCTCACGTGACACAGCGCCACTTAGCGCGAAGAATACAGCAACAGCAAGATAACAGCGCGCTGACTATTGCCGGTATGATAGCCGGAATATTAGCAACCGTTGTTGCACCAGATGCGGGTATTGCGATTATATCTGCCAGCCAAACACAATCTGCTTTTAGTCAGTTAACGCATAGTCGCTCAGCCGAGCAAGAAGCTGACCGCATAGGCATGCAAACGCTTAACAATGCAGGCTTTGATGCACGTGCATCGAGCGAATTTTTAACTAAACTTGCCGCGCAAATTCGTTATAAATATAAACCACCTGCGTTTTTACTTACTCACCCATTACCAGAGAGCCGAGTATCTGATGTACGTTTGCGTGCAGAGCAATTTCCTGTGCGTCATATGAGTGCCAGTCTTGAGTTTAATTTAGCTAAAAGCCGCGTGCTTGCGCGCTACGACAACAAACCAGAAAACGCCGAAGACCTATTTAGAAAACGACTACGCGAAAATAGCTACGATAACACCGCTTTAAAGTACGGTTTAGCTATTAGCTTACTTGATCAAAAAAAGCTTGATGAAGCAGCCCCAATACTAGACGAGCTTTTAAAAAATGATCCTAAAAACCTATTTTATATAGATACCCATACCGATTTACTCATCGCGCAAAAAAAGGCAGATGAAGCCGTAAAATTTTTAGCTGATTTAAATCAGTATCGCCCTAATAATCAGGTAATTACGCTCAACTATGCCAACGCAGCACTTGAAGCTGAGCAATATGAACTAGCCGAAAATATTTTGAAGAGTTTTTTACTCGAAAAGCCAGATCATAACCTAGGCAAGCAACTTCTTGCTGATGCGTATAAAAAACAAGATAAATTAGCCTCATATCATGAAGCGAACGCCGATGTATTGGCTCAATACGGTGCTTATTTAAAAGCCGCAGACGAAGTACAAAAAGCACTTAACTTCGTAGAGCCAACCGAACTTGTAAAGCAACAACGTTTAAAAGCACTACTTACCCAGTATCGACTTTTACAAAAAGAGCTTGCAAGACTTTAAGTCTGCAAGCGCTTACCCTAAAATAGACGCAATTCACACTTTGGAATCATTTTATGTCTGTTACTATTTACCACAACCCACGTTGTTCTAAATCACGCGAAACGCTAGCGCTACTGCAAAGTAAAGCGATAGAGCCAAGTGTTGTAGAGTATTTAAAAACCCCTCTTACTCACGAGCAAATTTCAACGCTTGTAATCCAACTTGGTTTTTCATCCGTACGTGAAATGATGCGCACCAAAGAAGATGACTACAAAGCGCTTAATTTGAAAGATGAAACAAATGAGGACGCACTTATTAACGCTATGGTTAAATACCCAAAATTAATTGAACGCCCTATCGTAGTTAATAACAATAAAGCAGCGATTGGTCGTCCACCAGAAAACGTACTAAGCGTTTTATAATGAGTGCAACCATAGTGGTGCTTTATCACTCAAGCCATGGCTCAGTTGAAGCAATGGCTCACGAGATAGCAGAGTCGATAGAGCAACAAGGTGCTAGTGCACTACTTCGCACCTTTGTGGCTAAAAATGCGCACGATATTGTGATCACTAAAGATGATTTAATAAATTGCGATGGTTTAGCATTTGGTACACCAACTCGATTTGGCATGATGGCCTCTCAAGCAAAAAGCTTTTGGGAAACCACTAGCGACTTATGGCTAAAAGGCCAATTAATCGATAAGCCAGCGTGTGTATTTTCGTCATCAAGTAGTATGCATGGAGGAAATGAAGCAACCTTACTTAACTTATCTTTGCCACTATTACACCACGGCATGGTGCTTATGGGCGTGCCGTACGATGTGCCCGAACTACTTGCAACACAAACCGGTGGAACACCATACGGTGCAACACACGTCGCTGGCAGCGCTAATAGTGCACAGCTAAGCAAAGACGAAATTAAAATATGCCAAAGCGTTGGTAAACGCCTTACTCACATTGCGAGAAAACTTAAATGACTACAGCTGACAGTCCAGCTAAAAAGCCGATTACGGTAAAATTTCAACGTGCAGCACTATTTGGCTATGTTGGTTTACTTATTCTGATTCCTTTGTGGATGTATTTTGTACCCCCTCTAGACGGTAATACTAGTTGGGTGTCATTGTTTTTTCCTATCATTCCTTTACTACTGCCGCTAAGAGGCATAATTCAAGACAACACATACACCTATGCGTGGGCTAACTTTATTGTAATGCTTTATTTTATCCACGGTCTTACCATGCTGTGGGCAGCACCAGATGAATTAATTTGGGTGTTGTTAGAACTGGTATTTGCATCATCTATGTTTATTGGCTGTACTTACTACGCAAGACATCGCGGACAAGAACAAGGTTTAAAAATCCGTAAGCTTAAAGAAGAATTAGCTGAAGAAAAAGCAGCAAATGAGCACGGTAAATAAGGCTTAACCATAAACGCTATATACAAAAAAACGCGCTTAAAGTAATTTAAGCGCGTTTTTTATTAACTGTTTAAAACTAGCTAGCTAAACTAAATCGCTCAAGGCAGCTAGCACCACAATACTCGCCAACCCTATTTGAGCAATTAAGCTAATAAACGAAAAGCCCCTAAGCACAAATAAACCCCAAGGGTGTTTAATATGTGGATATAGCGCACAGCGTTTTAAAGTGGTCGCAAAGAAAAAACAAATCACTGCAGTCATAGTTAAACCCAGCGTCAGCTCACTTTTAATTGAGAGGGTTTCATCAAAAAAGAAAAACAACTGTAAAGGCAGCAATATAGTCACAATAGCATGTAGCACATGCACTTTTTTAATGCGATCGAACTGCCCTTCTGGCGAAAGTTCTTTAATACCAAAGTCACGCTCTAAACATTTAACTAAGTTATTAGCTTTAATACTCACCGCTAAACGGTAACAGCTTAAACCTTCTTTATTACGTGCTCTAAAGTTATAGCCCGCTTTAATAAGCAGCACCATTAACGACTCATTTTTAGCAAACACAGCATAATGAAGCGCAGTATTACCTAAGTTATCTGTCGCTTTTTTGTCTTGCTTTGCCAGTAGCGTTTCAACCACATTTACAAAGCCTTTTTCGGCGGCCCACATAAAGGCTGTTTTATTGTTTTCATCAGCAAGTACACCAGTAGCGCCTTGTTCAATAAAACGCATAGCCATTGTTTGCTTAGCTGTTTTTTTACGTAAATGAGTAAGCAAAGCTTTTTCTAGCAGTACAACAGAGTCAACATCAGGAGAAACCTGCGTAAGCAGCGTAAAATAGTCTTTACCCGCAGCTACTTTTTCGCTGGCAAGTTCAGAGAGAGTATCTAAATCAGCAATAGACTCTGGAATAAACGCACTTAGGCGCTCTCTAAAATCAACTTCTTTCCAAAGCGCTAATGTGTCCTTTGCCGAGAGTTTACTTTTATTATTTAACGCATGCTCAATTAAGGTGAAGTAGCGTTTACTAAAAAATAAATCGACTAAAGACAGTGGCGTATCTATTGTATTTTGTGCAGCCACGCTTGCGTATTTTTCAAGGCGCTGGCACAGCATAAGCACTAAGCTTTCAGGGGTGTATTCATTATCGTAGTAATGGCTTTTAACCGCACTAATATACGCTTGTGCGTCTTCGTCATATTCAGAGATATGTTGAAAGTAACATTCTTCAAATGGCTCCAGCGGGGTTAGCCATGCCAAATAATAAATAGGTGGCAGCACGGTGGTGCATACACCATCGTCTTCATTTGTAGAACGACAAGCAGGCCAAGCTTCCAAAGCATCTAAAATAAAGGCACCGTTTTGTTCTACCAGTCCTTTAATAAGTAATGGGTATTCCTTTGGCCAAATCAGTACATTTTCCATTAAAACAACACAACTCCAGTGTGGCTTGGGGGTGGTAAGTTATATCAGTTTTAAGCTGACACCACGCTTAATCAAAGTGCCGATATTCTAGCACACCTTTGTTTTGCTGCTAGCGCAAAATTACGCAATAACAACAATCCTTTAGGATTATAACAATTCGCTTAATTAAGTGATTTATTTTGAGGTAGAAAACCGTGTGATAGCAAGGCAAAAATTTCATTATTTAGTTGTTCTAAATGATTAAGTATTACTGTGGATTGGTATTGTCCTTAGCAAAAATATAAAAACGGCCAAGTACATAAGTAATTGGCCGTTTTTGAGGTTGGAGTTGGGCTTAATCAGAGCCAGACAAATAGTCTATTTACTTTTTAACTCACTAATAACTTGCTCTAAACCCACATCAGAAATGCGTTGAATAATCTCTTTTTGTTTAGCACTTAATAGTGAAATGCCTTCAGCAACAATATCGTATACTTTCCACTCATTGTTTTTACCTAAACGAAGCTTAAAGCTTAAGTCGATAGTAGGCGCATTTGGCTCAATAATTTGCGTATTAACTGTTGCGTACTCAGAGTCACTTTTTGCGTTATTACGCTCAAATACTACTTTTTGACCCGTGTACTTCATTAGTGCACCGGCGTATGTGCCTGTTAAGTAATGCTCTACTGCATCTATAAATTGAACAGCTTGCTCGCGCTCAATACCTTTAATGTGTTTACCTAATAATTTAAACGACACAAACTTAACGTCAATATGTGGCATTAAACGTTTTTCAACAATGGCAGCCATCGCGTCTTTGCTGGCTGTACCTTTTGAGTTTACTTGGCCAATATCTGCAAAAAGCTTGTCGGCTACCGATTCAAGTAACTGATCTGGTGATTGCTGAGCTTGTGCAAATAACGAACTGCTAAAAAAAGCAGTAGCTAAAACGAATAGTTTAAAGAGTTTCATAATTGTATATGTCTGTGTGATTAAGATGGCTGTAATTTACGCGAACTATACGCAATAAAAAAGGCACAAATAAGCAACTTATTAATGCCCAATTAGCACCAATAGAATAAATAAAATAAATTCAAGCAGTTAGAAAACTCCATTAACAGCTCATATACAACCGGTATTTTGTCCTCATTGTAATTGTTAACAGGCCGCCCTTATCATTTAGTTATCAACTTAAATCAAACGAACATTTGGCACCTATGAAAACGTCACTTAAAACACTTATTATCTCTTTTGTATTAGTAGTTTCACTTTTTGGCAAGCTTGCTTTTGCTCAATCGGACCACGGTTATGCCGTTGACTTCCTCAAAGGCGAAGGTAACGTAAACGGCGTTAAGCTTGCGTATCAGTATCATGCACCTGGTATGCAAAACCTTATTGGTGATGCACGCTTTTACTTTGAAACCAGCGTAAACATGTGGGAATACCGCCACGGCGATGAAACACAATCAAACCTAGTATTTGCTATGTCACCTGTGCTGCAATTTCCTGCCTTTAGTTTTAACAACACCCCATTTTATGTAGAAGCAGGTATTGGTATATCACTGATTGATGAAACGCAGTTTGCCGGTAAAAACATAAGTACTCACTACCAATTTGAAGACCGCATAGGGCTTGTAGCCGATTTTGGCCACACCAATGTTGCCCTTCGCGTTATTCACTATTCAAACGCAGGCTTTAAAGAGCCAAACCCTGGGCTTAACTTTTTAACGCTTTCGGTAGCGAGACGTTTTTAACGTTATTGATTGTATTTTTGGAGTAAATTAATTGCTGTTATAGGGCAAAGCGGTCACACTTAAACGTACTAAAAATTAGGTGATACTGCGATGCAAACTTGGCATATTGTAATTATTGTCGCTGTTGTTTTTGCCATTATCATTGGTAATATTGCGCTGATTAGACTCTCTGCAAAACAGGAGTTTATAAAGCCCAACGCCAATATAAAAAATACAACAGACACAAAAAAGCCCTGATAAATCAGGGCTTTTTCAATAATACCAATTCGCTAAATCATATTTTTGCTAATTTAGCCTACTAGCCAATGCGCCATTAGCGCAATAACAGGTAAAGTAATTAGCGTTCGCAAAATAAATATAATAAATAGCTCTAAAATATTTACCGGTATTTTACTGCCAAGTAAAAGTGCACCTACCTCAGACATATAAATAAGCTGAGTTACACTCATTGCGGCAATAATAAAGCGCGTTACATCACTTTCAATAGTCCCTGCTGCTAATATTGACGGAATAAACATATCAGCAAAGCCTACCATAATAGTTTGCGACGCTGCGGCTGCTTCGGGTACTTGCAATAGCTCTAAAAATGGCACAAACGGCATACCTAAATACTGAAATATAGGCGTATGCTCAGCAATTATCAGTGCAAATGTGCCTACCGCCATAACTACAGGTAACACACCAAATACCATATCAAGCGCGTTATGTACGCCCTCTTTTATAGTGCCTTTAACACCCGTTGAGTTATCAGCTTTTGCTAATGCAACATCTAACGAATGGCCAAATAAAGTTTTATGACCCGGAATTGTTTCAGCGTCTCTATCTGGCTCAGTACCATCAATCAGTAAGTCTTTTTTAAAGCGCAGTGGCGGTAATCGCGGCACAATAATAGCGGCAACAATACCGGCTAAACATACCGTTGCGTAAAACGGTGCAAATAGGTATTCAAGTTTAACTTGCCCAAGCACCACTAAACTAAATGTAATTGAAACCGCTGAAAACGTAGTACCAATAATAGCCGCTTCGCGTTGTGTATAATGCTTTTGATCGTACTGCCTTGCAGTCATCAAAATACCCACACTGCCATCACCTAACCACGATGCAGTACAGTCAACCGCGCTTCTACCTGGTACACCAAATACAGGGCGCATTACTTTGGTCATTAACGTACCAGCAAGCTCTAATAGGCCAAAGTTAATTAATAGCGGCAGTAATAAGCCCGCTAAAATAAATACCGAAAACAACACAGGCAATAAATCATTTAATACCAGCGCGCCAGTATTGGCCGAGGTAATCATCTCGCTGCCTAGGCTTAAGTACGTCATTAAACCAAACGCCATACCAAATAAGCGTACCACCAGCCATGTCCAGCTCACATCAAATAAATGCTTTAACAAAGGTGAATTACATATAGCGGCGGGTTTAAACACTTTAGTAATTACAGAAATAACCCCTGTAATACAAATAATGAGGGTAATAATTGCTTGAGCAGAGCCAAGCATCATTGCTTGAACCGCTTTTGCCATAACGGCAATAGGAATAGTCATCCCTTGCGAAGTACTAATGGGTGTCATAAATAAAAACACACCAATTAACGAAGGAACCAAAAAAGTAAACCAAGTGCGCCACGTATAGTGTGAACGTTCAGGTAGCTGAGACATATTGTTTAACCTATAAAAACCACAAAAAGAGCATAGCGCTCTTTTTGTGGTAAAACTTATTATTATTTAAATTTTAATGCCGCGCTGAATGAGTGCTGCTTCTAATGCTTGTTGTAAACCATTCATAGTACCTGGCTCAAGCGTTTCGCCTTTATCATCCATCCACGTTAAGCTAGTACCGCCTTCTTTAGTTTTGCTTACTAAAATTTGGTATTGGCCTTCATCAATAGGTAGTTGAGCTACGTCATCACCCCAAATTGAATCCCAAACGCTTGTTTCTGGTTTAGTATAATCTGCAGTAATTAAGCCCGTATCTGGGTTAATTTCAACAATAGAGAACGACAAGCGCTCTAAAAACCCAGAGAAACGGTCAAACACAGCTTCGTAAGATTGCTCAGTTACAAGTGCTGCATTACCTTTATTATCAAAGCCCATTTCAAGAGAAATAATACCTTGGCGTTTACGCATATCAACTTCAAGTTGACGGTAACGATAATCAAACTCGCTCACTACTTGGTTAAGCGCACGTACTTCTAGCTGCTGCTTGAGTAAGTCTGTTAGCGTTTTATCACCTTTAAAATCAATCAGCTCTACACGTAAAGACGCAGTGCGTTGATGTGATTTTTCTTCAATAGTGAATCTAAACTTTTCTAAATCATCGTTAACTTCATCGCCCCACCACCAAAAACCTTCTTCGGTTTTAATGATTGAGTACCAATCAGTTTCAATAATACCAAGTAGCTTATCTTCTTTAGTAGTTCCTGCATTATTATCAGCTAGGACAGATTTAATCGTATCCCAAAGAAACTCATCTAAATCAGCAATGCCATCATTTTTATCAAAATAAATACGCGCTTGTTTATCTGTCTCTTCTACCCAACTGCCTTTCGCAATTGTTAATACTTGTGCCGGTGGGCGGTAATTTGTAGCTTCAGGATTATTGTCGTATTGACCTACATCCATTTTATAAACTGGGTCTTGAGCTGGTTGAGATAACGACGCTGGTGCTTTTACAGGCTCATGCGTACGATAGTTACGTTCGTCATGTGCCTTATTAATAAATACACTACACCCTGATAAACTTACCAATACACTTACTGCAAGTGCTTTTGGGATCCAATACTGCACAGATATTTCTCCTTAGCATACCCTTTAATTGTTTTAACAAATATATGAGTGGGTAATACCGATTTGGTTCAGTGTAAAATCAATATTAACTTTACATTTATTATTTGGCTGCCTAAATGCAATAAAGTTCAGCACTTCAACTTAGTAAGCAACTAAGCGCAAATAAGCAAATTTTAGCTATGGTACTTTCCCGTGCCAGTAAAAACAAGAAACACCGCACTTTAAAAGCGCTTAATTAGCGTGTGCTGTAGTTTAGAGCCCTTTTTGTGTTAAACTTCGCCGCCGTGCAACTTCTCGTGTGTATTTTTGGTGTTGCCAACTCGGTTGATATAATCCAAGTAACAAGGTATTTGAACTCATGACTGCATTTTCAAATCATCAAATTGTTTTAACAGCGATTGGCGAAGACAGACCCGGTATAGTAAGTGAACTAACCCAACTGGTTAGCGATTGCCACTGCAACATTATTGACAGCCGAATTGCTATTTTAGGCTGCGAATTTACCTTCATAATGCTACTTAGCGGCGACATGTCGGCAATAAGCCGCATAGAGCACGTACTGCCCACTAAAGCCATGGAACTTGGCCTGCTAACCATGATGAAGCGTACAGCAAGTCATACTCCTAGCGAGTTTTGTGCAGGTTACACACTAGAATACACAGGCATAGACACCCCTGGTACATTGAGCAAAGTAACGCGCTTTTTTGCCGACAATAATATTAGTATTTGCTCACTTAAGTCAGACACTTATTCCCAAGAAGACAACATAAAGATGCGTTGTGAACTTGAATTCAACATACCTGTTGATGTAGATATAGATCAATTTAAAATTAGTTTTGAGAGCCTTTCTCACACACTAAACGTAGATTATATTTTTAAACGAATTCGTTAAGGATGCTAAACATGAACACAATTAGTCCATTACAAGCTGGCGATACTGCACCCGCTTTTAGCCTACAAAACCAAAACGACGAAACAGTAACATTAAGCGAGCTGTTAAAAGAGCAACAAGTGCTTGTGTACTTTTACCCTAAAGCGTCAACGCCGGGTTGTACTGTACAAGCCGAAAACCTACGCGATGAGCAAGCACAGCTTGCTAAATTTAACACACGCGTTGTAGGTATTAGCCCAGATCCAATTAAGCGCCTTAAAAACTTTGAAACTAAAAAAGAGCTTAATTTTGATTTATTAGCCGATGAAGACCACGCCATTGCTGAAGCATTTGGTGTATGGGGCTACAAAAAGTTTATGGGAAAAGAGTACGATGGTATTCACCGTTTGACGTTTTTAGTAGGCCAAGACGGTAAAATTAAACACCTATTTGATAAGTTTAAAACTAAAGATCACCATCAAGTAGTGTTGGATTATCTCGCAGCAGAATAAGTTAGCTGCAGAATAAGTTTGTGGCTGAGTAAGTTAGCTACCAGCTATTAGACAAATACAGAAAAGCGTTGCTCAAGGGCAACGCTTTTTTTATGCTAGTTATTAAATATTTGGGTTTAGTCAATTTAATTTTACTAAACATTAATATTTTTTCTGCGCAACCTCCACCATTTCTAGAAATTCACTAACGTACTTTTCATCAATCAGGACATTGTGGGGATTTAACCTTTTCATTAATAATTGTCTAATATCAAAAATAAAATCTTCTCTATTAGCTAAAACTTTATCTCTAGATGCATTAACCAAGATGAGCCAAGTAACATAAAAATCCTGAAGAGTTCTCCTGAAAGATTTATTATTATTAATATTCAAGAAATCAGTAAATAAATCTTTAGTCGTATTACCACCAAATAAATCATTAAGTAAGCAAATTAAATCATTAGTTTTTTTAATACTTTTCAAAAATGTTTGTTTTTCAATAGCCGTGCTATCTAAATCAAATAGAAAATCACTAAACCCTTTTTTATCTTTAACGCGGCAAGTAATAGTTTTTTGCCTAGGAAAAAAACCTATAACTTCCTTAGGATCACCTTTGTAGTGCATGTAAGCAAGTGTAATAATAAGCTCTTCATTAAGCATTCTATCTGGCTTGCCCTCTTTTATTTCTCTAAAGAAAAACCAATTAGAAAGGTTGCTATTTCTAATGTTTTTAATCTCTTGAATAACATCCGGAGCTACAATTGAATTCCACATTTCAAAAGAATTTGGTTTAATTGGGTAAGGTTTGTAGTTCAGCCTAATAAATAAATCTATAGGATCAAAGCTATCATTTTGTAGCTCGTCGATCACAATTACATCTAGAACAAAGTCAAGTATTTTATCTTGCTGGAAAACATCTAAATCGGTATACCTCTTACCTTCTAAGCCTTCTAAGACTTTAAGCCCTTTTAGCTTAAAACTGTTATTTTTTGAATACACGACTTTATTTGATTCATTTTTATAACTTTCGCCTAAGAAACCAATTATTGAAAGTAGCCTTTGTTGTCCATCGACAACCTCTTTGACACCATCGATCCTTTTAAAAACAAAAATTGGAGGTAAGTTGATTCCTAAAAGTATGCTTTCAATTATAGATGAAGACTTTAACAAACTTATTTTCTCTTGCCTTTGATAGGAAGGACGCAAAATATAGTTTGAAGATTTAATATCCTCTCTAATCTCGTCAATATCAACAGAAGTAGGGTTCGGCTTATGTAATCTTAAGTTAGACAGATCATCTAATGATTTGGCCGTCTCTTCTGCAGTTTGTTTCTTATTTTTAAAATCTTTACTGAAAGTGTTCGAGCGAATATAGGGTCTGAAATCGAATTCAACATCTTGCTCTAAATAACGGGCAGTTGCCTCATGTCTCGAGATAGTGTTTCCATAATAATGAGCATTATCGGTAGAATAGTAATCAATATTTTTCTTTAGATAGTTGGCAAACTTATCAGGTTCAACTTTATAAGAAATATTTTCATTATAAAATATAGAAAGAGCCCATAATAAAGTTTCAAAAATATACTTATTACCACGGTAACTTTTCATCCAAGGTGAATTATGAATATCTAAAACTTCATTAATAACAATATAAAAGTCATTATATTCTTTTTCAATATCCTCCGAATTATTATTAGTGAAATCGTATAAAATATCGATTATTGAAGTGCGCTCACTTGAACCTGCATATTTAGCTATCGGGAATTGATCAAAAACTCGATACTTTCTGATTGTATCTAAGTTTTGAGAAATAGTATCAGCCTTATAAACCTTATCTAAATCTATTTTTGGGAAAAAACATTGATTAAATGAAATGAAAAATGAATCATCACTTTTCATTCTATCTTTAAACAATTCTGAAAACCTATCTGTATCATACTTAGCGTTATCTAACTCATCTCGAGACAATGGAGTTATACCAGTATTATACCTTCTAAATATTTCTTTCTTAACTTTATCAATAATATCTTCGTTTAAAGTAGGATGATTAATAACTTCAAATTCAAACACACGAATATTAGAATCTAAAAAGGTTCTTTGATAAAACTCTGGTAATTTATTGAAGGAATTTCTACTCAAGTCTATTAAGTCTGTGAGTCCCTTACTTGATAAATTAAAATCATTTTCTTTAAATTTCTTTAATGTTTCAAAACGTTGCCTTCCATCAATGACCTCGACCTTTGAACCAGCTTTGAAAAAAATTAGTGGAGGAACTTCAGTACCCAAAATGACACTTTCAATAAAAAATGATTGCTTTTGATTATCCCATACGTAATTCCTTTGGTAGTATGGAGTATAATTTATTCTTTTCAGGTTTCTTTCGCTTAAAAGAGTTTTAACAGAAAGGCTTCTAGAAGTTATTTTTAATGAACTCTGAAAAACATCTCTGAATTGATCCGCTTTAGTTGTTTTTTCCATTTAAAATTCATCCTCATTAAGGTTGATCAATTCATCTGTCTTTATGGTTATACAAAATGCTATTTTTTCTTCAAACTCTATTTTTGATTTTTCTATAGTAATTTCTCTATCTAACAGATATGTTTGGAAAATTAAAATTTCATGTGAAAATAAGTAAATAAACTCTCCGATATCAATATTGCTTAATCCATTCTCAATTTCATTTTGAAAGTACAGCTTTATGCTTATATCATCATCAAAGTAGATACCAAATATCACTTTTAACTCATCAAAATCTTCTTCTATTTTAGGTTTATCATTAGTAACATCATAATATCTTGGTAAATTTTTCCTTAAAAATGCACTCAATAGATCAACTAAATTAATCAAAGAGCCATCATCACATTGTGGTTTAAAATTAGCTAAGGAGGGCAACTGTAGGATAGGCAGGTGCTTTAGCAAGTTATATTTTAAAATAAAGGACTGTACTTTTTTACCAAAAAACGTATATGAATTATAGGATAAAATTATGAGCTCATTATCAGATAATTGAGCCCTTAAAATCTTTGCATAATAAAATTTTTCTTTATCTGTAAGGTTAGGTGAATCATCAATTATTATGATTAGCCTATAAAAAGATCTAAAATATCTCGATAGCTCCTCGCTTTTTTTGTCATATACTTCGATAAACGAGTTAACAAGATTTTTCCTATGCAATAGCGGGTTTGCATCATAAGTTTCGCTGTGGTTAAGTACTTCATCAACTAGGCTTTTAAAATAACTTGGTTTAATGACATTTAAGTTATTTTTTATATTTAAGTAAAGGTTTAATAATGAATAAAAGCTTGATTCAAATTGTTGTGTCATTGCTGTTTTGCTTTGTTCTTCATAAACTCTTCTACTAAGCTTTTGCTCATTTCTATTCAATTTGAACTCTTCAATTTGCTGCTCTAGCGCTGCAACTTGAAGTGTTAATGCTTGACGATTATTATCTAAATCAACTCTTTGCTCTACAAGGGCTTTATAAAATAGGAACACTCCAGCGAGTGCCCAAATTGACCCTATAAAGCCACCTATAAAGTCACCAAACTGTCCGAACTTCTCAGCATTAATTTTTCGTGAAGTACTCAGTGAAATCTCATTCCAAAAAAATAATGGAAATGCACTAAATACGACAATTGCGCCAATAATTATAATTGTCGATATGGCTTTTTCATTTTTTAGGTAGTGCAATAGATTCATTCATATGTCCCTTTAAATAGAAAACTAAAATACCCACCTTGATGATGTAGTATCTTAATTGTGATATCAAGTAGAAAATCTTTCATAAAGTCAATTTGTTATAGTTGGTAATAACGTTGCTCCCCCTATTTTTTATTAAGGGTAACGCTATAAAGATGAACTTTTATATCAAAAATAAGGTATTGATATGCACAGAAATTCAAATAATTTACTGTGTCGGATGGCGCTTCGCTTATCCGACCTACGTTTTCAAATATATAATGCGGGGTTATTAGGGGCGTGGATATTGGAGGTTCGTTGGGTTTCGCTGCGCTCTACCCAAACTTTTATCTCTTCTTGATGAGTGTTTATCTTAAATTTTTACGCAGACAAAAATGGCGTTGCCTGAGCGCTCTGCCCATGGGGTTATTTTGTCGTAGTCATGTTCAAATATGTGGATTTCAAAGTACGGTTTTAAGGCTTCTTTAAGCTCGGTATAACTAAAAGCCACCATTGGGTGCTCGTCGTGCCATACGAGTGTTTTATCTGCGGTGGTTTTTTCTATGCTGAGTTTTAATAATTGTTTGCTGCCAGTGCCACCGTAGTGCCAGCCAGATCGAAATGTGAAGAAGCTATTTTCGCTTGTTGCGGTGTGCTCTACAAATGAATCGCTGTCGATTTTGTTTTTATCAACCGTGTTAAAGCAAAATATCCCACCTACATTTAATGCATTGTGCACGCTAGCAAGGCACTCTTTTAACTTATCAATTCCGTCGCAGTAATGCAGTGAATACAAAAAGCAGGTAATTAAATCCAAGTGCTCAGTGACCTTAAATTCACTCATGTTTTGCAACGAAAATTGCGCTTCTGGGCAGCGAACTTTTGCTTTATCGAGCATTGGCTGGTTAAAATCAAGCCCACTACTTTTATAACCGTTATCAATAAAGTGGCGTACATGCGGGCCGGTGCCACATGCTAAATCGAGATGGGTGTTTGCGCCATTACCAAAAATTTGGTGCAGCCTGTGAATAGAATTGCTTTGGGCTTGATAATTAATATCTGCACACATTAAGTCGTAGTAATCAGAAAGGTCGGTGTAAAGCGCATTTGCGGACATATAAGCCTAGTGGTAAGTAGTAGAATATTTTTAAGTCGCGCATAGTAAACTAGTTATGGCTATTAGCGAAGAAGATATGAGCTTTAGGGTTGTCGGGTGGTGCTTCGCTTATCCGACCTACGTATTTAAATATTATAAAACGTTATTAGAAAATTGTGCGGAAGTAGAGGTTTGTTGGGTTTAGCTTCGCTCTACCCAACATACGTAATATAACTTTAAGCTGGCTTTAACTAATTCCTAAATACTTATGTACTTGTATTGATAAGCGCCAGTTTTTGGCAATACAGGTGTCGATTGCTAATTTGGTTGCTGATACTTTTTGGCTAATTGGCTGCAAATAAACAAGCTTTGGGTTAACGCCTGTTTTTGCAAATAATTCTTCTAACTCTTCTACATGCTTTTGCATGGCAACGGGGTGTTTAATTTCGTTGGCACGCTTCATCGCGCTGGTAAGTACTTCGTAACCGCCGCGCATATTGATTTTTGGCGATACCGTTACCCATGTTTGCTCTGGGGCGAGTATTTCAAACGTGCCGCTGGTTTCTATTTGTGTGCTAAAACCGTGTTCGTGTAATAAGTTACATACTGGATTTAAATCAAACATGCATGGCTCGCCGCCGGTAATTACAACATGCTTTGCGGTATACCCACGCGATTGAAACAACGCTAAAATTTGCTCTGTACTGGCGTTAGCCCAATGATCTGAGTCGGCTTTTTTTTCTACGGTTTCATCCAGCGATACTTTATATACATTATCAACATCCCACGTTTGCTTAGTGTCGCACCAAGAGCAACCTACTGGGCAGCCTTGCAGACGTAAAAATATTGAGGGTGTGCCAGTAAAGCTAGCTTCACCTTGAATGGTTTCAAACACTTCATTAATTTTGTACAAAAGAGATCTCACTTACTACCTAGCAGCCAAATTGCTACTATTAAAAAACCAAAAAGCGCTGTGCAAAAATTGTTATTTAAGCTGCGGCCGTGTAGTATATCGCGCCCTGATATAAACCTCTATTAAAACTAAGAGCAAAACAGATATGACGCAAAAAGTAGTTGTTATTTATTCCGGCGGTATGGACTCATTTACCGTATTAAATAAAGCCCTGCAACAAGGCCATGATGTATATGCCCTTTCATTTGACTATGGTCAGCGTCATGTAAAAGAGCTTAAAGTAGCGGCAAGTGTGTGTGAAAAATTAAACGTTCCACATAAAATTGTTGATATTTCGGCGATTAACCAACTTATTGGTGGCTCATCACTTACTGATGATATTGACGTACCTGAAGGCCATTACGAAGAAGAAAGCATGAAAAGTACGATTGTACCTAATCGTAATATGATTTTGCTCTCGCTTGCTGTTGGTTACGCGGTATCACTTAAAGCTAGCCAAGTTTATTACGGCGCTCACTCTGGGGATCATGCTATTTACCCTGATTGCCGTCCTGAATTTGTGCAAAAAATGGATGATGTGTGTCGTATTGCGAACTACGACGCGGTAGAAATTTTTAGCCCGTATTTAAATAATACTAAAATTGGTATTTTGACCGACGGTATTGAAATGGGTTTAGATTACAGCCAAACGTGGACCTGTTATAACGGCCGTGAAAAGGCCTGTGGTAAATGTGGCGCGTGCCAAGAACGCCTTGAAGCATTTGCACTAAATAACATTACAGACCCGTTAGAATACGAATAAGCCGCAATTAATTAGTAATACAATTGCTGCAAACAAAAAAAGGCTATCATCGATAGCCTTTTTTGTTTGTCAGGTTTTAAGTCAATGGTATTGATTAAAGCCAGCGTTTTACGCGCGCTTTATAGGCGGTAAACTCTTCACCAAATAATTTAGTGAGCGCACGCTCCTCGGGTATTATTTGAAAAAACGTTAAATACGCAATAAACCCGATAATACATAAAAGCGCCCACAAGGAACTTAACCAAACACCCCACCCTGCTAAAATAAATGCAAAACCTACGTACATTGGGTTACGCGAAATTTTATAAATGCCGCCCGTAATAAGTTTTGACGCTTGCTCAGGTTTATTAGGATTTACTGTGGTGTTTGCTATTTTAAAGCTCGCCACACCTGCAATACAAAAAACACACCCAATAATGACCAAACTTGCTGCTAGGTAGGTAATAAAAGCGGTGAAATCAATAACACTGTAATGCGCAATAAGCGCCATTATGCCTGCAAAAAACAGCACAACGATAACCGGTGGAATTTTATTATTTAACATGGCAACTCACTGTATTGACTAATTATGTTTATTATATGGTGGCTATGTAGCTATTAAACAATATCTAAAGTGTATAAATGATGAACACGCTCAAAGCTGAACTTATACCAACCTGCATAAATCTTTGATCAATTTAACGAATTAAATTGCACTATAACGTCGTTAAAAATTTTTTATTTAGAACACTAGATACAAAAACTTTTGCCTAGTTCTAGCGTAATTTTCTTAACGTTAAATAGACCCCGTATATAAGCAGATTGGTATTAAATAAAGTATACAAATTAAGTTACAATTGTCAGCTTTATCAAAAGCGCTTAAAGGTTATACTTTAGCCATAAACGAATAATAAAATGAGAAGGAATGAGGTTATGTCTGGAACTACGATGATTGTACTTATTGTGCTAATTTCGGTTGGCTCAGGAGTAGTTTACGATATGTATAAAAAGCATCTTGAGTTTAAGCATAAAATGCAAAACAACAACAGCGATGCCAATAAACAATTAGCTGAAACAAACGCGCAAGTGCTTGCATTAAAAGAGCGTGTACAAACACTTGAGGCTATTGTTACTGATTCAAGCTTTAACGTTAAAGATGAAATTAATAAACTTTAAGTTGTTATAGGTAATTTGGATATAAATGCGCATTTTCTGGCTGCTCAATGCCGTGAGCAGCTAAAAACCCACCAATAGCTTGCCCGCAGCCCTGTGGTGCTCGCCCACTGTCTATCTCAAAGTTTAACTGATTAGCATGTTGCTTACCCATAGAGCAAAGCCCTACGGTGCTTGGCGAGCGCATAGCGATACTTAAGTTACCTATTTGTTCAACTGCAACGTGCTTACTAAAGCGGGCAAAACCTTTGTACTTAAATTGCTCGTTTACATAGTCATTACTTGTGGCCACCAATGCTGCAATTAAGGCGTGTAAAAAGCTATTAGCGGATGAGTCTGCTGTTAAAAACGCGATTGTTTTTTTATTAAACTCGCTAAGCTGGCAATCCTCACACAACAGCTCAACAGTATATAAATGTTGCTCGGCTACTTGCTGCTGACTTTTAAGCTCAATACTTTTTCCTGCAAATACAATACGTTTAAGCACTTCATCAACGTTACTTGTAACCGTTTCGCTTTTAACAAGTTCAGGGTTTTGCGCCATTACAGGTAAATCGTGATGGTTATTAAATGGCGTGCTTGTTGCGCTGCTTTGCATTAACTGAAAAAGCTCTCTTACTTCATGTTCACGCGCTACTTTTAACGCTAAAAATGCGGTTTGAATAAGTTCTGAAGTAGGTAAGTTTTCCTCTACAATCCAGCGTCTGCCAAATAATAGTTTTTTGGCCTTGGCTTCGTTAGTAGATGCGCTTTTTTGGTAGTTATCAGGGCTCAGCACTGCTACTTGCAGATAGATTTCTTCACCTTTTTGTGCAGCGAGCACTCTAAAGTGAGCCGAAAACTCAATACTCTCAAGTACTTCGTTTACGCTTTGAAGCGTGTGCTTGTATCGTAAAAAATGCTGTGGCACCACCCAACTGCTATTAGCTAATTGCACAAGGGGTGCATAAGAAATAGGTTGCTCGTAACTGTGTTGCCATTTTTGCTCATTGCTAAGCAAATGATTAATGTGACTCTTGTTATCTGACATAAATAAACCAAATAAACTCGCGTTGTGCGATATAAACTATGAACACATTACGTCGTCAATGTCGTAATTAGATCACATGTACGCCCTACTTTTGGGCTTTTTTAACTATCGGTGAGTTCTTGATAGTCTGTTATAACTTTTTGATAGTATGGCTTATCTTTATTGAGCATTTTATTATAATGATTTATGAGTTGTCGTTGGTACATAGTGTGCTCTGTACTAGCAAGGTCCCACATTTTGTTGCCTGTATGGCTAATTTCATTATTAGTATTAAAGCTCACTTCAATCACTTCATAAAAACGTTTGTTGTCGTAAACTATTTGTTCACTTATAAGCCCTAAACCGAGTTGTTTTAAACCCACTCGCAACTTATAAGTGTGATGCACTGGGCATAAAATAAACCGAACATTATTTAAATGTTCCACTGCGTTATTAGCAATAATTTGTTGTACTAAACTTAACAACAGCTCACCACCAACACCCGCTATTACAACTACTTGGCTTTTACTTTGAGCAATTTCAATTTTGCCTACATCCTGACATAAGACCTGCCACTGCGGATTTTTATCACAGGTTTTTTGTAATTTATTAATAGATGATAATTGCGCTTCTAAGTCGTTCATTAAAGTGGCGACTATATCTACAAAAATAACCTGGTTTGCAGCTGCGCGTTTTAATAGCGCCATGCCTAAATAACCATGGTCGCAGCAACAATCCCAAATAATATCGTGATGCTGCGAAATTAATCTATCAATGGCAGTTAGGCGTTTACTGAGCTTCATTTAATCAGGTATTTGTGACGTTTTATAGACAAGCGCTTTTAAACTTTTGTCGTTGTCTACTTCAATAAAACGCTCGGTGGGGGCTAGACGCTCAACAAATTCAATTGCGCCTTGGGTGTGCTCGTTTATTAATGCTTTAAACGCATCTTCGCTAAGCTCTGGACTATTAGCGCACAATAATAATTGTGTGCTGTCGCAAAGTAGCTCTGGCAACCTGCGCAGCACTTTTTGATAATCTTTAGTTAATATAAAGCTGCCTTTTTGAAAGCTTGGCGGATCAACTATTATTAAATCAAACGGGGCTGCTTTTTTTAGCTTTCCAAACGACTTTAAAATATCGTGAGGTAAAAAACTTACCCCGCGCTCAAAACCGTTTAGTTGATGGTTTTGCTTGCCGACTTTAAGTACACCTTTGCTCATATCCATGTTCATCACATGATCTGCACCGCCTTGCATGGCGGCAAGCGAAAACCCACATGTATACGAAAACAAATTAAGCACTTTGCCATGCTTGCTGTTAGCCATTACAAATTCACGGCCGCTACGCATATCAGGAAATATTCCGGTATTTTGACGGCTCTGTAAATCAACCAAAAAACGAATGCCATTTTCGGTTACAACATGTGGGTTAGGTAATTGCCCATAAACCACGGTGTTTTGGCTTTGTACGCCAGCACGTTGCTGGTACACAAGTGACGTAATAAGCTCAGGCTGTTTTTCTTGTGCCCACTGCCACACAACATTGGTGAGCTCGCTTAGTGTTTGCTCGTCAATTTCGTCGTACGAAACCAAAAATAAACTGGGCGGGTAAAAGTCTAAATTAATATGGCTTAATGCTTCGACGCTGTGGCCTCGGCCATGAAAAACACGACACAGTTCATTTTTTAAAATTGGCGCGTCTTCAAGCGCAGTAATAAGAGGTGTAAAGTTTGCTGTCATTTTTAATTAATCAACTGTTGTTGTAGTTCATGTATTTCATCGCGAACAGAGCCCGCTTTTTCAAATTCTAGGTCGCTTGCGTATGCATGCATTTTGGTTTCAAGCTGCTTAATTTGCACGGCAATTTCTTTCGCACTAAGAACCTTTTTAGACTCTTTACGAATAAGTTTAAGGTTGTCTTTAGGGGCCGCTTCTTCGCCTACATCCATTACATCAAGTATTTTTTTAGCCAGAGCATGAGGCTCTATGCCGTGCTCAACGTTGTATGCATGCTGAATTTCGCGCCTGCGTGCTGTTTCGTCCATGGCTTTTGCCATTGATTTTGTAATTCTGTCGCCATATAAAATAGCGCGGCCATCTAAGTGACGCGCAGCACGGCCAATAGTTTGTATCAGCGAGCGAGCCGAGCGTAAAAAACCCTCTTTGTCAGCATCAAGTATGGCAACAAGTGCCACCTCTGGCATATCAAGGCCCTCTCGCAGTAAGTTAATGCCCACTAACACATCAAACACGCCAGCTCGTAAGTCACGAATTATTTCTACGCGCTCAACGGTATCAATGTCTGAATGTAAGTAACGTACTTTTACATTATGCTCGCTTAGGTAATCTGTTAAATCCTCAGACATACGTTTAGTAAGTGTAGTTACCAGTACGCGTTCGCCCTTCTCCACACTTTTGTATATTTCTGAGAGTAAATCATCAACTTGATCGCCCACAGGACGTACTTCTATAAGTGGGTCGAGCAGCCCTGTTGGGCGAATTACTTGCTCTGCAATTTCGCCCGCGCAGCGTTCTAACTCAAAGTCGCCAGGCGTTGCCGATACATAAATAGTTTGTGGTGCTATGGCTTCAAATTCTTCAAAGCGCAGTGGCCTATTATCCATTGCTGAGGGCATTCTAAAACCATACTCAACAAGGTTTTCTTTACGGCTTCTGTCGCCTTTATACATTGCGCCAATTTGCGATACGGTTACATGCGATTCATCAATAATCATTAATGCGTCATCAGGTAGGTAATCAAGCAATGTTGGCGGCGGATCGCCTGGCGTACGCCCCGATAAATAACGGCTGTAGTTTTCTATACCCGAGCAATAACCTAGCTCGGTCATCATTTCTATATCGTATTGCGTTCGCTGTGCTACACGTTGCTCTTCTACTAACTTGTTTGCACTGAGTAACTGGGCGCGTCGCTCTTTTAGTTCTTCTTTTATTTTTTCGATAGCGCCAAGTATTTTTTCACGCGGGGTAACATAGTGCGTTTTAGGATAAATAGTAGCGCGCACTATGTGCTTTTCAATTGCACCGGTAAGCGGGTCAAAAATACTTAAGCGTTCTATTTCATCATCAAACATTTCTACTCGTACAGCAAATGTGTCTGATTCTGCTGGGAATATGTCAACTACTTCGCCACGTACACGGTATGTACCTCGGCTAAAATCTATATCATTGCGGGTATATTGTATTTCAGCAAGGCGGCGTAGCATGTCGCGTTGATCTACTTTTTCGCCCACTTTTAAAAGCAGCATCATTTTCATGTACGATTTAGGGTCACCCAAACCATAAATAGCCGATACCGATGCCACAATAATGGTGTCGCGACGCTCAAGCAATGCTTTGGTCGCACTTAAACGCATTTGCTCTATGTGCTCATTTATCGAAGCATCTTTTTCAATAAATGTGTCGCTAGATACAACATAGGCTTCTGGCTGGTAGTAATCGTAATACGATACAAAGTATTCAACCGCGTTTTTAGGAAAAAACTCTTTCATCTCGCCGTATAGCTGCGCAGCCAATGTTTTATTGTGCGCCATTATTATTGTTGGACGATTTAAATCGCTAATAATATTGGCCATAGTAAAGGTTTTACCTGTACCGGTGGCACCTAATAACGTTTGGTGTGCAAGCCCCGCTTCTAACCCTTCGCATAGCTGTTTAATGGCGGTAGGCTGATCGCCTGCTGGTTTGAAATGTGATTTTAACTGAAAATGGTCGCTCAATTATTGCACTCCTGTAACGATTCGCCGCTCAGCGCTTCTAGTTTTTTCATAAACCATTTATATGCCACTATTGCTGTAAATAAATTACCTATGGCAGCGCCTATAAATAACCCTAATAATCCGGCTATTTCGTTGCCGATATAAGCAAATGGTACATAAAATATGAATAAACGAATAACGCTTAGTACCAATGCGTTCATTGGTTTGTGTAAAGCATTAAACGATGAGTTTGATAATATGATCACCCCTTGTAAGCCATAGCTTAGTGGGATGGTATAAATAAAGAGCTTAATTACATCTATTACGGCTTGTTCTTTACCAAATAATTGGCTTATAACACCTGAAAATGCAATTAGTAATACGTAAATGGCAAATTGCCATACCATCACAAATTTTAGTGTGCCGGTATACGCTTCTTTAACACGGCATAATTTGCCAGCCCCAAAGTTTTGACTCACAAATGGCGGTAATGTCATCGATAGCGCAAGCACTAATATACTTGCAATAGATTCTATCCGGCTTCCTACTCCAAATGCGGCCACGGCTTCTGGCCCATGATGCGCTACTAAGGCGGTCATTACGGCCATTGCAACGGGTGTAAGCATGTTTGCACCTGCAGCAGGTAAACCAATTTTTAATATTTTACGAATAGCGCCAGTTACAGTTTGCTTGCCCGCTTTGAGACTCAACAAACGTTTTTTAACCGCTAATATATATAAAATAATAACCACAGCGACCGACCATGCAACAACACTTGCTATGGCAGCGCCTTGAATTCCTAACGCGGGTACCGGCCCAAAGCCAAATATAAGTATTGGGTCAAGTACGGCGTTTATTAGCCCGGCTCCGCCCATTACTATACTTGGCGTTTTGGTATCACCGCTGGCACGCAGTACCGAATTACCAATCATTGGGGTTATTAAAAATACGCTACCGATAAACCATACATTCATGTATTCGTGTATTAACGGCAATACTTGCGCGCCCGCTCCTAGCAAAGTAAATATGGGGTCAATCAGTAAATATCCAACAGATGACAACACAATAACCAGAACCACACCAACCATTAAAGAAATACTGGCATCAAAACGTGCTTCATCAATTTTATTACTGCCGAGCGCTTTCGCTATTACTGCTGATGTACCGATCCCCAGCCCTATTGCTAAGCTGATAACGGTAAAAGTAACCGGAAATGTAAAGCTCACGGCAGCTAGTGGTTCGGTGCCAAGTAAGCTTATAAAAAAGGTGTCTACAATATTGAACATCATTAGTGTGATCATGCCGAATATCATCGGTATGGTCATCGTCTTTAATGTAGGCAAGATAGGATCGTTTAGTAAATCTGGGCGAGTCTGAGATTTTGAAATTGCGCGCATGAAATAAATAGGCCTCTTTTTACTGAACGAATCATTTTAAAGCATCAAGGCAGTTCAAGCCACGGATTTATCACTACAATTGATGTAATTACGGAAGTAAATATTCTAAAAAATAGTAAAACTTGATTTTTACATCTTTTTGTTAAAATAGAGCCTAAACACGCCAAAAAACAATTAAAACACATTTTTATAACTTTTATTACAAACACCCTGTGTTATCTGATGCTTTTTTACACAAAGCAACTACTTGGTTTATCGTTACGAAAAAATTCATTCATGGAGTTACATCTATTAGCCACCAAAACATAACCTACTGTTTTACAATGAATAAAAAATAGTGATTTAAAAGCTTGAAATCGTTGTAGCACCCTAAAACATTGGTGCCGATGATGTTCTTAAAGTTTCATAAACAGAGTTATCCACAGAAACCGTGGATAACTCATTCAAAGCCGCATTTATAAAGGCCTTGAGAGACTCGCAATTTTCGCTGAGGTCCAACCAATTGTTGATTTGCTAATTGTGGCATTTTTATAAACTCACACTGAAAACGCAAGCTTGCCGATTTTTCTTCTTAACATAGTTATACGTTAGTAAATAAAAAACGTTTAATACAAAGTTAAGTTATTGATTGTTCTATTTTTGAGCGAAGATAATAAATGCTCAATTTATAGATCAAAATTGGATCACTATTAAGAGGGAAAAATACTTTTATGACTATTCGTGCAGGTATATTTTTAGAAAATTAAAATAAAAAAGTAAATAAATACGAAGAATACCCCAAAGTAAAAAATGAAATTTTATGTTTTTGAGTTGTTTTTTAATTACAAGTGGCTTTAATGGCGTGTTTAATTTAACCAATTTAAAGACTCAACAATAATAAAACTCGCATTAGTATTCTTAAATTCTTAAAAAAACAGCTTTAATAGAGCTATAAATCACGCAGATCGAACACAAAAACAACGAATAAACCTCTTTTTTCAATTTATGACTTTTATATGTTGACACTTTGCGGCTCCATCATTAATATTTCGCCCCGTTGAAAGGCAAGACGCTTCCCCCTTAGCTCAGTTGGTTAGAGCGACGGACTGTTAATCCGCAGGTCCCCCGTTCGAGTCGGGGAGGGGGAGCCAAGTTTATGTTT